>JAQBNL010000021.1 GCA_028288585.1 Chitinophagaceae bacterium | reverse complement strand
ATGGGAGCAAGTATTATCCAGGTGATCACCATGATCACTAAAAATTATTTATGGCTGGCATTAATTGCAGTTCTTATTGCTTTCCCGGTGGCTTATTATTTTATGAACAGGTGGTTGCAGATATTTCCTTATAACATTGGCTTATCTGTAATCCCTTTTATATTATCAGCTCTTGTAATTGTGATCACCGCAGCATCAACGGCGATGTTTCATTCTGCAAAAGCTGCGTTAACAAACCCGGCCAATAATTTACGAACAGAATAAATATTTTGTATGATAAAAAATTATTTAAAAACCGCGTTACGAAATATTAACCGTTATAAAGGATTCAGCGGTATAAACATTGTAAGCTTATCTATTGCATTAACGGGCTGCCTTATTATTGGCTTATTTGTTTGGGATGAATTGCAATATGATAAATTTATAAAAGGCGGGGAAAACATTTATCGCTTTTATACAAAACGCACTGATAATACGGGAGTCACTTCTACAGCAAGTGTGCCACCAATGTTTGCAACATACGTTCAGCAGCAATACCCTGAAGTAGAGAACACAAACAGAATCATCATGCTAAACAGCAAAATGCTTGTAGAGAATGGTGATGTGAAAACCTACGAAGAAAAATGGATAGCTACAGAGCCTTCTTTCTTCAATTTTTTCCCATTGAAGTTTTTAAAAGGTGAACCCAATACTTCGCTTTCTGATCCTAATTCTATTGTAATAACAGAGGATTTTGCAAAAACATTTTTTGGGTCGCAGGACCCCATAGGCAAGGTGATCAAAATAAATAAATCTGATGTAGTAGTGAAAGGTGTATTAGCCAACCTGCCCCCGCACTTTCACCTTGACTTTAAATTTATAATGCCATTATCAGCATTGGGATTACCTAAGGAGAGGATGCAAAACTGGCAATGGCAGCAGTTCTTCACTTATATAAAAGTAAAGCCGGGAACAAATATTCAGCAGCTGCAAAATAAATTTCAGCTGGCTGTAAAAAAAGAAGCAGATCCAAAAAATAAAGAAAGAGGATTTACTTTTTCACCTTATTTACAAGCTTTAAAAGATATTCATCTTACCTCTTCAGATTTTATTTATGATAATGCAAAAAGAGGAAATGCTGATTATGTAAAAGCGCTTACCATTATTGCCATCTTCGTTTTAATTATTGCCATTTTTAATTTTATTAATCTTGCCACAGCACGGTCATTCAGAAGAGCAAAAGAAATTGGTGTAAGAAAAGTTATTGGCGCAGATCGCCGGCAACTGGTGCTTCAATTTACCAGTGAAAGCGTTTTGCTTGCTATGGCCTCTATTATTATTTCAGTAATTGCCGCCCTGCTTATTCTTCCTTCTTTAAACAGGTTTACAGAAAAAAATATTTCATTTCCATTTTTTTCCAACCCGCTTTTGGCATTATCCATATTGCTTGCCGGAATAGTCATTGGCATATTAGCAGGAATATATCCTGCATTATTTATGTCAGGTTTTCAGCCCATCAAAGTATTAAAAGGTTTAAAGCCTGGTGCCGGCAATACGGGTTTTTCATCATCATTACGCAAAGGATTGGTGATTGTACAATTTGCATTATCCGCATTGCTGATCGTTTGTACAACTATTGTTTACAGGCAAATAACCTTTCTTCATAATAAAGACCTTGGCTTTAATAAAGACCAGGTAATATATTTTGATGTGCGGGGCGATGTAGAGAAACATCCTGAAACTTTTAAACAGGAAATATTACGAACCCCGGGTGTTGTTTCTGCTACCGCAGGATATGGTTTGCCCGGTGATGTGTTGGCTGGTGATGAGATAATAGTACCGGGAAAAGAGGGAGATAAAACGCAATCCGTAAATCTTTTTATTGTTGATCATGATTATATAAAGACGATGGGTTTGCAGCTGGTGAAAGGCAGAGATTTTTCCAGGAATTTTGCAACAGATACTTCTGAAGCTTTTATTATAAATGAAACCGCCGTAAGAGAATTGGGTTTTAAAACACCTCAAAATGCAGTGGGGCAGCCGCTGGCGTGGAATAAATGGGAAAAGGATTCACTCAACCCTGTTAAGAAAGGTAAAATTATCGGGGTAGTAAAAGACTTTCATTATAAAAGCTTACATGAAAAAGTAAGTGCAGCTGTGCTGCAGATATATTCCCCCGTGATAGCTAAAATGGCCGTGAAGGTAAAAGCTGCCGATCTTCCAAAAACAATTGCCTTTATAAAATCTGCATGGAATAAATTTTCTCCTGATTACCCGCTTGATTACAAATTTCTCGATGAAAATTTTGCCATTATGTATAAAGCGGAAGATAAGCTGAGCTCATTACTTTGGATATTCACGGTAATGGCAATTTTTGTGGGATGCATGGGATTATTTGGGCTCGCTGCATTTAGTGCTGAGCAGCGCACAAAAGAAATTGGGATCAGGAAAGTGTTGGGAGCAAGTGTTATGAACATCGTTACCATGCTTTCTAAGAATTTTTTGAAGCCTGTTTTTATTGCTTCTGTTATAGCTTTTCCTGTGGCATGGTGGGCAATGAATAAATGGCTTGAAGATTTTCCTTACAGGGTAAATATAAGCTGGTGGATTTTTGCGGTGGCAGGTATAGCTGCATTGCTTATTGCATTGATAACGGTAAGTTTCCAGGCCATTAAAGCGGCATTAAGTAATCCTGTAAAAAATTTAAGAGCAGAATAAAAATAATTATGATACAATTAGAAAGAATATCAAAATGGCATATGCAGGGCGGCCGGCCTGTTTTTATTTTAAAAGATATAAATATGACTGTTGCTGAAGGAGAATTTATTTCCATCATGGGGCCATCAGGTTCAGGCAAATCAACGCTGCTGAATGTTATTGGTATGCTGGATGTACCCAATGAAGGTGGTTACAATTTTATGGGTAATGATGTTTTTAAAATGAAAGAAAAACAGCGCTCAGCATTATACAAACACCATATCGGTTTTGTTTTCCAGGCATATCATTTAATTGATGAGCTTACTGTTTATGAAAATATAGAAACGCCGCTTTTGTACCAGGATGTAAAAGGCTCAGAAAGAAAAGCAATAGTTGCTGATATGCTGGATAAGTTCCAGATAGTAGGAAAGAAAGATCTTTTTCCTTCGCAATTATCCGGCGGCCAGCAGCAACTGGTTGGTATTGCAAGAGCATTGATTGCAAAGCCCAAATTATTGCTGGCAGATGAGCCTACAGGTAATCTCAATTCAAAACAGGGTGAAGAAATAATGGGTTTATTTAAAGAACTGAATAATGAAGGTGTAACCATCATCCAGGTAACACATTCAGAAAAAAATGCAGAATACGGATCAAGAATTATTAATCTTCTGGATGGAAGAATTCAAATGTAATTATAAAACACAATTATGAAAACAGGATATAGGGGCGTTATATTTCTTATTATTTTATTGACAGGGAATACTATTTACGCACAGAAAATTTTTACATTAAAACAATGTGTTGATACAGCCATTGCCAACAACCTGCTGGTAAAACAAGGTGATCTGCAAATGCAGAATGCATCCATCAATTACAGGCAGGCAAAGGATAACCGCTTACCTGATGTGTTAGCCAATATAAATCATGGCCTAAACCAGGGACGCAGTATTGATCCTTTTACTAATAGCTATGCAAGCCAGAATATCACTTATGGTAATTATAATGTAAGTGCAGACCTCACTTTGTTCAATGGTTTCCAGATCAAAAATTTTATTAAGCAAAATGCATATGGATATGAGGCAAGTAAGATGGAACTGCAAACCGTAAAAGATAATCTTACACTCAATATCATTCTTGCTTATTTGCAGATATTGAATAATGAAGACCAGCTTGCCCAATCAAGAAACCAGGTAGCGCTCTCAAAAAAGCAGGTAGAAAGACTGGAGATATTAAATAAAGAAGGTTCTATAATTCCTGCACAGTTGTACGAATTAAAAGGGTCGCTGGCAAATGATGAACTGGCAATTATCACCAATGAGAATGCTGTGCAGACCGCCAGGCTTAGTTTGTTGCAGCTAATGAATATTCCTTATGACAATAATATGGAAGTGGAAAGATTAACGGCTGACCAGTATGCATTGAATTATGATGCCGATGTAAATTCAATTTATCAAACCGCATTATCACAACTGGCGCATATAAAAGCAACAGAGTTAAGAAAGCAAAGCGCAGAGAAAGCTATAGGTGTTGCCCGCTCACAATTTTATCCAGCAATTGGTTTAGGCGGTAACCTTGGCACCAATTATTCAAGCGCAGCACAAAATGCAATATTTCTCAATTCGCTGCAACAACCATCCGGGGATTATATAATATTAAACGGAAGCAAAGAGCCTGTTATAACTACAATAAATAATTACGGCTCACAAAAGATAAGTTACTCCAGCCAGTTTACTAATAATTACAGCACCTCTATTAATCTTGGTATCCGTATCCCTATCTTAAATGCATTTAGGGCAAGAAACAATGTAGCATTGGCTAAGAACGACCTTAAGAATACTGAATACATTGCTGAGACCGCCAAAATACAATTGAAGCAAAATATTGAGCAGGCATATTTTAATATGTCAGGCGCTTACAGGAGATATACAACATTGCTGCAGCAAGTGAATGATTTTACCACCGCATTTAAAGCTGCCGAAGTAAGATACAATGAAGGAGTATCAACACAGATAGATTATTTAATTGCAAAAAATAATCTCGACAGGGCTAACATTAATCTCATCAGCGCTAAGTATGATTATATTTTCCAGACAAAAATTTTAGATTACTACCAGGGAAAGCTGGTGTTGTAATATTCAAAATTCCTTCAAAATTGGTGTATAGCTTTGAGATTTATGGATAGTGCTTTTAAAATATCACTATTCATTGTATCGATATTATTAAGATGATAAAATTTTTTCTTTCCCTGTTGTTTGCCCTTTTATTAATAAAGGGTATGGCTCAACAGGAGGATAGTATATATACAACCGGTGTATTAAATGCAAAGCCACAAACTTTAATTAATAATCTGCCCGCAAATCTTAACCAGCGTAGCCAAAGATTAAGGTCACTGATATTACCTGCCGGGTTAATTTCATACGGATTTCTTTCCCTGGAGAATGACGGTTTGCTAAAACTGGATAACAGTATCCATGAAGAGATATGGGTAGATCATCCGCATAGCCAGGTAAAAATAGATAACTACCTGCAGTATGCCCCGGCTGCTGCTGTGTATGGGCTGAATGCTCTTGGTATAAAAGGCAAAAACAATTTCAGGGACAGGACAATGATCTATTTACTGTCAAATGCTGTAATGGGTATCACTGTTCAATCATTAAAAGCGATTACAAAAATACAGCGGCCCGACGGGTTTGGTACAAATGCCTTTCCTTCGGGACATACCGCTACTGCTTTTGTTTCCGCAGGATTTTTAAGAGAAGAATATAAAGATGTATCACCCTGGCTTGGACTCACAGGCTATGCAATGGCAGTAACAACAGGATACCTGCGCATGTATAATAATAAGCATTGGTTCAGGGACCTGTTGCCCGGTGCAGGTATAGGAATCATATCAACAAAAGTTATGTATTGGGCGTACCCTGCTATAAAAAGAAAATTTTTCAAAGAGAAGCAGGCACTGCCAACGTAATTCCTTTCAGTTCATGTAAAATATTGTTGCTGATGGTTGCAACAAGATTGGAGCGTTCGTTTTTGGAAGGGGGTAAAAGGGCATTTATAAATATGGTTTTCGTTTAAGGAAGCGTCCAGGTAGATATTATTTTAAATCTTCCACTAATTTTTTGTATGTCAAACCATTCTTGTCTTCCGGGATGTTGCTTAGTTTCCGTAACAGATATATAATTGAAACTATACGAGCACTTTTTATTAAGGGTATTATAGCCAGAAGTAAATATGAAAAAATCTTTAGGGAGTGTGTATTTGTTCGCCATATCTATAAATTTATTCTCAAAGAAAATTTTGTACTGACTTTGGTCAAACTGTTTTTTTGTTATCCGAACAGAAGGTTCATCTGTAGGATGCGAAGTGTCAATAATGCACCGAGTACAATTAAAAGGAAATCGTACAAGCGTTGATAATTTTTCTTTATTTTTTGTATTTAAGGCGTCAGTAAGGTCTTTCCAAAATTTCTTTAAAAGAATTTTATCCTGTGTCGACATTTTTTTGATATCGCATTTCTCTTGTCCATATAAATTAATGGTTAATAAAACTCCTAAGATAATTTTTAAGATGTATTTCATAAAGTGATGTTCGGCTCATAAATATACAAACGATTATTTCCCAAAGCTGCCTTATATTGGGTTAAAATATAAGCAAGTTGAGTAGTGGTATGCAGTACAAGTGAGTGACCCTTCGACATACTCAGGGTAAACTCCATGATGTTTAATAGCAGTACAAAAGATGACTACCAAAAAACAAAGCTCAAAATATAAATTCTTCAGCAGGGGTTCTGCTGTACTGGGTGCTGCATTTTTAATGGCTAACTCTTCCATCGGTCCGGGGTTTTTAACACAGACAACCGTATTTACGCAACAGCTAATGACAAGCTTCGGCTTTGTAATATTGGTTTCTGTATTGCTGGATATCGGCGCACAATTAAACACATGGCGCATACTTACCATCAGCGAATTAAGAGCGCAGGACCTTGGCAATAAATTATTGCCTGGCCTGGGATATTTTTTAATGATATTGGTAGTGCTCGGCGGCTTTGCATTTAACATCGGCAACATTGCCGGCTGCGGACTGGGCGTAAATGTGCTGACAGGTTTATCGTTTCAACAGGGCGCCATCATAAGCTGTGTTATCGCTCTTGTTTTATTTTGGGTGAGAGAGATAGGTAAGATGCTGGATGTGCTCACGCCATTTTTAGGAATAATTAAAATTGCGCTCACACTCATCATTGCATTTCTTGCGCATCCGCCACTGGTGCAGGCTGTGCACCATACTTTTATCCCGGAGAAGATAAGCGCCGCTGCTATTGTTACTATTGTTGGCGGAACGGTTGGTGGGTATATAACTTTTTCAGGCGCTCACCGTTTGCTGGATGCAGGGATAAAAGGAAGAGAAAGTATTCCGCAGGTAAACCGGAGCGCTATAAGCGGTGTTTTAATTTCTGCATTGATGCGGTTCATTCTTTTTGCTGCCGTCGTTGGTGTATTATCTCATGGAGCAACATTGGATAAGGATAATCCTGCAGTAAGTATTTTTCAGTCTGCCGCCGGGCAGGTAGGGTTTAAAATTTTTGGTGTGGTATTGTGGAGTGCAGCCATTTCTTCTGTTATCGGTGCTTCATATACTTCTGTTTCTTTCTTTAAAACTTTTCATCCTGTATTTGCAAAATATGAGCGATGGTTCATTTCTCTTTTTATTATTATCACTACCATCATCTTTGTTTTAGTAGGCAAGCCAAGGGAGTTATTAATTTTAGCAGGCGCTGTTAATGGATTGATACTGCCGATTGCTTTGGCTGTTATTTTAATTGCCGCCACAAAAAAGCGTTTAATGAAAAGTTATCAGCATCCGCTGTGGATGCAGCTTTCAGGGTGGATTGTGGTGGTGGCGATGGGGTGGATGGGATATTTAGCGGTGATGGATATGTGGGGGAAGTTGTAGAAAGACTTTCACACAAAGGCGCTAAGACAAGATTAAGAATAAGGCGCAAAGAAATAGCGTCTTTATTTTCTTTGCGGCTTTGCGTGAAAAATAAAAGCCACATCCTCAGTGTATCTTCCAATTCAGCAGGTTGTTCATTGCCCATCAATGCTTCGGCAAGCTCAGCATGACAGACTTTAGTTTGGAAATAAATAACTGCTTGTCACCTTGAGCCTGGCGAAGGGTAGCTGAGATTATGTGCCTCTGCTCAATTTTATTTAAGAAGATGGTTTAGCGCTTTTGCAAATTCCACTGCATGTTCCCCATCGCCATGAATACAAATTGTTTCAGCAATAATGGGTATATCTTTCCCGGAAATTGTTTTTACTTTTCCTTCTTTTACCATCATCAAAACCTGGTGAATGGCATCGTCAGCATTTTGTATTAATGCATTGAATTGTGATCTTGGTGTAAGGCTTCCATCATCCTGGTAAGTACGGTCGACAAAGACTTCGTTTGCGGTTTTTAATCCAATTGCTTTTGCTTCGCTGATTAGATAGCTTCCGCTTAATCCATAAAGAATTAAATTTTCATTGCAGCCTTTTATTGCATTTGCAATGGCTTTGGCTAAGGCTTTATCTTTTGCTGCCATATTATATAAAGCTCCATGAGGCTTTACATGATGCAATAAGGCATTGTTATCCGCAGCAATTCTTTGTAAGACATTAATTTGGTTGGTTACCAGTTCATAAACTTCCTGCGGAGATATTTTTATTTCAGTTCTCCCAAAATTTTCTCTATCCGGGAAAGAAGGATGAGCGCCAATATTGACATTATATTTTTTAGCCAAAACAATTGTTTGCTTCATTGTTTCTTCATTACCTGCATGATAGCCGCAGGCAATATTTGCCGAAGTGATGTAAGGCATTATTAATTCATCATTACCAATGCCTTCTCCCATATCACAATTAAGGTCACATTGCATTGAATAAATTTTCCATTTTAAATTTAGAGGCTGTTTGCATGTGCAGTAAGTCTCTTTGTTGTTCAATAAAAAGTTGTTCCGCAACAGCATGTTCAACTTCAACGAATTTTATTTCATCACCTGCATTACATTGTGCAAGCAATGGCAGGTCGGCGCTGATAACATGTGCTATTCTTGGATACCCGCCTGTAGTCTGGTGATCAGCCATCAAAACAATTAGCTGGCCATCGGGTAATAATTGTATTGTTCCAAAAGTTACACCCGAAGATATTAATTGCCTGTCTTCTTTTACCTGCAGTGGATTGCCCTGTAAACGATATCCCATTCTGTTTGAATTATTTGAAACTTTATAATTGCTTTCTGTAAATTTTTGTATTGCTTCAACGGTCAACCAATCCCATTCATTTCCTTTTATAAATCGTACTTCTTTTTTTAAGGAGAGACTTTCAGTTGCTCTCCATGGCAGTAAAGCAAAATCTTTTTCTTCTAAGAATTTGTATTCAAAATTATTTTTAAAATTCAGGACGTCTCTTTTTTTTAATGCCCGCCCGTTAAAACCTCCTGTGCCTGCAACAAGATTAGTACTATAGCTGTCTAGCCATTCGTCAATATCAAGATCATGCAAAACAGCTAAATAACAGCAGGCGCCTGACAATTTTTTCTCAAAATGTAACCTGGTGTTTTTGTTTATTGCGATAGGCTGGTTAACAGGAATGCTTTTATTATTTATGGTGGGAGAAAAATCTGCTCCTGTTATGCAGATGATGGTTTCTTTTTCAAACAAAATTACCGGGGAAGGGAAGTGCATTTCAATAACAGGCGAGTTAAGATACTTGCCTAATAAAGCGTTGCCTGACTGTGAAGAAAAGCGATCCATTGCACCTCCGGGATTGATCCCCAGGTGCTGGTACCCATACCTTCCCTGGTCCTGGATGGTATCCAGTAATCCGGATTTAATAATTTGTAAACTCATCTTCTGTTATTGAATAAAATTCTATTTCATCACCCGGCTGTAACAAAACCGGCTCATCTTTTTCTTTATTAAAAAGCTTTAGCGGTGTTTTACCAATTATCTGCCACCCCCCGGGAGAATCTAATGGATAAATTCCTGTTTGCCTGCCTGCTATTCCCACAGAACCGGCTTCTACATGTGTGCGTGGCTGCGCCTTACGTGGCATTGCAATTTGTTCGTCCACTTCTCCCATATAGGCAAAGCCCGGTAAAAACCCTATCATATAAACCCTGTATTTTTTTGCTGTATGCAGGCTAATGATTTGTTGGGGAGATAATTTTCTTTCTTTTGAGATATCCTTTATATCCAATGCATATTTTTCGGAATAGCATACAGGTATTTTTATTTTACGTGATGAAAGAACAGAAATTTTTATATCTTCAGCAAGTATTTTTTTTAAGTACGCCAAAACTATTTCCATGTAACTTCTGTTAACAGACTTTTTGTTTTCCAGTATTAACAAATCATAAAAAATGACCAACGAGCTGTATGCAGGAACAATATCTTTAATAAACGGTAACGCATGTTTTTTTAATTCATCATATAGATGCAATACTTTGCTGTTAAGGATTTCATCAATTTTATTTCCAAAATTTATTATGAGCGCTGTATCGCCCAATGGTGAAATTGTTAACTCATCCGGATTCATTTTATGAATGTAAGGCAATTAAAAATGGATTGTTAAATGCAAAAAAATATTTGGAAAAAAAATATTTTCACCTGTATGTTTGGGGCGCTAACTTTTAAAGAACACCAAAACGAACAAATTAAAAAAAGTATGAGATTACATTTTTTACTATTTCTTTTTACTGTTATTTCTTTAAAAGCTGCAGCACAGGAGCCCAATAAACTTGCGCTTATTGTTGCCATCTCAAAATACCCCGCAAGCTCAGGCTGGGGAGAGTTAAGTTCCCTTAATGATGTTAAGCTTATAAAAGATGCACTGTTACACCAGGGCTTTAAAGAGCAGAATATTACAGTGATTACTGATAAGCAGGCCACTTTAGCCGGTATCTCAACTGCCATGGATCAGTACCTGGTACAAAAGGCCCAGCCCGGCGATATTGCAGTATTTCATTTTTCAGGACATGGACAACAGATAGAAGATGATAATGGCGATGAAGGGGATGGATTGGATGAATCTTTTATTCCTTATGATGCACCTGCTGAATTCCGTCCCGGTCCTGATAAACATTTCCGTGATGATCTTCTTGGCCAAAAGCTTTCGCAGTTAAGAACCAAACTCGGTGACAAGGGAAACCTGTTAGTGATTATAGATGCATGTCATTCCGGTACCATGACAAGAGGTGGCGGCAGAACAAGAGGAACCTCCCAGGTATATGCAAGCCCTGCCTTTAAAACCCAGCAAGGTAAAGTGCGTACATTAACCGATAATGCATATAATATAATTAATGATTCAAAAGGCATGGCGCCTATGGCTTGCTTCTTCGCATCATCACCACAGGAACAAAACCAAGAAGCTGTATTACCCGATGGAACCGGGGCAGGCTCTTTATCCCTTGCTTTTTCCAGGGCACTTGCCAAAGCAGATAAAAGCACCAGCTATCGCGGTTTGTTCGACGATATTAAATTAGAGATGAGTTCGCTTGTTTCCCAGCAAACACCATTAGCTGAAGGTGATCTTGATTATACTTTGTTTGGAGGAAAGGCAATGAGTAAGCCTGCCTATTACCTTCTTCAAAAAGATGAAAAAACAAATATTCTTTCTATTCCTGTAGGGAAGATTTTTGGGATATTTGGTAACACCACTTTAAAATTATATAAGGCTGATACAAGAGATACGGCAGGCACCAAACCTTTGGCCACAGGCATTATTACCAATGCAGGTGAGTATGCATCAGAGGTAAAACTGGATAAAAAATTAACTGATGCAGAAATAAAATCTGCATGGGTTTATCTTGATGAAATTAATTATGGCGACCTGGGCGTAAAAGTAAAATTGAATGTAGCAGATGCTGAAATTAAAAAAAATCTTATAGCTGCATTCAATAATATCAGGCAGGCTACCCTCAGCAATGAAGCTGCTGATCTTTTTTTAGAAAGCGGGTTGAATACATTTTCCGGTGATTCAATTTACCTGGTAAATTCAGGACAGATGATCATCTGGCAAACAAATAAAAATATTGCTAATCAAAATTTATATGATACACTTGCCATGAAAGTGGGCGATTATGCAAGGGCAAAATATCTCCGTAATTTATCTCTTGCCAATCCCGAGTATAAAGTGTCATTACAATTTGTTCCGCTTAAATGCGTGGCAAATTGTGATAACCCCCGCACTGCACAATACCTGGATGATAAAATAAAATCAAAAATGGATGTTGCAGGAAATATATTTTTTAAGAATGGAGATAAATTCCGTTTGAATATTATCAACCACAGTGACCAAAAAAGACTGTATTATACCATAGTGGATATTCAGCCCGATAACCAGGTAAATGTTTTAATACCGGGGAGAAGAGATCAGCCTGAAGATTTTTTGATATCACAGGAAGATACTATCAAGCTTGAAAAAATTTTTACAATAGGCCCCCCGTATGGTGTTGATGTTTTAAAAATAATTGCTTCTGATGTTCCGCTTGACCTCAGGAATATTTTTGAGAGCAGGGGAAAAGCAGCCGGAACAAGGGGCAGGGGCAAAAGCCCATTTGAAAAAATTGTAGAAGGGACATATAATGCTGAGGGAAATAAAAAACGTGGCCCGCAGGAAGAGGCAATTCAACCGGATGCAGTAAATATTATGACTGTTCCGTTTCATATTGTGAAGAAGGATGAAGTGAAGTAATTAACCAGGGAATTATTATTTATTATATTTTTAAATTCAAAAACACATCAATTATGAAAAAGTTACTATTACTTTTTATTGCGGTTTTGGGCCTTTCACTGGCCTTCCAAAACCAATCATTTGCGCAAGCCAAAAAGAAAGTTGCGGTTTATGGCAAATCAGGTTCAGGTGATGGCAGTATGTCTGCGCCTTCTGAAGACCAGGTTCGTCCTAAATCTAAAAAAAGAGGGTATTGCTATCTTTATCTTGACAACTACACAGGTTATTATGTAGATGTTTGGGTAGAAAATCAATACCAGGGACGTCTTTCACCGTATGCAACATCTGTTCGCTTTGATGTATGGACTCCGGGTAACTGGACAAAATGGTACGCAAAAACTGCAGGCGGAACTTACTATTGGCAAAACGATAGTTACTGTAACGACAGCAGGGTATTTACTATTAACCTGAAGCAATAAGTTTATCAAGATTGTAAAGAAGGTATAAATGGGATCGCCTGTTTATACCTTTTTTGCTTATGTAAATAATAAAATTAAAAAATGAAGAAACAGTTACACCGTGCCAAAAAATCTCACCGGCTGGAATATTTTATTGTAAACCTGTTTGTTTTTGCGGGCATCGGGGTGTTATCTTTTCTATTTTTTAATGTTTCTATTTTTAATCACTTTACCCAGGCTTTTAAAGATTTTACTTTAACAGATATATATTATGCAAAGATTATAAACCAGAGCAGGATATACAAAGGCCCGCTGGTATTAATAAATGTAGAAAATAAGAGCCGTGAAGAAATTGCTTTTTTGTTGCAAAGACTGGAAGAAGGAAAGCCAAAGGTTATCGGCCTTGACATTATTTTTCCTGATAAAAAAGATTCTGCTTCCGATGAAATCTTAAAGCAAACTTTTGCCCGCTATACTAATATTGTTTTACCCTATATCGCATCTTTTGACAGCACGATTACTGAAACCAGGAATCACGAATATTTTCAAACAAAATCTACCGCATTTGTAAATCTAATTGGTGAAGACAGGCAGTATTCTACCATACGGTATTATTATCCCGTTTATAATAATGTGCAGGCATTTACCACAGCTGTTATAAAAATGTACGATTCGTCTAAGGCTGCGGCATTATTAAAGAAACAGCGAAAAACTGAGATCCGTTACTTTGGGAATACTCAAAATTTTGCTTACCAAACTTTTGATGAAGTAATCAACCCCTCTTTCAATCCGGGAATTGTAAAAGATAAAATTGTATTACTGGGTTATATGGGCAGTGCAGGTGGAAATAAAGGCTTACTGGATGACGACAGGTTTTTTACGCCGTTGAATCCACGCCTTTCCGGCCGCAGTTATCCTGATATGTACGGCAGTATTATTCATGCAAATATTTTAAGAATGGCGCTGGATGAAGATTATATCTATTCTTTTCCGGCATGGCTTAACTGGCTGCTGGCATTTATTCTCAGCTGGATAATTTTACCATTGTTTATAAAATGGTGGGTGCATAAAGCCGTATGGTTTCACCTGTATACAATGTTGCTCCAGGTAACAGTAAGCATTATGTTCGTTTTTTTAACTATCTTATTATATGCAAAGGCAAATTTAAAAATCGAATCATCGGCAGTTTTGGTTGCAGTTTTATTGCTGGGAGATTTTATTTTGTTTTATGATAGCATAGTTCAGTATTTAAGGCATAAATTAAAATGGAAGTTTCACTCAAAATTTTTTGAAGGTGCACACTAAAATAAAATACCTGCTACTGTTTTTTGTTTTGATTGCTGCTGCAGCATCAGCACAAAAATCCCTTGTTGTATATCATGTAGCCGGCAACGTAAATATTATTACCGCTAATAAATCATCGGCCGCAAAGCGGGGCGATATCCTGGTAAAAAATAATTCTTTACAGGTAAAGCAGGGCACCTGTATGCTTATTGAAGAAAACGGTAAGTCGCTGCAGGTTAATTCAGCAGGCACTTATACATTTGAAACATTGCAAAAGATGATGTCAAGTGCCGCCAATACCGGCGTTACCCAAAAGTTTTTTAGTTACGTTTATAGCAATTTATTTTCAGGAAAAAAAGAAGATAAGCTTTCTGTAACTCCCGTTGTATTCCGGGGAGATGAATTAATGAAGCTACCTGCTGATAATACAATCATCATTGCTGATGCTTTTATGCTGGGATGGAAAAAGCCTGCCGGAAAAATACCCGTGCACCTGGTTATTTTAAATAATGCAGATGAGAAAATATTGGATACTATTTTAAACAGCGCCACTTCATTACAGGTTGATGTTACAAAAAATAATTTTTTGCCCGGTAACATTTATAAATGGAAAGCTGAAGAATCAGGTACACGCCAACCTAAAGAAAAATATTTTTATTTTTTGATAGCCGGCAAAAGCGACCGTAAGCAAATTTTAAAAGATCTTAAGCTGCTGCAGACAAACATCTCAGGTGAATTGAAAATTCAAATGCAGCAGGATATTTTTCAAAAATGGAAACAACATTATTTGCAGGAAGACTAAGCCAGTTTATACAATTCTACCGGGTGACTCCAGCCCTTTAAATGTGATACACCCATAGAGACTGCATTAATTCCTTTTACACCTGCTGCTTCCAGCGCTTCCTTTGAGATGAGTATTTTTGTGTGGTAAGTTTTATTTTCTGATTCAATTCTTGCGGCAAGAATAACTACCCCGCCGGTTATTGAATACTCGCTTTTTAAAATCGTTCCTATGTTACCGGTAACCGCCTCCCCGCAATGTATGCCTATCCCGATGGTAAATAAATGAAGTTCTTTATTTGCAATTTTATCATCAATAATTTTATTTATTTCAAGCGCAGCATTAACCGCATTGGCTGCAGGATTATCTACGGTAACAGGAGCGCCAAAAGTTACCATGCAGCCATCTCCCAAAAACTGGTTTACAATACCCTCATACTTATGTACAACACCGGTAATTATTCCAAAAAATGTATTTTGAAATTCAACAATTGCCTCGGGTTCCTGCGTTTCAGCATACACAGTAAAATTTCTTATATCAATGAACATAACACTCACAAACCTAAGCTCACTGGGCATTTTACCATCCTTATCCAATAATTCCTGTGCTACTTCCTTTGATATCTGCCTGCTGAATAAATTGAATAATTTGTTTTCGTCTTCCACTAATTCAACAGTGCGCTGTATACTTTTCTGAAGCTGGTTAGCCATAAATGCTGCTGCTATTCCGCATAAAAAAAGTAAAATACCTGTAGCGTAAACGAAATATTTATTATATAAAATTTCTTCAATCATATCAGTAGAAGAACCTGTTTTGTGATTTATCAAATGCAAACATGTATAGCCACATGCTGCAATAATTCCTGTTATCACGCTGATATATTTGTCAAGATAAAATGCTGATAGAAATACTATGAGGTAATACAGGCTTACCATTATTATATCAGATAAAAAAGAGTTGTGCTTAAAGTAAACTGTATAAACATAAAGCATTACAGTAATAATCGCCAGCTCAATAAATGCATTTGCATATTTAAAATCCGGATGGATAGATTTGCCAAATTTTACTGCCCTGTGATTTAAAATCCTGTTGATGGTAACCTCGTAAATAAACAGGCCTGCTAAAAGAAAAAGCAATGTATGAGGTAATGTAAACTGAATTCCTGTGGCTGTGTCGTTTTTTATTAAATAGCTTATCACTAAAATGTACAAACCCGTAAACAATGCATAGGAAGCCAAAATTGCTGCTCTTAACTTTTCACTTTGCAGTGTCTCCAGTTCAAACAGTTTGCTAAAAGAAGCTGTAATCTTCATTGCATTTAAAGCATTAGATTTCAAATATAGAGAATATGGAAGAGATGACTACGCAGCCGGGGCCTGTTGCACGACAGGGTCAACTTTTTTGCGGCTAAAGGTTTCAATTTTTCTTAATATCCAAAGAGAAAGGAAGAGCCACATTAAACCTACACAAAAGCCAGCGAGTACATCACTTGCATAATGCACTCTTAAATATACCCGGCTAACACCAATAAAATTAATAAGCAGTACAAGTGCAATAGTAAGTATCCATTTTACCCAGGCTTTCTTTTCATTTTGCCAAACCAAAAATATTATGAGTCCATAAAAAGTTATGCTCATGGTAGCATGGCCGCTCGGGAAACTGTAACCCTGGGCTGCTTCAAGCAAAGGTGTTAAAGGACGATCACGATGAAAAATTAATTTTAAACAAAACATAAGCAATAAGCTGCTAAGTGCAACTACAGGCACTTTTATAGAATACCAGCGATGTTTTTTTATAAATAAAAAATAAGCAACTAACATAAGATTTGCAGGAATGAGAAATGTATGTGTGCCCAAAAAAGTAAATACCTGCATTACATCTGTATTTATATCACTTACATGGCTGGCCAGAAAATTAAAAGCATGCAGATCAAAATCCTCTTTCTTTTCTTTAAAAATCATTTTGGCAATACCGATAAATGCAAGCAATGCAAGGCTGAATACGCCCAGTAGTACAATTATTTCTATTGATAAAAGCGCAATTGCTGCGTAGACTCTTTTTACTCCATGGCGTACATATCTAAGCATAATTAAAAGTAGTAAAAAGTTAAGTTGGTTTTTCCTGGCAATTCTCACAAAAAAAACTATACCTCTTCCCTTTGCCTGTATGTTTTGTAATGACAGGGATCTCACATCTCGGGCATTTTCTTTTTTTATAAATAAGCCAGTGTTTTCTAAGCTGGTATATCTTTTTCCATTTATAAAAATCGAAGCTGTAATTCTTTGCTTCTTCTACGAGATTTTTTAGCTGGCTGGATTTTACAGCGCCTGCCAGAGTTTCAGGATGAAGTTTAATTCTGAAAAGAACTTCATTCTTAATGATATTACCTACCCCGGCAAAAATATTTTGATCGAGCAAGGCATCACAAACCATCACATCCTTCATTTTTTTAAGAGAAGCAAGTGCTTTTTTAGGATTCCATTTATCTGACATCACATCAAGTTCCCAATCATACACATCATCAGGACTGCCTTCAACAATTTTAACTGAGCATGTATAAAAATTTATTTCTCCATTTTTAAAAACAAGGCTAAGCCTCGGCACCCTATTTTCTTTTTGTTCATTAACCCTGTAGCTGCCAAACATTAAAAAATGAATTCTTACAAAGAACTTATCAAAGCAAATAAGAAAATGTTTCCCCCAGCTTTTAAAATCTCTTACCGTTTTATTTTTAAATCTTTCTTTTTCAATTTTAGTATTCCCCGAGACCTCTATAATTTTCTTTCCTTTGAAAGACTTAATTTCTTCTTTTAAAATAACTAATGATGGCCCTTCCATATTTTCTTAAACTTACAAATTTTAGAATCTCCGAAAGTCTCTCCGCCAACTGGCGGAGGAGATTTAGAGGGGGCTTTGTATATTGCAAACATCAATAATACTGCCACCATATTATTAAACCCGATCGAATATTTAAAAGGCGTTGGTCCGCAAAGGGCCGATCTTTTAAAAAAAGAACTTGGCATTTTTACATTTAAAGATCTGCTGGAACTGTTTCCATACAGGCATATTGATAAAACGCAGATTACTAAAATTGCAAACATTACTGAAGGCACTGAATATGTACAGGTAAAAGGTAAGCTTACCCAATTTGATATTGTTGGGGAAAAAAGAGGGAGACGCCTGGTGGCTTATCTGCAGGATGATACGGGAGAATTGGAATTGGTTTGGTTCCAGGGTATAAACTGGATAGAAAAAACATTAAGTGTTGGCAGCCAATACCTGGTTTTTGGCCGAGCCGGGTTTTTTATGAATCAGCCGCAGATAACCCATCCCGAAATGGAAATTATGACAGCAGAAACGGCGGGTGCTAAAAGTTTTTTAGAACCTATTTATCCCAGCACAGAAAAATTAAAAGCAAGAAGCTTAAGCGGAAGGCAGATTGGTAAACTAACATTCAATCTTTTTACTGTATTAAATGAGAGGGAATTAGAGGAGAATTTGCCACAGCCCATACTTGATAAATACAAATTTATTTCCCGGTACAAAGCTTTTAAACAAATACATTTCCCGGTAAATGCCGATGAATATTATGCCGCGGTTAGCAGGTTAAAGTTTGAGGAAATATTTATATCCCAGTTAAGATTGGGCATGCTTCGTTTTGAAAGGCATCGTTTTTCCAGGGGATTGGTATTTAATAAAGTAGGAGAATTATTCAATACATTTTATAAAAATTATTTGCCCTTTCAATTAACAGGGGCTCAAAAAAGAGTTTTAAAAGAGATAAGAAAAGATGCAGGCAGCGGCAGGCAAATGAACCGCCTCTTACAAGGGGACGTAGGCAGCGGGAAAACAATGGTAGCATTACTGAGTATGTTGATTGCGGCCGATAATGGATTTCAAAGTTGTTTAATGGCACCAACAGAAATTTTAGCCCAACAACATTATAATAGTATTACAAAGCTGCTGAAAGATATGGCCATTACTGTAAGATTACATACCGGCTCATCTTCTGCCAAAACAAGAAGAGAGGTTTTGCAAATGTGTGAGAATGGGGAAATGCATATTTTAATTGGTACCCATGCGGTTATTGAAAATACAGTACAGTTTAAAAATTTAGGATTGGCAATTGTAGATGAGCAACATAGGTTTGGAGTTGAGCAGCGGTCCAAGCTTTGGAAAAAAAACGAGGTGCATCCGCATATTTTAGTGATGACAGCAACCCCTATTCCCAGGACGCTTGCGCTTACGGCTTATGGCGATCTTGATTATAGTATTATGGATGAAATGCCACCAGGCAGGCATCCAATTACCACAGTTCATCGTTATGAATATAAGAGGCCACAGGTAATGGACTTTATAAAAGATGAAATAAAAAAAGGAAGACAGGCATATATTATTTATCCTTTAATAGAAGAATCTGCCAAAATGGATTTTGAAAATTTGATGAAAGGGTATGAGGAAGTGAAAGCATTTTTTCCTGAGCCTGCATACTGGATAAGCATGGTTCATGGCAGGATGAAAGCTGCACAAAAGGAAGCAAACATGCAGCGTTTTGTAAAAGGGGAAACACAAATAATGGTTTCAACAACGGTAATAGAAGTTGGGGTGGATGTGCCTAATGCTTCTGTAATGGTAATTGAAAGCGCAGAAAAGTTCGGGTTGCCGCAAATGCACCAGTTGAGGGGCAGGGTAGGGAGGGGAAGTGAAAAAAGCTTTTGTGTATTATTAACCTCTACCAAAATATCCGCTGAGGCAAGACAGCGTTTAAAAATAATGTGCGAAACCAATGATGGATTTAAAATAGCTGAAAAGGACCTGGAAATGCGTGGACCGGGTGATATTGAAGGCACAAAACAAAGCGGGGTACTGGATTTTAAACTGGCCAATATTGTTAATGATAAAGCGTTATTGGAAGAAGCAAAGGATATTGCAGAGAAGATAATTGAGAATGACCCGGGGTTAAGTTCACCGGAAAATTACCGGTTAAAGAATTTTCTTCAATTGCAAAAGGGCAAAACGATGTGGAGCAAAATTTCGTGAATGTTAAGGTGGTATTAAATTGAATAATGCACCCAGCGTTTTAAAAACTTTGGTAATCTTAGTTTCGTAAATTTAGCATCTGGTTTAACTTAATACAGTTCATCTTCAGTTGCTAACATTTTGATTTTAAAAATCGTACATTGGTAAAAAATAATTTCTCATTGAAATTTTTTAAATTATTTTTCTTTCTTCTTGTGTCAGCAAATTTTTTTGTTGCAGGCACTGCATTTTCTCAAACTGAATTTATTGAAAATAAAGGCCAATGGGATAAGCAGGTTAAGTTTATGACCAATGCCGGTAATGGAGCTTTCTTTCTTCAAAATAAAGGCTTTACTGTATTGCAACATAACCCGGCAGATTTTGAAAAAATTATGCACGGTCATAGCCGTATTAAAGATGCGATGAATTCAGCGCTTGAAAAAACCATACTGCGTTCGCATACATACACGGTGCAGTTTGTTGGCGCTAATGATAATGCCGAGATAATTCCTGATAAAGTTTTGCCTTCTGTAAATAATTATTTTATTGGTAATGATAAAAGCAAATGGGCAAGTGATTGTAAAATGTATGGTGGCGTAACATATAAAAATATTTATCCAAATGTGGATGTTCGCTATTACTCAGATGCAGGTGCTCATTTAAAATACGACATTATTGTTCATCCGGGTGGTGATATTAACAGGATTGCATTACAATATAAAGGCGCCGATGGGCTTCTTATAAAAAATAAGGAACTCATTATTAAAACATCAGTTGGAGACAATAAAGAGCTGTCCCCATATACTTACCAGGTAATAGATAATCAGCGTGCAGAAGTTGAAACTAAATATGAAATTAAAGGCGATGTAGTAAGATTTAAAGTAAAAGATTATTCCCCGGGCAGTACCCTTGTTATTGATCCAAGTTTAATATTCTATACTTATACAGGGAGTGATGTAGATAACTGGGGATTTACTGCCACCTATGGTCCTGATGGGAGTTTTTTTTCCGGTGGTATTGCATTTGGTAATGGCTTTCGTGTTTCTACAGGAGCATATCAAACAGCTTTTGCGGGCGGCGAAAGGGATATAGCGATAATGAAACTTACGCCTGACGGGAAAAACCGTGTATACGCAACTTACATTGGGGGTACTGGTAATGAGCAACCACATAGTCTTATAGTAGATCCGCAGGGAAATTTAATTATGGCAGGAAGAACAAAATCAGACGATTATCCTGTTACCGGTACATTAGGAAAAGGAGGGGGATGGGATATAGTAGTAACCAAATTAAATGCGGCCGGTAATAAATTAATAGGGTCTATGAAAATAGGTGGAACCAATGATGATGGAGTGAATATAACAACTTCGGAAACAGGGGTGACTTCGTTAAAAAGAAATTACGGAGATGATGCAAGAAGTGAAGTAATTATTGATGGTGCCGGCAGTATTTATGTTGCCTCCTGCACACAATCTACGGGCACAGTGCCTATCGACAGATTTCCTACCACAGCAGGAGTGTTTCAACCCAATCCTGGGAAGGCCCAGGATGGGGTAGTTATAAAATTAACGCCCGATTGTAAGAATGTTATATGGAGTAGTTTTTTGGGTGGAGCAGGCAATGATGCAGCCTATGTTTTAGTTTTAGGAAACAATAATAATGTGTATGTAGCCGGCGGTACTGAAAGCATAGATCTGCCTGAGATTTCTGCGGCAGGCGTTATACAACCCACACGTTCCGTAAATTCATCTGACTCCTGTGATGGATTTATTATTGAATTAACTAATAATGGATCAGCTGCACTTAAAGGAACTTATCTTGGAACGCAAAGGGCAGATCAGGTATATGGAATACAAACCGATAAAGCAGGAAATATTTATGTAATGGGTACCACAGAAGGAAGCTGGCCGGTGCTGAACGCAAGTATATTCGGGCCTGCTAATTCAAAGCAATTTATTTCAAAATTAGATCCTAATCTTAGTGCATATATTTATTCAACCACATTTGGCTCAGGTTCTTCTCTTCCCAATATTTCACCTACTGCATTTTTAGTAGACAGGTGCGAAAATGTGTATGTATCCGGTTGGGGCGGTAACATAAATTCACTCCTGGGTTTTGGCGCACGTTCAGTTAAGGGCATGCCGGTTACTGCAGATGCTATTAAGCCTGTAACAGATGTATCCGGCACTGACTTCTATTTTATCGTTATTAAAAAGGACGCTGCTACACAATTGTATGGTACTTTTTTTGGCGAGGACAATGGTCTTCCTGTTCAGGACAATCCAAATTACGGTGAGCATGTTGACGGAGGTACCAGCAGGTTTGATAAAAATGGAGTAATATACCAGGCTATTTGCGCAAACTGTGGTAAGCCGGTAAATTTCCCGGGTACGCCTGGTTCCTGGTCATCTTCACCGGGCAGAGGACAATGTAATTTAGGAATGCTAAAAATCAGGATGAATTTTGCTGGGGTGGAAGCCGGCCCCCAGGCCTCCATTAATGGCGTAGTTAATGATACCTTAGGTTGCATACCGCTTACCGTTAATTTTACTGATACTGTTCAAAACGGTAAAAGCTTTATATGGGATTTCGGAGATGGTTCCCCCAAGATTAAAACAACTTCCTTCAATATTTCTCACACTTATAATACTGTAGGCACTTACCTTGTATCTCTTGTTGCGATAGACAGTACAACCTGTAATATTGCTGATACAGCTTACTTAACTATAAAAGCAGGGGATAATATAGCAACACTGAATTTTATTCCCGCAAAGACTGGGTTGTGTACAGATCTTTCTTACATATTTACTAATACATCATCTGCTTCCTCCGTACCTTTTAAATCAAATAGTTTTACCTGGGATTTTGGTGATGGCTCCCCCCGAATAATAGCGGGGCAAACTCCACCGGTAACCCATACCTACGCTGGCCCCGGAACTTATATTGTAAAATTGATATTAAAGGATACTTCTTTTTGTAATTCGCCTGACAGTGTATCTAAAACAATAAGACTATCGCCAATAGTAAAAGCACAATTTAATACGCCTGCCGCAGGTTGTGTGCCTTATGATGCAGTTTTTGAAAATACATCTGCGGGAGGACTAAATTTTTTATGGGATTTTGGTGACGGTACAACTTCAACTGCAGATAATCCAACTCATTTGTATACGGTTGTAGGAAACTATATTGTAAAACTTTATGCATTCGATTCTACATCATGCAATAAATTAGATTCCACCACTTTCACAATTTCTGTAGTGCCTATACCTATTGCATCTTTTACTTTTAGCCCTGATCCTCCATTGGAAAATACGCCTACACAATTCACCAACCAGTCATTTGGAGCTACAAATTATGTATGGCATTTTGGTGATGGGGATAGTTCAAATGAGGTAAATCCACAGCATTTATTTAATGCAACGGGTATTTATAATGTATGTCTTACAGCAATAAATGATGCCGGTTGCAGCGATGATACCTGTATCCAGGTAAGGGCTATAATAAACCCATTACTTGATGTGCCATCTGCTTTTACCCCGGGTAAATTTGGCATTAATGCAATAGTAAAGGTGAAAGGGTTTGGAATAAAAGAGATGCACTGGATTATATATAACCGGTGGGGACAAAAAGTATTTGAGTCCACATCCCCGGCAAATGGATGGGATGGTTATTACAAAGGTAAATTGCAGCAAATGGATGTTTATACATATACCCTTGATGTGATTTTTTCTGACGGAAATAAAATTAGAAAAGCAGGAGATATAACTTTAATAAGATAAGGAAATGTGCAATGAATAAATATGCAATTTTGCAAATGAATAAATGAGAAATCTAAAATACATACTCGTACTTATTACGTATAACGTATTACTTATAACCTGCCTTCATGGCCAGGATCTTCATTTTTCCCAGTTCTTCAATTCACCTTTAACAACTAATCCTGCCAATACAGGTTTTATTCCGGATGCAGATTATCGTATAGGTGCCCACTATAGAAATCAATATTCTTCCATAATGGCTACGCCTTATAAAACCATAAGTATTTACGGGGATGCACAGGTTTTCAGGGATAAGTTAGAGAATGGATGGCTTGGTTTAGGAGGCGTAATTTTAAGAGATGTGGCAGGCAGTGGAAGCCTCACTTCTACAAAAGCATACGCCTCTGTTGCCTATCATCAAATGCTGGGCAATAGCAGTTTACTTACAGCAGGCTTTAATGTGGGCTGGGCAAATAAAAGAATTGATCAAACTAAATTAAAATTCCCCGACCAGTTTGATGGGAAATTTTTTGATACCAATATTCCTACCAGCGTGGTATTGACTAATAATAATGTTAGCTATTTTGATATACAGGTAGGAATGAATTATGCTTATTTTCCAACCGAAAATATTTATATCAATGCAGGCTATTCAATTCAGCATGTTAACCGGCCGCTGGAAAGTTTTCTTGATGCGTCGGCAGATACTACAAGAATTGCTATGCGCCACATTGGATTTTTGAATGCTATCCTTAAAGTAAATGATAATATTATCATTAACCCCAATGCATATTTTACTACCCAGGCAAAGGCAAGCGAACTTGTTATCGGGATGAACGGGGCTTACAATCTTTCCGGCGATGGCCAGAAACAATTGATAGGAGGATTATATTATCGCTTAGGCGATGCGATTGTACCGATGATCGGTTTTGAATTAAATAATGTTCGTTTCACCTTCAGCTACGATGTAACTACCTCGTCTCTTCATAATTTTAATGGTTACAGGGGCGCCAGTGAGTTTAATATAATGAAGAAAGGGTTTTATGGTGTAGGCAGCGACCGTCAAACCCTTTGTCCAAGCTTTTAATCTTCCCCGTTAAATTTAAATTTAGAATTATCTCCCTTAAAATATTTGCGGTATTTTTCAGTTACTTCCTGTGATTGTTTTTTCCCGTTGATTAATAACTCCTTGTTTTTATATTCAATCGTATTGCTTTCTTTTTTATTTATCAATCCGTCTTTTTCCATTTCTGTGGTCATTTCTTTTAACTCACTTAATCCTTTTTTTGCTTCCAGCATTTCCAGTTTTGCCTTATTCATTTCTATTGTAAGATGATCTTTATTTAATTCCATTTCTATTTTCAGTTTCTCCATTTCTTTTTTAAGCTCATCAAAATTTATTTTTTTCATTTCTTCAAGGCTCTTTTTCATCTCATCCATGTTAATGCTTTTCATGGCATCTGTTACCTCTTTTTCAATATCCATTTTCATTTTAGCCTTATCTAGTTCTTTCATTGACCTGTCTAATTCTGTTTTCATTTTATTCCAGTCAATTGACTTCATTGATTTATCAATTTCCATTTGCAGTTTTGCCATATCAATTTGCTTCATACTTATCTCAACCTGTTTGGATATTTTATTCCAGTCAATTTCTCTTAAACTTTTCTCAGCTATCTCTAAACTTTTTTTAATAGTTTGATCCAGGTCTTTCATATCTATCCGGATATCTGCATTATTGTTTTTGGGTACAGTATCCAGCTTGGTTTGCCGGGGCTGCTTATTAATTTTTGAAGAATCCTGAAAGGCCATTGCAGTTATGGCAAGAAGGATACAAAAAGAAATTCCAAATAAAATGTTCCTGTTTACATGTTGCTTTTTCATTGCTGTATTATTTTATTATGAGAAAGTATATCTGAGAACCAAATATACGATTGATTTCGTATTAGGTTACATTTCCTTGAAAAATATTTTTCCACACACACCTTTTTACGGCTTTTTTTAAGCTTAATTACAAATGATTAATTTTAACCGCTATAAAATTTATAATGGAAGTAAGTACCAGGTCTTTATTAAGCGGGCAACATATAGAAGCATTTAAAACCATCGTAGGGGAGCAATTTGTTTTTGCAGATGAAGAAAACCTGTATAAATATTCTCATGATGAAACAGAGAATCTCCACTACTTGCCTGAGGTTGTAATTAAACCCCGCTCTGCTGGAGAAATAAGTGAAATATTTAAGATATGCAATCAATATAAAATACCGGTTACCCCAAGAGGGGCCGGCACAGGGCTTAGTGGCGGGGCTTTACCGCACTTAGGAGGTGTATTAATTTCTACAGAAAGAATGAATTCTATACTCCATATTGATGAAAGAAATTTGCAGGTAACAACAGAGCCGGGAGTAATAACTGAAATATTACAAAACGGGGTAAAAGAAAAAGGCTTGTTCTATCCGCCTGACCCCAGCAGCCGCGGCTCCTGTTTTATTGGTGGTAATGTTGCCGAAAACAGTGGCGGACCAAAAGCGGTAAAATATGGCGTGGTAAAAGATTATGTAATTAATCTTGAGGTGGTTTTACCAACCGGTGAAATTATCTGGACAGGAGCAAATGTTTTAAAAAATTCTACGGGATATAATTTAACGCAACTGATGATTGGCAGTGAGGGCACGCTGGGTATTGTTACAAAAATTGTTTTGCGCCTGATTCCTTTACCCATGTACGACCTGCTGATGTTGGTGCCATTTACAAATTTGGAAAAAGCAAGCGAAGCTGTAAGTGCAATTTTCAGGGCAGGATATACGCCAAGTGCATTAGAGCTGGTGGAAATAGATGCGCTTTTAATTGTAAGTAAATTTGTTGGCAGCACAGCAGTGCCTATAACCGAAGGTACCGCAGCACATTTAATAATTGAAGTAGATGGAAATCACCTGGAAACATTAATGCAGGAAATGGAAGCCATATCAGAATTGCTTGGCCAATATGATTGCGGTGAGATATATTTTGCAGATAATGCAACACAGAAAGCTGAATTGTGGAAGCTGAGAAGGCTGGTAGCCGAAGCTGTAAAAATTGATGGATATACCATTGAAGAAGATACCGTAGTGCCCCGGGCCGAATTGCCTGCATTGGTGCATGGCGTAAAAGAACTGGGAAAACAATTTGGCTTTAAAGCAGTGTGTTATGGCCATGCTGGTGATGGCAACCTGCACATACGCATAAAAAAAGAAGGCACAGAAAACAGCCAGGATGATCCGGAAATAATACAATCTCTGAGAGCATTATTTACATTAGTAAAAAAACTGGGTGGTACGGTTAGTGGTGAGCACGGCATAGGATTGGTGCAAAAAAATTTTATGGATATTGTATTCGATAAAACACAACTGCAATTAATGAGAGGAATAAAAAAGGTTTTTGATCCCAATAATATTTTAAACGCAGGAAAGATTTTTGATATTGAATAGAGTTATCAATTATGAATGGCCAACTATCTTTATCATTTCCGCATCTGGCCTATAGTTTATTTTTTAAAAATACCATTATGAAAATATTTAAATCAATAGTGCTCGCAGCCTGTAGCTTGCTGATTGCCACTTCTCTTCATGCGCAGGACGAACCTGAAAAACAAAAAGGATACGATCCCTCCAATTGGTTTACCGGCGGAAGCATTTCCTTAGGCGCCGGCAACGGTACTTTTAATTTTGGTGTGCATCCGCATTATGGATATACAGTTGCTAAATGGATAGATTTTGCAGGCGTTGCAAATTTTGAATACCAAAGCCAGCGGGATGGGTATAATAATAAATACCGCACAACCATTTATGGGCTTGGTGCTTTTACAAGAATATTTCCTGTTCACTTTCTTTTTATACAGGCAGAGCCGGAATATAATTTCATTGCTCAAAAATTTATTCCTAATAATTCCAATACCACGCTCAGGCAAACATTACATGCTCCAAGTTTACTGTTAGGCGGGGGCTACACTACTTCCCGTTCTGATAAAAATTCTTTTACCTACTTAAGTATTTTGGTTGATGTGATAAAAGATGTTAACTCCCCTTATGTAGATGGCTATGGAAATCTTTTACCTATTATAAGAGCAGGCATAAATATTGGTTTAAACAGGGGAAAAAGAAAATAGATAATGAAGAATGTAAAGAAACTATTTCTGGTTACTGCTCTATCTTTTTTTGCCTTCCGGGGATATTGCCAAAACCTGCATTTGAATTTTTTTGGAGGAATCGCCAATTACAAAGGCGACCTTCAGTATAATCCCAAGGGCGGTAAACAGATCAGTTTTAAGCAGCCAAATTTTGCAGCCGGTATCGGGCTGGAATATGAAATTTCCAATAAGCTGTATGCACGTTTGGGTATTATGTTAGGTAAGATAGGTGCAGATGATAAAAAGCAACCCGGGCAGCAGCAAAGAAATTTAAATTTCAGTTCCCCCATATTTGATGTGATGCTGGGCGCAGAGTATTACATTCTTGATCCTTATACACACATGATTACGCCTTATATATTTGCAGGAGCAGCTTACTTTCATTTCAATCCATATACTTTTGATGCGGCAAGGCAAAAAGTTTTTCTCCAGCCATTAAGTACGGAAGGAGAAGGTTTTGGTGCAGGCAGAGACCCTTATAATCTTTCACAGTTTGCAATACCATTTGGTGGCGGAATAAAATTATCATTAAGTGATGATGTTCGGGTTGGTATTGAACTGAGCTTACGAAAAACATTTACTGATTACCTGGATGATGTAAGTACAACTTATGTAGATGAGAATATTTTGCTTGCAGCCAAAGGCCAGCAGTCTGTTGATCTTGCATATCGTGGTGATGAAGTTGGTGCAGGTCCATATCCTGTGACAGGTACACCAAGAGCTACTTTGGATGGTAACGACTGGTATTACTTCACTGGATTAACTCTTTCTTTCAGATTAGGAAGTGGAGGCGGAGGTGGTGGAGGAAGAGGCTCGGGAAGAAAAAGTAAAGTTGGATGCCCTGCGATGGCGAGGTGATTATTATTATTATTTTCTCTTAATTTAATGTGCAACTATATTACAAATACTTCCCTAACTCCGCCGGCTCCTTAATTATCGTCATCCTCTCCACAACTGTATCGTATAAAAATTTTTCTTCTTCCATTTTTTTCATGTGTGCAATAAGGTGATCATAAAAGCCATCGCTGTTCAATACAAATATTTTTTTATCATGAATGCTTAGCTGGTTCCATGTAAGCATTTCAAAAAACTCATCAAGCGTTCCATAGCCACCGGGCAAAATGAGCGCTGCATCACACTTTTCATACAGTAATGCTTTGCGTACATGCATATCCGCTACTTCGTGCAACTCTGTCAAACCCAAATGCTGGTGTTCCCATTCAACCAAAACCTTAGGCATTACACCAATTACTTTTCCTTTCTTTTCCAAAGCAGCATTGGCAACTGCTCCCATAATTCCTTTAGTGCTTCCGCCATAAACAAGCGTTATATTTTTTTCTGCAAGAATATACCCGAGTTGTTTTGCATGCTCAACATACAAAGGATTAACACCACTTTTTGAGCCACAAAAAACGGCTAAAGATTTAATTGACATAATTTTATTTATCTTGTTTTTTTATCCAATATATTATTCAAAAGTAATCAGATAATATGTCTCCATTAATGTTGTTCTCTTTTGTGATCGGTTATTTTATTATCCTCCTTATTGTTGCTAACCGCACTTCCCGCAACTCTAATAACGAAAGTTTTTTTATCGGTAACCGCAGTTCCAACTGGATGCTGGTTGCCTTTGGTATGATAGGTACTTCGTTAAGCGGCGTTACATTTGTTAGTGTTCCCGGTGCAGTTGGAAGAGAAGCATTTGCTTACTTTCAAATAACAATAGGCTACCTGATCGGTTACGCAATCATTGCCTTTGTACTGCTTCCACTGTATTACAGGCTGAACGTCACTTCCATATATCATTATTTAAGTACAAGGTTTGGGTTCAATTCTTATAAAACCGGTTCGGCATTTTTTATACTGTCCAGGACGTTAGGCGCAACAGCGAGGCTATACCTTGTAGTGGAAATATTGCAGTACTCTATCCTTGAATCTTTTCATGTTCCTTTCTGGTTAACAACGGTTATCATTCTTGTTATGATATTATTGTACACCTACAAAGGCGGGGTGAAAACAATTGTGTGGACGGACACTTTACAAACCTCCTGCATGTTGGCAGGGCTTGTAATTTGCGTGATTTTTATACTTAATAAAATGGGGCTGAATTTTACTGACAGTCTGGGGCAGATGAGAGAAAAAGGTTACAGCAAAATATTTTTCACTGACGTTAACAGCAAATTGTTTTTTGTAAAACAAATTTTAGCCGGCGCATTCATTACCATTACCATGACGGGCATGGACCAGGAAATGATGCAAAAGAATCTTTCAGTAAGAACATTAGGAAATTCCAAAAAAAATGTTCTTACCATGTCCTTCATACTTGCTATCGTTCTGTTGCTTTTCCTGTTTTTAGGAGGATTGCTATATTTGTACGCAGGCCAGCAGGGTGTAACGGTAACAGGCGATAAATTATTCCCCGAGATAGCACTGCATCATATGCCCCCATTGATCTCGGTGATCTTTATCATAGCATTGATCTCTGCTTTATTCCCGAGTGCGGATGGAGCGATCACAGCATTAACATCATCTTTTTGTATTGATATTCTTGGTTTAAAAAGAAGAGATGATTGGGACGAGGCAAAAAAGAAAAAAGTGAGACAAAGAATTCACCTTACTGTTGCTTTTATATTTCTTGTATTTGTTATGGTGTTTAAATGGGTAAATAATCCCAGTATGATAGGTGTAATTCTGAAAGTGGCTGCGTATACTTACGGCCCATTATTGGGTTTATTCTCTTTTGGAATATTAACGAAAAGAAAGGTCATTGATAAATTCGTTCCTGTTGTTTGTGTTCTTGCCCCTGTTATTTGTTTTTTCCTGGACAGGTTTCAAAAAGATATTTTCGGGAAATATGAAATAGGACTTGAGCTACTTATAATTAATGGTCTCCTGACTTTCATCGGGCTATATTTAATTTCAAAACCAATTCCTATTTCCGCTGAAGTAAAGTCAATACTACATGATGGAACTGATAAATAAAAAGGCTGAAGCTTACGCACAAAATTTTTCTTCAAAGGAAAATGAATTGCTGGCTGAGATTGCAGCATACACTAACCAGCATCCGCATTCACAAATGCTTAGCGGGCATGTACAGGGAAAAATATTAGAAACAATAAGCTGCCTGCTGCAGCCAAAAAAAATTTTGGAGATAGGAACATTCACGGGCTATAGCGCTTTATGCCTTGCAAAAGGTTTGCAACCAGATGGAGTATTGCATACAATAGAATTAAGAGAAGAAGATGCTAAAACTGCCCGTAATTTTTTTAGCAAATCTTTACAGAATAATAAAATAGTTTTACACGTATCCAATGCGTTGGATATTATACCAGCTTTAGATGAAGAGTGGGATATTGTATTTATTGATGCGGATAAAGTAAGTTATATTGATTATTACGAATTAACTTTGCCGCACGTAAAACCAAACGGACTTATAATAGCTGATAACGTATTATTTCACGGCGAAGTTTTAGAGGAAAATATCAAGGGCAAAAATGCAAAAGCTATCCAGGCATTTAACGAACATATAGCCAATGATAAAAGAGTGGAGCAGGTGATGCTAACAGTAAGAGATGGATTATTTTTAATAAGGAAATTATAAGTCTGAACCATGATTTGGGTAGATTAATAGGATTTAAAAGAAAATCGAATTTTGTTTTTAGGGATAATTAATTATTAGTTTTCAACGTTAATATTTATAATCCTGATAATTTTCTAAATCTCCCCAAATCATGGTTCAGACAAACCCCATAAAAAACCCTAACCCAGTTATATGAAAAAAGCTATTCTTTTTTTTATTTCACTTTATTGTATACCGGCAGCGTTTTCTCAAAAAATTTCGAAGGAACAATACATTCAAACTTATAAAGAATATGCCATACGTGAAATGAAGCGTATGGGTATACCTGCAGCCATTACACTTGCTCAAGGTTTGCTGGAAACTGAAAATGGCAACAGTGAACTTTTAAGAAAATCAAATAATCATTTTGGCATTAAATGCAAAAGCAGCTGGACGGCTGAAGGTGTTAGCCATGATGATGATGCCTTAGGTGAATGTTTCCGTACCTATAAAGATGCAGAAGGATCGTACAGGGATCATTCAAATTATTTACGCGGTAACGACCGCTATGCTTTTTTATTTAAGCTTGATCCAAGAGATTATAAAGGATGGGCATACGGTTTAAAAAGAGCAGGTTATGCAACCAATCCAAAGTATCCTGAAATCCTTATAAAAAATATAGAGGAAAATAACCTCCAGCAGTATACTATGGTGGCGGTTAATGAAGTTCCCGTTTTTGATGCATCAAAATACCAATCCGATCCTGAAGATAAAGCCTTTGCTGAATTAGTGAAAGGCAAAGGGTCTTCTAATATACAACAGGCAGATATGGTTTTAAATACCCCAAAAGAAAAAATTGATATTAATGGAAGCAAAGCCATTTATGAAACAAAGGGAAGATCATTGCTGGCAATTGCAACAGAAAATAATATCAACCTGAATAAACTTTTGGAATATAACGATATGCAAAAAGATGGTTTGCTGGAAGAAGACCAGTTTATTTTCCTGGAGAAAAAATCAAAAGAGGGAGATAAGGATTTTTATATTGTTCAAAACAATGAAAGCCTTTACGATGTGGCTCAAAAAAACGGCATCCGGTTGCAGAATTTGTATGAATACAATGAGTTGAGAGGTGATGAAAAAATATCTGCAGGAAGTAAATTGAATTTAAAAGCTGCATCCAAAGCGCCACCGGTTATTGTAAAACAAACGTTTGAAATTACTGCGGTAAAAACTTACGCTGTGCAACCAAAAGAAGGACTTTATACCATATCTAAAAGATATGGCGTTACCGTTGCGCAATTAAAAGAATGGAATAACTTAACTGATGATAATTTAAAAGTTGGCCAGCAACTCATCGTCTCAAAATAATATATGGAGTTTATCAGGGTTCACGATAAAGAATTTAAGCCTTACATTTCTGCTGATAAAATCAGTGAAGAAGTGAAAAGAGTTGCTTTAGAGATCAATAAAGATTATGCGGGGAAAAAGCCTTTATTCATAGCCATACTTAATGGTTCTTTTATGTTTGCAGCTGATCTTTTTAAAGAAATAAATATTGAAGCAGAGATTTGTTTTATAAAACTCGCTTCCTATAAAGGAACAAAATCATCAGGCCAGGTTATTACCGCTATAGGCCTCGATGTGGATCTTGTAGGCAGGGAAATAATAGTAATTGAAGATATTGTTGATACAGGCAATACGCTTTCAAAATTTTTGCCGCAAATTTACCATCATCATCCTGCCTCATTAAAAATAGCCGCCCTTTTACATAAACCCGAAGCGATGATTCACCCTATTAAAATTGATTACCTGGGCTTTAGCGTTCCCAATAAATTTTTATTAGGCTATGGATTGGATTATGATGGATTAGGGCGAAATATAAAAGAGATATACCAACTGGTGTGATACAAGCGTGAGACGTAAAAGGTGAAGAGTGAAGAGATGAAATTTTGATGAGAAGTATCGCTCCTCACGTTTACCGTCTCAGGTTTCACGATTAATACCTTATCTTGAATGAAATGTAATTTTCATATTACATGTAATAAAAGCCCGTTGCAGAAACTCTTACTTACAACTCTTTTTTTAATCCTGTATTTTAACCTGCCTGCTCAATATTATATCAGGGGTGAAGTGAAGAATGAAAAGAATGAACCCTTGCAAAACGTAAAGATCTACCTGCATTCTAACCGGTTACTTTATTTTAGCGGCAATACAGGTGGTTTTGGAATTCTTACTTCAAAATTCTTTGACTCATTAACTTTTAATGCAGATGGTTATGAGCCAAAATCCATAAGTGTAAAGGCCGATACTTACCAGGAAGTAAATCTGAAATTGTTGTTCCCGAATACAACCCTGCAAAAGCAAACACTTATTTCTATTTCAGGCGGCATGGATAATAATGATGACCGGAATGCATTTGGTAATGAATCATACAGCAATCTTATAGAAAACAATTTTATTAAGGCTGATAAATTTCCTGCTACTGAATTTTCATTAAGAGTGGATAAAGCCTCCTATACAAATATCCGCAGGTTTATCAATCAAAAGACTACAGTACCTGTTGATGCGGTAAGGATAGAAGAGATGCTGAACTATTTTAATCTTAATTATAAAGAACCTGGTGAAAATAAAACTTTCAATATAGAATCCCAGGTAACATCCTGTCCATGGAATAATAATCACCAGCTTTTATTTATTAATGTAAGTGCAAAAAAATTAAATTTTGATAAGGTACCTCCCGGCAATTTTGTTTTTCTTATAGATGTGTCAGGCAGTATGGATTTGCCTAACCGTTTACCGCTTCTAAAAACATCTTTTCAATCACTCGTAAAAAATTTGCGTGATAAGGATACTATATCCATCGTAACTTATGGCGGCTCGGTTGGTATATGGCTGCCGCCTACAAGCGGTGCAGAAAAACAAAAAATTATTAAAGCAATTGAAGAATTAAACGCTGCAGGTGATACCCCCGGCGAAGCCGCACTGCGGGCTGCTTATAAGCTTGCAAAAAATACTTTTATTGAAGGTGGGAATAACAGGATCATCCTGGCAACGGATGGTGATTTTAATGTTGGACAAACTACCGAAAAAGAACTGGAGGAATTGATCACTAAAGAAAGGCAATCCGGCATTTATCTTACCTGCCTTGGTGTAGGAATGGGAAATTACAAAGACTCAAAAATAGAAGCATTGGCTAAAAGGGGGAATGGAAATTTTGCTTACCTGGATGATATTAAAGAAGGGGAAAAGATTTTAGTGAAAGAGCTTACTCAAACATTATACACGGTTGCCAACGATGTGTCCATGAACGTAAGGTTCAATCCTGAAATGGTAAAAGACTACAGGCTGCTCGGATACGATAATAAAAAGAATGTAATAACAGATTCATCGAGCACACTGGAAGGCGGTGAAATTGGTTCAGCAAGTGGTATTACAGCAATATTTGAAATAATTCCAACAGAAGATAATTTATATTATGATGATCCATTTCTGCAGGATGACATTGCTGCTGTAAAGCTAAGTTTCCGTTTGCCTAATGACAGTACCCGGCAATACTATGAATACATCTGTACTGATAATTATAAAGATTTTAAAAACATTCCCCCCGATCTAAAGTTTGCAACATCGCTTACCATGTTTAGTTTGCTTTTAAGAGGATCAAAGTATGCTTCATTTGCATCGTGGAATGATGTAGAAAAAATAGCAAAGGAATCTGCAAATGCAGATAACTATCTTCAAAATGAATTTTTAACCATTGTTGACAATGCAAAAAAACTCTATTCAAAAAAGAGTAAAAAGAAAATTGCGGGTAAGTATTAATTAAAAGTCTCCCTTATTTTTTCCCAAAAAGATTTATCGTTTTTATCAGGATGTGGCTGAAAGTTTTTGCTTTCCTGCATCTTCTCCAGGGTATCTTTTTCATCTGATGATACATGTTGCGGAGTCCATACATTTACATGTATAAGCTGGTCTCCTTTTTCATAACTGTTTATCCCGGGGAATCCTTTCCCTTTTAACCTGAAAATTTTACCGCTTTGCGTGCCTGCGGGAATTTTTATTTTTGCCCTTCCGTCAATTGTGGGCACTTCCACATGGGTGCCAAATACGGCATCAGGAAATGATATGTAAAGATCAAAAGCAACATTCAATCCTTCTCTCTGCAGGAATTCATGTTCCTCTTCTTCAATTAATATTATCAGGTCCCCTGCCGGTCCGCCACGTTCACCAACATTACCTTTGCCGCTCATGCTAAGCTGCATCCCATTCTGTACGCCTGCCGGTATATCCAGCGTAACTGTTTCCTCGCCATATACTCTGCCTTCACCTTTACATGCCGTGCATTTATTGGTTATTGTATTTCCTTCGCCGTTACAGGCAGGGCAGGTAGTAACAGTTTGCATCTGGCCCAAAAAAGTATTTTGCACTCTTCTTACCTGGCCGTTACCTCCGCAAGTGCCGCATGTTTGTACGCTGTTTTTATCTTTTGCGCCGGAGCCACTGCATGTACTGCACGAAATATATTTTTTTACTTTAACGGTTTTGGTAGTGCCTTTGGCAATCTCTTCAAAATTTACTTTTATTTTAATCCTGAGGTTGCTGCCTCTAACGCCTTTGCTTCTGCCGCCGTGGCTCCTGTTGCCTCCGCCTCCGAAAAAATTACCGAACATGTCATCCCCGAAAATATCTCCAAACTGGCTGAATATATCATCGGTATTCATTCCGCCACCAAAGCCTCCGCCACGGCCTGCCCCAAAAGCGCTGTGTCCAAACCTGTCGTATTGAGCTCTTTTATCAGCGTCACTTAATATTTCATAAGCTTCGGCAGCTTCTTTAAATTTTTCTTCTGCAGGTTTATCGCCGGGGTTTCTGTCAGGATGAAATTGCATGGCAACTTTTCTGTAAGCTTTTTTTATCTCATCTGCTGATGCGCTTTTGCTTACTCCCAATATCTCGTAAAAGTCTCTTTTTGCCATACCTATTTACTATCGAATTTATTATTAAAAAAAATTAATGATTATTAATAATTGCAGTTAGTGATTATTTACCCACAATAACTTTGGCAAACCTGATCAACTTATCATTTAAATAATATCCCTTTACAATCTCGTCAATTACTTTACCTTTTTTACTTTCATCGTTAACAGGAACTTCGGCTATTGCTTCGTGTTTATGAACATCAAAATCCGTATCAATACTATTCATCGGTTTTAATCCTCTTGATTGCAGCGTGTTTCTAAGCTTATTAAAAACAAGCTGAACACCTTCTTTTATTTGATCCGGGTTATCACTGTTCATTTGCTTTTCTGCCCTGTCACAATCATCCAATACATCAAGCATCGAAGTGATTACATCCTTTCCTGCGGTTTGTATTAACTCCATTCTCTCTTTGGCCGTTCTTCTTTTAAAATTATCAAATTCAGCAACAAGCCTCAGATACTTATCTTTTTGTATTTCCAGCTCTTTGTTAAGCTTCGCCAGTTCATCCTCTCCCGGCAAATTACTTTCGGAATCACCCTCAATTTCATTTATAGAAGTTTGGTTTGGAGAATTGATGTCTTCTGATGAATTATCGTATTTATTTTTATTTGTTTCCATATCGTAAAATTGGCTGCAAAGGTAGGTTAGTCAAACATTTTGCCAATTAGAAATATTGGACAAATTGACACAAGAAAATAAGGGATAATGGGGTTATTTAACCACCTGGAATTTACCGGAGTCAACAATCCTTCCGCTCCTGTCACGAAGCTGGTAAATATAAACTCCCCTGTAAAAATCAGTAAGGGGAATATTAATTTTTGGAGTAACTGATTTTAGATCCAGCACCTTTTTGCCTATAAAATTGAAAACCTGGAAGGAGAAAAATTTATCGTAGCCTTTTTGAAATTCGAAATTAATTACGCTAACGGCAGGATTGGGGTAAAACCGCATATATTTTACAGCAGGATCTGAGGCGCCTGCTACGATTTTATTCTGGGCTAAACCTCCCGAAACAAATAAAACAGTAAAAATAAATATGTAAAAAATTTTCTTCAATACGTAAAATTAGATTTTTTATTTAAAGATAGCAACATTTTAGCCTTAATGCAACCTTCATAAGTGCTGACTATTATAAAATTTCTTTAAAAAAACGTTTAAAAGGGAGATTAATTGCATTGGGACAGCGTTTTTTGTATAGCTTCAAAATCTGCTATTTCACTGGCATTCTCAAGTATCTCCACATATCGTATTACACCTTCCTTGTCAATTACAAAAGCGCTTCTCTTGCTTACCTTCTGCATCCCGAAAGCGAAAGTTGGATATAATGAGCCATATGCAGCTGAAACTTCTTTATTAAAATCGCTTAGCAAAGGGAAATTTAAATGCTGCTCTTCTTTATATTTTGCCAGCGTATAAAGCGAATCAACTGAAATACCAAGCACTTGTACATTGCTGTTATTGTATTGGTTTATGTTATCCCGTACGCTGCACAATTCTTTTGTACAGGTTGTGGTAAACGCAAGCGGGAAGAACAGCAGTAAAACATTCTTTCCCCGGTAATCATTTAATGAAACTTTATTTTTTTCTGAGGTATATAAACTAAACATCGGGGCTTTTGATCCTGTTTCAATATTCATTATATTTTTTTAAGCAAAGATAAAATTATGATTTCCGTAATCCCTGTATACAAATACTTTATTCTATTTTTAGCCGTTTATTTTTTTTAATGCTATGCGAAATTTTTTATTCATATTCTTTACTGTTTTATTACCCGTAATTTTTTCCTCCTGCAATAATCCTATGGATAAAACTTATAATGCCGCATCTTATCTTGATGATATCGCGGCAATAAGAGAAAGTAATAAAACGAGTTACGAGGATATTGAATTACTCACCAGGTATATTGCTCTTTCTAAAATTGCAGGAAATGATCTGCAGGGAAAAACATACGATGAAATACTTGAGAAAATTAAAAACATTAGAAAAGCCAACACCGATGAAGGTGATCAAATAAAAATGGAACGGGAGGCATTGAGAGAACGAATGAGTTCTTATTTAAGAGTTAATTTATCTGAGAAGATATTTTCAAAAGTTAATAACAAAGATTGTTTTATTTACACAGTCCTCTTTCAAAATATTTCTTCCAAAAATATTAAAATGATAGTAGGCAGCATTAGCCTGAATGACCTTTTGGACAGGGAAATTAAAAGCATACAAATTGTATTAGATGAGCAACTGAGGGCAAACTCAATTTTAAAAAAAACATTTACAGTTGAGTACGATCACAGTAATGAGAATGATAAACGCATCAGGTCAAAAGATCTGGTTGATTTACGGGTTCTATGGAATCCTGTAAAAATTATTTTTGAAGATGGAACAGTGGCGGAATGATTACCAAACTTCGTAAGCCAGCGCTTCTTTTGTTTTCTTAGTTTTCTTTTGTTTTTCATTTAACAAAACAAAGGCTGTTGCAGCCATAGCTATTACAGCGAGAGATTTTAGTATCATAGATCTTTTATTTATATTATTTTCCGGAACATATATAACACCGGTAGCATCGGCCACTGCAGGTTCATCAATATATCTACCGCAAGAAGGAACCGCCAGCTCATAAAATCTTTCTGATAATTTATGCAGCGATCTTCTCACTTCAGATCCATGCATTGGTTTTCCATGTCCTGTTGCTACAATTTCCGGTTCCAGTTTCATTAAGTCTTTAACTGACTGCCGTGCCTGCGCCCAATCAGTGGTTAAGTATTTTGGTGGTCCGCTAACTGTTTTTAATTGAAGCATTACAGAAATTACAGACTCAGCTTTAGTGGTTACAAATGCATCACCGGCAATTAATACGCCGTCACTTTCTCTGTATAAACTTATATGACCGGGAGTATGGCCGGGTGTGTGTAAAGATCTCCACTCCGGTAAGCCCGGAACGCCTCCGTTATCCGGTAAAACATTTATATGGTTCCATATATTAATAGGGCTGTTAGGATATGCCCATGCCATCAGCGACATTAAACCACCGCCAACTGATGGATCAGGTGGGGGATATGAAGACTTACCTGTCAGGTAAGGTATTTCAAGATAATGTGCATACACAGGCACATTCCATACTTCAATAAGTTTTTGTAAAGAACCAACATGATCAAAATGCCCGTGTGTTAGAATTATTGCCGATGGTTTTGAATCGCCGAAAAGCTGCTGCGCCATTTTTTTAATTTTTGGCGCTGACCATTTAAGTCCTGCATCTACTAAAACCCACGTGCCATCAAATGGATTAAGCACCATATAAATATTTACAAAAACATCTTTCATACCCCAAACGCCGGGTGCCACCGGGAAAAAATTTGTTGTTGTTTTCTTTTGAAAATTTATTTGACTACTCATAAATAATGGTTGAAAATAAGTAACAGTAATTTGATGAATCGTCTAATAAACATATAAAATCATGCCATAACATCTGTGGCTTTAAACTTGCAGAGATAGAAAAAATTAACAGGATAATGTATGGTAAAATGGTTCATTGGCTGTTCCGGGTTTCATTATAAGCATTGGAAAGGGATTTTTTACCCACATGATCTTCCACAAAATAAATGGTTCGATTTTTATTGTGAGCATTTTAATACACTTGAATTGAATGTTACATTTTACCGTTTTCCGCAGCTATCTTTTTTGCAAACATGGTATAAAAAAAGTACAGCTGTTTTTCGATTTGCCGTAAAAGCCCCGAGAGCCATTACTCATTACAAAAAATTTAATGATACTGAAAGACTGATCTCGGATTTTTACAATACTATAGAAGAAGGGTTAAAAGAAAAATTAGGCTGCGTACTTTTTCAAATGCCGCCGCGGTTTAATTATACAGACGAACGTCTTGAAAAAATTATTAACAGCCTTGATACTTCATTTAATAACGTACTTGAATTTAGGCATGTTAGCTGGTGGAATGCGGAAGTGTATAAGGAACTGGCAAAAAATAAAATAAGTTTTTGCGGTATGAGTCATCCGGATCTGCCTTGTGATATAATTCAGAACACATCGGTTCTATATTACCGAATGCATGGGGTACCCAACTTATACCAGTCACCTTATAAACTTTCAACACTTAAAAAAATAATAAATGAAATTGAAACTTCGGAAAAAACTAAAAAAGCTTTCATCTATTTTAATAATGATATTGACGTATCGGCAGTAAAAAATGCAAAGGAGATGATAGGGTTGATTTCGGATAAATAATCAATAAGGAATAAGAAAGTCATCCCCACGCCTGAACTGATGACTTATACTATTGATCGAATAGATTAACCGGTAAAATTAATTCCCACCTGTTTTTGCCTGTGGCCCCAAACAGATCCTTGTCCAATAAATAGCTGTACCGGATTCCAAAAGTTACACTGGCTTCGTTCCACCATTTGGTATCAAAATATAATTCTGCGCCTGTTGATCTGAAATTTGCTGTAAACGGGTTTCCATTAGTATAAAAATCATTTACATGGGTATGATCGTAAAATAAATTTGCTCTCAATCTTAGCAGGTAAATAATATTAGCAAAGCCTGCATCAGGGTAGAGCAATGGTAAATGATAATTGGCTCCCCACTTTATCATTTCATGTAAATTTTCTGCCTGGTATCCTCTTGAAAAAGGAAATCCGCTGGAAAAATTAAGTTGCCCGATGGTATCCTTTTTTAAATAAGCGGCATTAAAAACAATATTATGATTGGTTAAAAAGCCGGGGAGGTATAAGTTTGCATTTGCAACAAATTGTGAGCTGTTGTATTTGGTTAATGCTGTTTTATAGCCCAGTGATAACGTCTGTGCAAAGCGGGGATAAATATTTTGACGTGCTTTTTGTACCTGGTTGGTGATAGTAAATAAATTACTTAAATAGCTATAAGATATCTTTCCCAAAGTGTCTTTATAAGCACCTTTAAAATTGGATTGATTATAAACATAATTGCTGCCTATATTCATAAAGGTTAAAGATCTTCCTTTACTCAAATTCAAAGGTATACTAATGCCTCCCCGCGGTTCAAGCTCATTCCAGTAAACGGTTTTGCCATGATATCTTCCTCTTCTGTCAATAGTATAATCAACCCCTGCAGAAATAAAAGGAAAGAGGGCAGCGTAATCAATTCCAAGCCCGATCCTTTTCCACTTCTCTGCACGGTCGTAGGTAAATGCCAATGAAGTCTGCATGGTGGTTAATATATTACTCCCTATTAAAGTCACGGAATATTCAGGATCATCTATGCCCGGGATCAAACTATGAAAGTTAATTAGTCCCGTTGTTTTTGAATACTTCGTTACCTGCAAAGGAGAGCCAGCAACCTTTTCCAGCAGGTTGGCATTGGTTTTATCAAGAGAAGTAATTTCAAAATCAGAAAGTGGTTGTTGGAAATATTGCTGGTCAACCGGTTTCCATTCAACAGAATTAATATTCCCCTCCTGTAAGCGATAACCATAAGCAGTAAAAGTTGTCCATACTAATTTATTCCCCATAGCTGATAGCTGGTATTTTCCCAAACCAATTTGTGTATTTTTTGGTATTAGCTCAAACAATTTTTTATTTATAAGATTGCATGCAAAAAGTTTATCCTCTTCCCCGTTAGCTGCCGAAAAATAAACAGTATCATGAGAGACTGACGGAAAACCAATAACATTAAAAGAGAATGGTGTAAGATGATCTGCACTGCCAGTTGATGAATTGATGATTGCCAGGCTCATTTTTCCTTTACTGTTTTTAACAGCGCATATTATTTTATCTCCATAAAATTTTGGATAGGTATAAAATACATTCTGTGGATTAGGGACTGACGTTACAATGTCGCCATTGGTTGTATTAAGTATTTGCAGCACAGAACTGCCATCGGCATTTACCCCTACTGCAACTATTTTACTTCCATCATCATTAATATCAGGGGCAAAATATTTTGTATGGTGAGTTAGTGTTTGTTGTGTGCCTGTTTTAATATCCAGTATTTGCAGATCACTATAATCCCTGCTTCCCCATCGTATGTCCGGCTGGTACGATGCATATACCAACTTGCCGTTGCGATAGGAAAAATGATTATCAAGTGAAACATCTTTTACCCTTATCTTTTTCTCTTCCTTTCCATTACGGATAACAAATGAATGAATTTTATTGTAGCTGCTTTTTACATATACAATTGTATGCTCATCAACAAAAGCCGGGTATTCTTCGTTAATGACTTTAGAGGAAGTAATCTTTTGTTTTTCACTTTTCGGTTTGAATTTATCTTTAAAATAATTCATTGCATCAGTTCTGAACTGCACATAATTTTTACCTGAATATTTTTTTATTGCTTTTTGAAATGGATAAAATAACCCTTTGAATGCTGCTGCATCCTGTGTTACATCTTTCCAGAATTCATCACCATATTTTTCTCTGCCATAGGCCACCAACAGATAACCTAAAGGATAATGATCAGGAACAAAATCTTTGTATGAGCCGTTTCGCAGTTTCATCCAGCTGTATTTTCTATCTGCCTGCCATAAAGAGCGAAAAGCGTTATAAAAAAATGGTAGCCTTCCACGCCCCTGCATGGTTACATTTGTTTCATTGAACACTGCATCTCCCTCAAAGAACCAGTTAGGTACGGCTACATTATTGGCAAATGCCTGCCCTGCTTCTCCAAACAGGATGTGAAATAATTTGGATAACCCTACATTAAAATTATTGAACTGCTGTACATGCCTGAACTCATGAACACTAAGGGCTTCGATCCATGGGATGCTTCCCAGCTCAAAATTATTTTGTAATGGCGTTAAAAAAAATTCGCTGTGAAAAGGTGCAAGTGTTACAAAGCCATTTGAGATAGTAGTCTGGTTTTTTAAGACTATACTTATTTTTTTCTGCCTGCTCCCGATAGTATGTTGCATCGGCCCGCTCATATAAGAAATGATATTTGCAATTCTTGTTGCAGAAGAATCCAGTTGTTGCGGAAAAATAATTTTTACATCAGCCGTGTTTACCTGGCTCCATTTTATAGAAGGAGGATTGCCGCCAAATTGTTGCGCATAAGATATTGAGGAGATAAAAAACAGCAAAAATAACAATGCCTTTCCATGGTTAAATGACATACCTTTTTTGTTCAAGTTAAGTAATTATCACAATTTTCATTCTATCAAAACGCATATTGGCTATGGTAGTTCTAACTTTATAATTCATTATTTGTATATGCATTGGTATAAAGAAAACATCAGGAGGGAAGTTAGCGTATGGCAAAAGCAAATGCTTGCCAAACCTTCACTGTTAAATAATCTTGCCAAAAAAATGCAAACGAAAATAAACAGTTGGATACCTGAAAGAGTTCACCAGGCAATAACCGCAACCATTAAACAAATGGTAAGAGCAGTTTTATTTGGAGCAAAGTACACCACACAAAATCCAGTAAAAGAAAATGATATTGAGATAATGGAAATAAGGATATATGAAAGAATAAAATTTTACAGAACTACTGCCGCTGTTGAAGGTGGTATTACAGGTGCAGGAGGTATCTTACTTGGCCTGGCAGATTTTCCATTACTACTTGTGATAAAAATAAAACTGCTTTTCGAAATCGCGGCATTATATGGATACAATACTGATGATTACAAGGAGAGACTTTATATACTTCATATTTTTCAACTTGCATTTTGCAGCCATGAGGAAAGAAGAAATGTTTACCTTAAGATGGATAACTGGGATGAAAAAAGCAAACACCTTCCTGATGATATTCATCAATTTGACTGGCGTACATTTCAGCAGGAGTATAGGGACTATATTGATCTTGCAAAGATGGCACAGCTAATCCCGGTGATTGGCGCCCCGGTTGGTGTAGTAGTAAATTACAGGTTGATAAAAAAACTGGGCATTACTGCCATGAATGCCTATAGAATGCGTTTACTGCATGGTGATTACTAAAAATCACTTTAGGAAATGGAATTAACTCCTAAAAAAACTACTGTCTATACAATTTTTTCTACGGTTTTCAGTTATTACTAAGTGACAGGGTAACCTGTTAGTCCAAGCATCATTATAAAAACCAAGCAACCCAATGGTAGTCCGTAAAGCAGCTAACTGCAAATGGCTTCTATTTTTTATTTTATTTTCCCAGGCATTTATTTCCAGGGCACAGCTTAGTGCAAATTTTTCTGCAATACCTATATCAGGTTGTGCACCACTTCTTGTAAATTTTACTGATTCTTCTACAGGTAATCCCACCAGTTGGAAATGGGATCTTGGAAATGGAACTATCTCCTTTTTAAAAAATCCCGCAGTTACTTATTTTGCTCCCGGGCAATACAATGTAAAGTTGATAGTGACTAATGCAAATGGCTCTAACGAAATTATAAAAAGTCAATTTATTACTGTTTATGCTGTACCTGCCGTAAATTTTACCGGCACTCCTCCTAATGGGTGTTTTCCTTTACCGGTTCAGTTTACTGATCAAAGCACTCCGGGCAGCGGCAGTATTAATAAATGGGAATGGGACTTTGGTGATGGCAATCTATCTTCAACACAAAGCCCATCACATGTATATTTAGGTCCGGGAAATTTTAATGTATCATTAAGAGCAACCAATACATTTGGCTGTGTAACCACAGTTACAAAACCTCAATATATCCAGATAGGAAATGGTGCTAAAGCAGCCTTCATTTTTTCTGCACCTAATTCATGTACTGTTCCTTCTACGGTTAATTTTACAAATACTTCTACCGGCAGTGGGGCTCTTACATATCAATGGGATTTTGGAGATGGTTCAACTTCAACCCAGCAAAATCCGTCGCATACTTATACAACTGCAGGAACATATACAGTAAGATTGATCATAGTTAATTCTACAGGATGTACTGATACGCTTACTAAAGTAAATGCCATTACTGTTGGTAACGTAAAAGCAAATTTTTCAACTCCTGCAATTATCTGCGAGAATTCATCATTCACTATTAATAATACCAGTACTCCTGTGCCTGCAAATGTTACATGGAATTTTGGTGATGGTACTACTTCTACTGTTATTAATCCAACTAAAACATACAGTACTACAGGTAATTTTATTATTAAAATGGTTGCCGGCTTCGGAGCATGTGCAGATTCTTTATCAAAGCCAATAACTGTATTACCTAAACCTGTAATTTCTTTCACAGCTGATAAAACCGGTTCCTGCACAGCGCCACTAACAGTAAATTTTACAGGGATAGTAGCGGGTGGGAGTCTTTATTTTTGGGATTTTGGTGATGGCAGTACGTCAACTCAACAAAATCCTTCACATACTTATTCTGCATTAGGAGTATATGATGTAAAACTTGTAGCAACCAATGCTGCAGGATGTAAAGATTCTTTAATTAAGCCCGGATATATAAAACTGCAAACCCCAACAGTAAGCATACCTAATTTGCCGGCTAAAGATTGTGCGCCATTTACTTTTGCTTTTACGGCAAATGTAAATGCCGTTGATCCTGTAACCGGGTATTTGTGGGATTTTGGAGACGGCGGCACTTCTACCCTTGCAAATCCGACCCATACATTTGCTGCTGGAAGTTATACAATTAGTGTAACTGTTAATACGGCCGGTGGATGTACAGCAACTACAACCGTTGCTAATGGAATTCTCGCAGGTAATAAACTTAACCTAAACTTTAGCGCAACTCCACGGGATGTATGTGCTTATAAAAATGTGAATTTTACTGATTCTTCCACAGGCGGGATTCCGGATAAATGGTTATGGGATTTTGGGGATGGCACTACATCAACTCAACAAAATCCCAGTCATCCTTACCAGGACACAGGTTATTTTGATATTACATTAATTGTTTGGAATAATGGCTGCCCCGATACTTTAAAATTTACAGATTACATACATATAAGTCCGCCGATTGCAATATTTGCCGTAGGTTCCGATTGCAGTACTCCAAAACAAAGAGAATTTATAGATCATTCTATCGGAGCTGATGCATGGCAGTGGGATTTTGGAGATGGAGCTACTTCAACTCAACAAAATCCTCCAATTCATACGTATGCTAACATGGGCACATACCAGGTTACCCTTATTGTAACCAATTTTAAAACTGGTTGTTCTCATAAGCAAACACAAACAGTAATAATAGGAATTGAAAAAGCAGATTTTGTGGCAAGTGATACCGCCATTTGTAAAGGATCAAGTGTAAATTTTCATGCCGTAAATATGAATACTGCAAATGTAACTTCTTACCATTGGAAATTTGGAGATGGTACAGAAGCCTTCGACAGTTCTACAGTAAACCATATTTATACTAATGCGGGTAAGTATAATGTTACACTGGTGATTACAGCTATGGCAGGTTGTATAGATAGTATTGTAAAAGAAATAAGAGTAGGCAGCCCTGCAGCAGCATTTAAAAGCAGCACACCAGGCATATGTTTAAATAAGGCGATAACTTTTACTGATAGTTCATTGGCCGATGGATACCCGATACAAAAATGGATATGGAATTTCGGTGATGGAATAACGCAAACTTTTATCGCACCGCCATTTCAGCATACCTATGCTGCCCCGGGAGTTTATTCAGTTATGCTTACAGTAATTGATAGTAAAGGATGTTCTGACAGTTTACTGCAAACCAATACATTAATGATTTCAAAACCTGTAGCAGATTTTGCTTCTGCAGATACAATGTCTTGTCATTTACAGGTAATCAGTTTTACTAATTTATCAACCGGCCCTAATCTTACTTATAACTGGGATTTTGGTGATGGAACTACATCCACTGCAGTTAACCCGGTTCATCAGTATGCAACGCAAGGCGTATACCCTATTAGCTTAACTATAACAGATGAATACGGATGTACAGATAAAGTTGTAAAAAATAATTATGTAACAGTGGCAGACCCTAAGGCGGATTTTTCATTGAGCGATACTGTAAGCACTTGTCCGCCGCTGGTTATCACATTTACAAATCTTTCAAAAAATTTTGTAAGCCGTTCGTGGAATTTTGGTGATGGCACTTCTTCTTCATTGGATAATCCAACGCATTTTTATTCCATTCCCGGTACATATAATATTGTATTAACTGTTACGGGGTACAATGGTTGTGTTGATACAAAAACAAAACAGATAATTGTAAGAGGTCCTAAAGGCTCTTTTACTTATACTAATATAATAGGCTGTAATCCTTTAAAAACCGATTTTATAGGTACAAGCCAGGACGATATTTCCTTTATCTGGGATTTTAATGATGGTGCTACATCATCAACAACTGATTCTGCTGTTTCACATACTTATACAAATCCGGGATTTTATCTGCCTAAAATGATTTTGGTGGATAAAAGTGGATGCCAGGTTCCAATTGTAGGAACAGATACAATAAAAGTATATGGCGTAAAAGCTGATTTCAGCAGCACAACCACTACACTATGTGATTCAGGTTATGTTACTTTTACAGAGCATAGTAATAGCAATGATATTATTACAACTTATTTGTGGAGCTTCGGAGATGGCAGTACATCTACTCAGCAAAACCCTGTTCATTCTTATAGCTCAACAGGAATTTATAATACTACTTTAAAAGTTACTACAAATGCAGGTTGTACTGATACTGCAATAGCTCCTACTCCTATAAAAATTGTTGCCAGTCCAAAGATTGGTATTGCATCAAATAATGGGGTTTGCATACCCGCTATAATAAATTTTACAGGGCAAATATTAACACCCGATACTTCGTCTTTAAAATGGAACTGGAATTTTGGAAATGGCAGCTTGTCTACTCAACAAAATCCACAGGCACAGGTTTATTTCGGGGCCGGTTCCTATACAATTAAAGCAATAGCAACTAACAGCAGTGGATGTAAAGATTCAGCAACCAAAATAATCGAGACATATCCATTACCTGCAGTAAAAGCAAATACTGATTCAACTATATGCCTGGGACAAACGATAAATTTAAAAGCAACAGGTGCATCTTCTTACACATGGTTCCCTACTACAGGATTATCATGCAGTAATTGTGCAAACCCGGTCGCAAGGCCGGATAGCAATATCCAATACACAGTTAAAGGCACCAGCACAAACGGATGTATTGGATGGGATAGTGTAACATTATCAGTAAGGCTACCTTTTAAAATGCGGGTTAGCGCCGGCGATACTTTATGTAAAGGGGAATCAGCACAAATTTCTGTAAGCGGCGCCAACACATACGTATGGTCACCTTCCACCGGGCTTAGTAATGCAGCCATTGCGAATCCTGTGGCTACACCTTTATCCTCTACAAATTATATGGTTGTAGGTAAAGATGATAAAGGATGTTTTAAAGATTCAGCATTTGTGCCACTTAAAGTTTATCCAATACCAACAGTAAATGCCGGCAGTGATAAAACAATTAATATTGGCCAAACACTTGACATTGACCCAACTCTTTCAACTGATGTTACCAATACAGTATGGACACCAACATCAGGAATTTTTAGAAACAGGTTTCCCGGGATAACCGTTAAGCCACCGCAAACAACAGAATATACAGTGGAAGTAACGAATGACGGTGGTTGCAGGGCAAGAGATAAGGTTACAGTATATGTGCTGTGTAATAATGCAAATGTTTTTATACCCAATACATTTTCGCCAAATGGCGACGGGGCAAATGATGTTTTTTATCCACGGGGAACAGGTGTATTCAGCATTAAAACATTCAGGATATTTAACCGCTGGGGCGAAGTGGTATATGAAAAAGCAAACTTTAATGCAAATGATGCATCAGCAGGATGGGATGGAACATTCAAAGGAAAAAAATTGAATCCCGATGTGTTTGTTTATACAATTGATATAATGTGTGAAAATAATACCATATTAAATTATAAAGGAAATATAGCATTGATACAATAATAAAGACGCTTGGTTTTATAATGACTGCAACTGGCTGAATTTATTCAGCCTTTTGCTTTTTACCTGGTCAATAGTCAAATTGAAACTAAACTATATGACTATTGACTTAATGACCAATGATAAAATAAAAAGAATATCTATTTTAAAATAAAATATGCCGTTCAGCGTTTAATATTTTGATAACACTTGTTATCCTGATATCCAAAATCCACATGATGAAAAACATTTTACACAAAGGTTTTTTCTACATATTAATTACCCTCACCATTTCTTCTCCGGGATTTTGCCAGGATATACATTTTTCACAATTTTTTGAAACACCATTACTCCGTAACCCTGCTCTTGCAGGCATTTTTACAGGCGACTTAAGAGTACAGGGAGTTTATCGCACGCAATGGAACAGCGTTACGGTGCCTTATCAAACAGGCTCTGTTAATGCAGAATATAAATTACCAATAGGAAGCACAAATGATTTTTTAAGTATAGGCGGTGAAATATTATATGATAAAGCCGGAACTGTTGCATTAACTGCAACACATATTTTGCCAACAGTTAATTACCACAAATCTTTAAGCGAAGAAAAAAATATGTACCTGTCACTTGGCTTTATGGGTGGCCTTGTTCAAAGAAGAATAGACCGCTCAAAAATGACAACTAACAGCCAGTACAATGGATCATCTTATGACGGTACTTTAAATGATGGCGAAACTTTTCCAAACTCAGGTTACACCTATTTTGATGGAAGTGTTGGGATAAGTTTTAACTCGCAGGTTGGCGAAAGCGAAGATGATAATCTTTTTATCGGCGCAGCATATCATCACGTTAATCATTCTAACAAAATTTCTTTTTATCAAAATCAGCAAATAGAACTCATGCCGAAATGGGTTTTTTCCGCCGGACTTCGCATGGGAGTAACGGATTATTCTTATGTAACATTTCATGGAGATTATTCTAAACAGGGTACCAGTACAGAAACGATTGGCGGAGCATTATATTCATACAAACTGGATGATCCCACAGACCCGAAATATATTTTTTCAGCAGGTGCATTCATAAGATGGAAAGATGCTATAATACCTGTGGCCAAAATGGAATACAAGCCTGTTACTATATCCGTTAGTTACGATGCTAATGTATCACAATTAAAAACTGCCAGCAATGGCCGTGGCGGATTTGAAATATCAATTTCTTACCAAACTTTTTTCAACAGATTTAATTCATCACAGGATAAAACACGCTGCCCAAGATTTTAAAGCCGGCAATCCAGTTCTGCAAAGTGTCTAACGCGTAAGAACTCTTAATTTTGGATTGTTTGGATGAGAATAACCTCTCCGTTAATTCGGAGGGGTTTTCTTAATTATAGGCATACCTCATCACTTTCCCTTCCCTATCCCGAAACTTTGGGAGAGAAGGTTGATTGCGAAGGTTAAGGAGAATGAGTAGCAGTGTATAATTTTCTTCTGTTATTTTTGAATGATGACAATTGATGGATCGTATAAAAATTTTGTTGAAAGATTAAGGTCAATTTACGATGAAAGAGAATCGGGCAATATTGCTGACTGGGTTTTTGAAAGCATTGCAGGTATTAAAAGATTAGACAGAGTTATAGATAAGCAAAAGCTATTAAACAATTCAACGATAGAACAGTTAAGCATTGCACTGCAGCAACTGTTACAACATAAACCCGTACAATATGTTTTAGGAGAAGTATGGTTTTATAAAATGAAATTAAAAGTAAATGAGGATGTACTAATTCCCAGGCCTGAGACGGAAGAATTGGTAGAATGGATTGTTGAAGAAATAAGAAATAAGAAATTAGAAATTAGAAATAAGAAAGTACAACCCGCAACCCGCAATTCACAACTCGCAATTCTTGATATTGGTACCGGAAGCGGATGCATTGCAATTGCTTTAAAAAAAGAATTACCTGATACGACAATTTTTGCAATTGATGTGAGCGAAGATGCATTGAAGGTTGCCAGGCAAAACGCCGCTTATCAAAATGTAAAAATTGATTTTAGCCAATTAGATTTTTTGAATGAAAAATTATGGCCATCATTACCATCATTTAATATTATAACCAGTAACCCTCCTTATATTCCTGAAAATGAAAAAAACAAGCTTGCCAAAAATGTTGTTGAGTATGAACCACATGCTGCTTTGTTTGTTGCTAATGGTGACCCATTTATTTTCTATAAAAAAATTGGATCCTTTGCTGAGAAACATTTAAACAAAAAAGGGGAAATATTTGTTGAAGTACATGAAGATTATGCAAGTGCGGTTCAACAAATATTTGCACAAAAAGAATTTAAAACAGAAATCAGAAAAGATATTTATGGCAGAGAAAGAATGATCAAGGCTTACAAATAATTAAAAATCCTATTAATCCTGTAATCCCAAAAATCATGGTTCAGACAAAAAAATTTTACAACAGAAATCAGAAAAGATATTTATGGTAGAGAAAGAATGATCAAAGCATATAAACAATAATCCTATAATCCATTAATCCAATAAATCATAATCTACTTCTGCCCTGCAACTGATGCCGATGTGGTTGCGCCTAATCTTTTTGCTACCTGCATCACTCTAACAATATCGCCCCAGCTAACCAATGAATCTGCATTTACTACCACAGCAGGTTTTATACTGTCGCCTACATGTATATGGCTTCTCAATGCACTTTCAAGAGAGTCGAAAATAATTTTATGCTGGCCAACATAAATTTGTTTGTTCTTATCAATGCTCACAATTACGCTTTGCTTCGCTTTTGCATCGCTCTTTGCCTTTGGATTGCTCACCCGTATAACATTTGGATTTGCCAGCGTGGAAATTATCAAAAAGAAAAACATGAGGATGAATAAGATATCGTTTAACGGACCCGTATCCAGTTCTGCATGCTGCTCTTTTAATTTTTTTCTTAAACTCATTTAAAGTTTGTGGTTTGTAGTTGGTGGTTTGTAGTTGTATCTCTGTGATGCATTAGAACTTTTATTTTCCTATTAATCTCATTAATCCAAAAATCCCGGTTCAGACAATTATTTAGTTGGCTCCTGTAATATGTCAATAAATTCTGCGCTGGCAACATCCATTTTATTCTCTACATGATTTATTTGCGCAGTAAGGTAGCTATGAGCGATGAACGTTAATATACCAATGATTAAACCTGTTGCCGAGGTTATCATCTTTACATAAATACCATCAGCAATGGTGTTGAAATTATACTCACTGCTTCCTGCTATACCTTTAAATAACTGGAGCATACCAACGATGGTTCCCAGGAATCCGAATAAAGGAGCAATTCGTGCGATGATAGAAAGCACGGGAAGATTTTTTTCCATCTTATACATTTCCAGTACACCTACATTGTCCATACTTTTCTCAATGGCATCAATGGGTTTACCGATTCGCTGAATGCCTTTGTCAATTATCCTTGCAACAGGATGAGAATTATTTTTTGAAAAACTCCTGGCTGCGGCAATGTTCCCTGTTACAATATTATCCCGGATAATGCTCATGAAATTATCTTCTATTTTGCCTGCCTTGCGTATGGCAATCAATCTTTCAATAAAAAAGAAAATGGCCGCTACAAACAACAGCGCAAGAGGTATCATAAGCACACCACCCTTCATTAAAATATCCCAAAGTGATTGCATTTGTGGTGAGGAAGTGGCTGCAGCAGAATCGGTTTGAAGAAAAAATAATGGCATGGAGATTTTGGTTTAGGGCAAATGTAAACAGTAATCTATTAAAGCTTAGTTGCAAAAATAATTTTAACGTAATTGTTAACAGGTGCCGCGGTGTCTGACAACTATGAGTTGCCTGACACCTGATTTTCACGATGGACCAGGTCCAAAGAAAAAGCAGGAAGACATACACTCCAGTATTCGCATTCTTCATCAAAAGGATTTGAGTAACGAACGCGGCTTCCTTTTTTTATCAGAATGCTTTGCCCTGCTGATACAGTAATTTCTTCGCCATCTACTTCAAATTTTTTTTTGCCGCGGCTTATTAAAGTGTATTCATCAAATTCAGGGTTCTGATGAGGCTCACTCCAGCCCGGCGGTGCAACCATATGAGCAATACTTAATTCAGGAGTTTTTGTTGTTGCCAAACCAAAATGTTCTTCTATTAATTTGCCATCTGTGGTGGGGACAACAAATGGTTTATCCTGCTTAAAATAATTCATACAAAAGTTTTAAAAAGAAAAGTGCCGCAATATTACGGCACTTTACAATTCGACTTATAATTTTAATTTACATATTTTTTTTATCGCCCATTTGCTGCATAGCCATTATTTGGCGCATTGTTTTTTCCATGCCATCGCTGCTGCCATCTAAAAATATTACATTGCCTTTGCCATACTCAGCAAAGTTTTTAATGGCCTCTGTCCACATGCTGAAAAGGATAACGTTGGTATCAAGGTTTGCCTGCTTCATTTGTTCAGCAGCCTGGCTCATACCTTTTGCAACCTCTTCTCTGAATAATGCAACACCCTGTCCACGCAATTGAGCAGCCTGTCTCTCTGCTTCTGCTGCAATTTTTATGGCATTACCTTCTGCTTCGGCAGCTTTGGTTTTTGTTATAAGCAAAGCCTGTCCTTCATTTTCAGCGGCAGCTTTTAAATTATTACTTGCCACCACGCGGCTCATACTTTCTATAATAGCAGTATCAAAAGTGATGTCGTTTATCTGCAGGTCTATCAAATGATAACCCCATTCTTCCAATGCAAAATCAATTTGCTCTTTTACAAAAAGAACAATTTCTTTTCTCAGCGTTAAAATTTCTGCCTGCCTTTTTGAGGCAACAAAAGCCCTGATAGAACCTTCAACCGTTCTTACCAGACTTTGCATAAGGTCTTTATCGCTGATGAATTTAAAGGCTACTTTTTTAATGGTTTCTTCATTTGCATTTTGTACCGAATACAGCAGCATGCTTTTAAAATAAACATTCGCCTGGTCAACCGTTATTGCCTGGAACTCCAGTTCAACAGAACGGTTTTGAATACTTATTTTCTTATAGATCTGTTCTAAAAAAGGAAGTTTGAAATTTAAACCCGGAAGCATGATACGCCTGTATTTTCCAAACATGGTAACCACACCAATTGTTCCCTGGTTAACCGTTACAAAACATCCTAAAAAGGCAAATACTATAAGTATCAGCCACCAGTAATTAATAAGGAATTCTTTCATTGCAGTTATAAATTTTACTCAAGGTAGTGATATTTATATAGGGAGCATTTTACTCTTTAATCAACCTCATTTGAGTTCCTTTGCGAAATATATTATATTAGAGTTTCGTAAATTCACGAATTAGCGGTAAGCTTATCACAACCATCACTATGTTCACAAAGCGACAAGAAGAATTGCTTGACAAGTTTGCAGATCTTAGTGACCAACTGTTTAACTTAAACATCACTACTACAGACAGCTTCACCGGCGAAATTGGAGAATATGTTGCTTGCAGACATTTCAAGCTTAAAAAGTCAGACCGGGTAACAAGAGCTATAGACGGAGTTTGTGAATTAGGTAATAACTATCAAGTGAAAGCTAAAGTTGTATCCAATAATAATTTCAATTACAATATTGGCAAACTTGACACGACTTCCTTTCATTATTTAGTAATCGTATATTTTGACCGAAACTATTGTCCGATAAAAATTGTTCGTATTCCCTCTAATAAAATTAAAGACGGAAAAATTCTTGTTACTTCTTCATATTTAAACTCAGGTATTGAAGTCATTGGTAAATCAGAAATCAAATTACCAACAAAAGAAAAAAAGGCAATAAGCGAATTTGCCAAAGCTTATATTGAACTTGAAGAAAATGGAATTATAAGAAGCCGACGAATTGTAGGCGACATCGGAGAGTTTTATGCTTGCAGACACTTAGATTTAGAAATCAGCAGTAATAAAACTGAAAAAGGTATTGATGCACGGCATAAAAACGGTTTGACGTTTGAAATCAAAACGAGACGGGTTTATAAAAGCGGCCGACGGCTAAGTGAAGCAAGGCGACTAAACAATCTTGACGGTAAATCTGCTGACTATTTAATAGTCGTAGCTCTTGACAGAGCATTTAAATGTGCAGGAATGTGGCTTATCCCAATGAAAAATATTAGAAATCCTAAATCAGCACATTTAGGAATTGTAAATCACACACCAGGCGGTCTTAATTTAATCTCAAGCACAATATCATGGCTAAAGACAGGTGACAAATTCATATCTTTTTATGTAAAAAAAAGTCCTTTCCAGATCTAAATCAGTTCGCACATCAACAACAATAAAGCAGCCGATTGTAAAAAAAGGAAATTGTTCAACATTAGTTTTTTAATTTGGCTTTGGTCAACGGCTGACGTTTTCCTAATACCCCCGCATCTGCCAAGCCGTAACCATTATGCCTTCTCTTCCAAATCATACTCAAATGCACAATTGTTTCGTTTAGCCTCACCCTCATTCCCTCTCCAAAAGAGAAGAAGCAGCACATTTGTGCAAATCCAAACATTATATCTACCACATCATCAGCAAAATAAATTTCAGCAAACCTTCTGTAAATATTGGTCTTTTTTATTCAGCATAAACGGCTTTATGTGTTAGCAAGCCTTCACTATTGGGGGAGGTTTGGTGGGGCTTCCTCCCAAATCATACTTAAATGCACAATCGTTTCAGAAGCTTTCACCATATCTTTTACACCTATCCATTCCAGCTTTGAGTGTATGCCCTGCATGCCGGTAAAAATATTCGGACAAGGCAAACCCATATAACTAAGCCGGCTTCCATCAGTGCCGCCCCGGATGCTTTCGGTCTTTACTTTTAATCCTGTTCGTTCGATTGCTTCTGCAGCATAGGCAACCACTTCAGGATGTTTATCCAAAACTCCTTTCATATTTCTATACTGCTCTTTAATTGTAAACTCCATTGTGGCTCCAGGATATTTTTTCATTACATCTTCTGCAAGTTTTTTTAATCTTTCGCCATGCTGTTTCAATTTATCATTATCAAAATCTCTAACGATAAATTCTACTGTTGCTCTCTCTGCAATTCCTTCAACTCTTACAGGATGTACAAAGCCTTCTTTCTTTTCTGTTACTTCAGGCGCCCATTCATTTTTTGGCAGCGTATCTAAAATTTCTCCTGCAATTTTTATGGCATTTACCAATTTACCTTTTGCATAACCGGGGTGAGCAATAACACCATTAATAATTATACTTGCAAAATCCGCACTAAAGGTTTCATCTTCCAAACTACCTGCTTCGCCGCCATCCAATGTATAACCAAACTTTGCATTTACTTTCTGCATATCAATTTTCGCAGTGCCTTTGCCCACTTCTTCATCAGGGGTAAATACAATTCTTATCTCTCCATGTTTTAAGTCAGGATTGTTTATTAAATAAGAAGCGGCTTCCATAATGGCGGCTACACCACTTTTATCATCTGCGCCTAGCAAAGTATTTCCGCTTGCAGTAATTATATCACTGCCAATATGATGTTTTAAATAGGGAGCCTCTGATAATTTTAAAACCTGTGAATTATCATCGGGCAGTATAATATCTTCTCCACTATAATTTTTATGAAGAATAGGTTTTACATTGGTTCCGCTGCAATCAGGCGCTGTATCAACATGGCTGCAAAAACAAATGATTGGAACATTTTTATCAGTGTTGGAAGGAATTGTTGCATACACATATCCATGCTCATCCAGCTCTGCTGTTATGCCGGTTTGTTGTAATTCAGACAACAATATTTTGCTTAGGTCTTTTTGTTTTTGGGTGGTTGGCTGTGCATTGCTTTGAGGGTCGCTTTGCGTATCGATCTGCACATATCTCATGAACCGTTCGGTAATGCTGTTCCCGTTTATTTGTATCATACAATCTTTTAATTTGCAAACATACAATCCAATCAAGGCATATAAAATTTTTGTTACACCATCTTATACATTTTACCAGGCAATGAACTGATTACAGATTGCATTTCTAAAGTTAGTAACGCAGAAGCCACGGCACTGCTGCTTAAGCCGCTCTTAAGGTACAACTCATCAATATGAATTTGTTCCTGTTGCTGAAGGATATTGATAACAATCTTTTCGTCGTCAGAGAGTTCAATAAATAATTCACGCTGTTTTTTTGCAGAAGACTTTTTGTGTTCCTTCCACCCCATATTTTCCAGAATATCTTCTGCAGAAGTGATAAGGCAGGCTTTATTATTTTTTATAAGATAATTACATCCCTCGCTTTTTGTATCATTCGTTCTGCCGGGAATTGCAAAAACATCTTTGTTATAGCCGTTGCCCAATTCAGCTGTAATTAATGAACCTCCTTTTAATCCTGATTCCACCACAACAATTGCATCACTGATACCCGCTACGATCCGGTTACGTTTAGGAAAATTTTGTTTGTCTGGATTTGTTTTGCTTTTGAAATCAGTAAGTAAGCCACCCTGCTCAATTATTTCTTTTGCAAGCGATTTATTTTGAGAAGGGTAAATGCGGTCTAACCCATGAGCAAGAACTGCTACCGTTTTCATATCATTCTTTAATGCTGTCTTATGTGCAAAGCTGTCAATGCCAAATGCAAGTCCGCTTACAATTAAAATATTTTCGTTGGCAAGATCCTCAACCAGTTTTTCACATACTGCTTTGCCATATTCATTATTATTTCTTGTGCCAACTATTGCTACAATTTTAGATTGATTAAGATCTGCATTACCCCTGTAATAGAGCATTATCGGGCTATCATAACAATTGAGTAAACGTTGCGGATAGTTTTCACCAGTAATGAAAAGAGGAGTGATCTTATATTTTTCTATGAAAGTGATTTCTTCCTCAGCTATTGTAAAATCAACATATTCTTTTATGGATGTAGCCCGGATTGAGCCGATGCCTTCAATTTCTCCCAGGTCTTTTTTCTTTGCTTTAAAAATATTTTGGGCATTACCAAAATGGGTAACCAATGCTTTTGCATGTACATCACCGATGTTAGGGATAAGCGTTAGTGCAATCTGGTATAAGAGATCGTTGTGCATTGGAAAACATTCTCACAACGAATAAAAGAAAATTAAATCACATCCGAAAAAATTAATTACTGATAACAATCAGTTCAGTTCTCCTGTTCAGCGCCCTGCTTTGCTCAGTTTTATTATCAGCAATTGGTTTTGTCTCTCCGAATCCTTTAAAGGTGAGCCGGTCATTTTTTATTCCCTTTCCTAATAAATAATTTACTACAGCAACAGCTCTTCCTAAAGAGAGCTTTACATTGTCTTCGGGCTTACCAATATTATCAGTATGCCCGCCTATCTGGATCTTTAATTTAGGATTTTCATTCATCAGCAACACAACATTATCCAGCTCTGTTATTGATTCAGGCTTTAGCTGGGTTTGCTTTGTATCAAAGAAAACATTCTTTAAAATAATGCTTGCATTTGCTTCAATAGGTTGTAAGGGAATATCAATTTGATACACTGAATCAGGAGCATTTTTAGCAAGGTTAAAATTGGCTGAATAAAATAAATATCCTTTGCGGTTAACATTAAAAGCATACTCTTTTCCTACGGGAAGTGTAACTAAATAATTTCCATCTTCATCGGTTTGTAACCTGCTTATTGGCTGTTTACTTACAACATCAGTAAGTTGTACTGAAGAGGGTAATCCGTTTAGTGTTTTCTTGTCAAAAACTTTTCCTTTAACCCATAAAGTTTTAGCAGGACGAACATCTTCTCTTAATTCAAATGTATAGATATCAAGCCCGCCCTTTGAATCGCTTCGCTCACTTGCATAGTAAGCAGTTTTGCCATCTGCAGCTACTATTAAAGAACCCTCATCATCAATGGTGTTTATGGGATAGCCTAAATTTTCAGGCGTACTCCATGTACCGTCTGGTTGTTTGTGCGAAACAAAGAGATCAGATTTTTCACTATATCCCTGGTGGCCATTGGAGTTAAAATATAATGTTTGATTATCTGCATGAATAAAAGGACTGCCTTCTTCGCCGGAAGTATTTATTTGCGGCCCAAGATTTTGTGCAGATCCCCATTTGCCATTTGTATTACGGTGAGAAACCCAGATGTCACTTGCTCCAAAACCACCGGGCACAGTACTGCTGAAGTAAAGATCTTTTTTATCAGGAGAAAGGGAAGGAGATGTTTCCCAAAATTCAGAATTGACATTAGGGCCGAGGTTCTCAGGAGTGCTCCATCCCTGTTTGGTTAAATAAGAAATATAGATATCACAACTGCCCATTCCATCCGGGAAATTACAGCCGGCAAAAACGATCCATTTCCCATCCTGCGAAATATTATCGGCGCCGCCATTATTTTCACCCGTACTTATATTTCCTTCCAGTAGGGTTGCATTGCTCCAATTTCCATTTGTAAAAGTGCTTTCAAAAAATTCTTCTTTTCCTTTACCAATGCTGGAATTAACTCTTCTGGTAAGAACCATTTTTTTACCATCGATGGTAAGAGAAGGATAGTATTCAAGATCTTTTGTATTAATATTTTCTCCTAAATTCTGTGGATTGAAAACATAATTTTTTGGATGATTCTTTTCGTAGTCGATTGCAAATTCATATGTTTTTTTCCTGAATTCTGCCGCTTTAATACTCCGCTCATTTAATTTAGGAATAGCAAGAAAAGCAGTTACTGCATTTAATGCTTTATCAAATTTTCCTGCACCTGCCAAAGAAATTGAATAGGGAAGAAGATAAGTTTTTGAATAAGTATTATCGAGTGAAAATGCTTTTTCATATTGGTTTACGGATTCATTATAATTTTTTAGCTCAGCATACATTCCTGCTATCGAAATATATGCATCAACAAATTTTGGCTCAATCTTCAGTGCATCGTTTATCATTTTTATCGCAGTGGTTAAGTCACCATTTTGCGCTTTACTTATTGCCTGTAAATAAATATCTGTTGCCTTTGTTTTTACTTTTAAAGGATCGTACCATTGGGCGTTAGCCATGTACGATATAAGAAGTAAGAAGAATAAAATGTACGATGTACGATGTAAGAAGTACGATGTGGGGACAGTTTTTTTCATTAGGAAGTTTAAAATATTAGGAAGAGCAAAATTAGCAAGAATTATGCTGTGGCAGATGTAATACAATGTTAACGTAAGTTAGTACATCGTATGTCTCATATCAAATATCGTACGTGTACCTTAGGGAACATTAATGTACTTATGTATCTGCAATGATAATTCCCATTTGGGATTTGATTTTATATAATCAATTATCATTGGGGTAACCATGGATGCTTTTTCCCATTCGGGTTGCAGGTAAAGTTTACAATCCGGTGCAACTAATGCAACATATTTTTCGGCCCAATCAAGATCGGATTTATTAAAAACAACAACTTTTAACTCATGCGCCTTTTGTAATATTTCCGGCAACGGCGCTTTAAATTTTTTTGGAGAAAGACATATCCAATCCCAATTTCCTGACAGGGGAGAAGAGCCTGATGTTTCAATATTTGTTTGAAAGCCTGCTTTATGTAATGCGTTTGTTAATTCTGTAAGATCATGCATTAGAGGTTCACCACCTGTAACAACAACCAAAGCTCCTTCCCTGCCTCTCCCGGTGGGGGATGAGATTAGTTTTGCGTCTTCTACAATTTCATCAATCGTTTTTAAAGGATGTTTTGTAACATCCCAGCTTTCTTTTACATCGCACCATACACAGCCAACATCGCAGCCGCCAAGGCGGATAAAATAAGCAGCTCTTCCCTGGTAATATCCTTCACCCTGTAACGTGTAAAATGCTTCCATTACAGGAAGAGATGTAGTTGTATTATTCTGAACCATAATTTGGGTAGCTTAAAAGAGTAGCATGATTTGAATAATTCTTTAATCCTATAAATCCTTTAATCTTATAAATCATGGTTCAGACTATTTGCTTTATAAGTATTCATAAGTAATGCTGCAATGGTCATTGGCCCTACACCCCCGGGAACAGGCGTTATGTAGCTGCACTTTGGAGATACATTCTCAAAATCAACATCGCCTTTTATTGCATAGCCGCTTTTTTTTGATGCATCCGTAATCCGTGTAATGCCCACATCTATAATAACTGCATCCTGTTTTACCATGTCTGCTTTTAAAAATTCGGGTTTACCTAATGCAGCAATAATTATATCTGCCTGCAAACAAATTTCTTTTAAATTTTTTGTGTGAGAATGGCAAAGCGTTACCGTGCAATTGCCGGGATCATCATTCCTGCTTAATAAAATGCTTATGGGTCTGCCTACAATATTGCTTCTGCCAATTACTACTGCATGTTTCCCTTTTGTTTCAATTTTATAATGTTGTAATAATAGTAGTATGCCATAGGGTGTTGCGGAAACAAAAGTTTCTGATCCCTGCACCATCTTGCCAATATTTACAGGATGAAAGCCATCAACATCTTTAGCAGCATCAATAAGATCTATCACTTTTTCTTCGGAGATATGTTTTGGTAATGGAAGTTGTACCAGTATTCCATCTACATCATTATCATAATTTAATTTATGGATCACTTCTAATAACGCGGCTTCACTAATTGTGTCTTCTAACCGAATTAAGGTTGATTTAAAGCCGATCTCTTCGCAACTTTTTACTTTAGAGGCAACATACGTTTCGCTAGCGCCGTTATTTCCAACTAAAACAGCAGCCAGGTGAGGAATTTTATTTCCCAGCTTCTTTAATTCCTCTACTTTAGTTTTCAGATCATCTTTGATGGCCTGTGATGCAAGCTTTCCATCTAATAATTTCATGCTGCAAAATTAGCTATCAGCATCCGTTTAATTTGTTTTATTTAAAAGATAACAATTAAATTTATCCAGTTATTTTTCTATTTAATACCGCTGCATTGAGAAAGTTTTATTTTGCTCTTCTCTTCATTTTATTTTGGCTAATCAGTTTTAGCCAGGCGGTTCGGCAGCCCATAGCGGCACGCTATATCGGTTTAGGCGCTTATAGTATTAATCATGTGGATGCTTTTTCTTTTACTTCGAACCAGGCTGCACTGGCTCAAATAAAAACTACTGCAGTTGGTGTGTATGGAGAAAAGCGCTTTTTACTTTCCTCAACGAACCTCTATTCTGCCGTTGCTGTTTTACCAACCAAACAGGGAAATTTTGGTTTGCAGGCGGATTATTTTGGATATAAAAATTACAATGAATCCCAGATCGGGATAGCTTATGCAAGAAGTATTGGAAGCAAGCTGGATATTGGTATAAAATTTAATTATTATGGATTTCGTATTCCTGCTTATGGAAATTCATCTGCAATAAATTTTGAAATAGGCGCTATTGCACATCTTTCAGAAAAATTACATGTTGGCATTCATGCATATAATCCGGTTGGTGGTAAATTGTCAAATACTAATAATGAAAAATTAAGTTCTGTTTATAAGTTCGGAATAGGTTACGAAGCTTCGGAAAAGTTTTTGGTAAGCACAGAAATAATCAAAGAAGAAAGTCAGCCGGTAAATATTGACGTAGGATTTCAATACAATTTCATGAAACAGTTCTTTGTGAGAGCTGGCATCTCAACAGAAACAACAAACAGTTACATAGGCGCAGGGATAAGCTGGAAAAGTTTTCGTTTAGATATTACAGGCGGTTATCATCCGCAACTAGGCTTTACTCCCGGGTTATTGTTAATGATAAATTTTAATAAAAAGGAGGAGTGAAAAAATACTTCTATATAAAAATTGTATTTCTGGGGTTCCTGTTACAATATAATTATTCAGCAAATGCGCAGGAAACACCCGTAACTCCTCCCGGTATTATTGAACAGCAATTAGAAAATCTAACTGAGAATAATGAGGACGTAGAAACAGAAGATGATTCCTACCTGCAGGAAATGCAGCATTTTCTTGATGACCCCATAAACCTGAATACTGCTACTGAAAGTGATTTAAAAGAATTAAAAGTGCTTACGGCGTTACAGATTCAGAATTTAATTTCATATAGAAATCTTTTTGGAAACCTTATTAATATTTATGAGCTCCAGGCAATACCCGCCTGGAATGTATCAATGATAAGACGGATACGGCCTTATGTTACTGTGAATGATCAGCCAGCCTTATTTGCATCATTAGGTAAAAGATTAAAAAACGGCGAAAAAAGCGTGCTGGCAAGGGTTACGCAGGTGTTGGAAAAGTCAAAAGGTCATTTATTAGATAGCAGTAATGCAAAAAGCCTTTACCCCGGCAGCCCTCAAAAGGTTTTTATCCGTTATAAATATTCTTATAAAAACCTGTTGCAGTATGGTATAACTGCTGAGAAAGATGCAGGCGAACAATTTTTTAGAGGCACACAAAAATCCGGATTTGATTTTTATTCAGCACATTTTTTTGTAAGAAATATCGGGGTAATAAAATCGCTGGCACTTGGAGATTTTAATGTAAATTTTGGGCAGGGACTAACCCAATGGATGGGGCTGGCATTTAAAAAAAGTTCAGATGTTTTAAATATAAAAAGGCAATCTGATGTTCTCAGGCCTTATAATTCTGCAGGGGAAATTTATTTCCATCGCGGCGCCGGCATTACACTGCAAAAGAAATTTTTAGAAGCAACAGCATTTATAAGTTATCGTAAGCTGGATGCAAATTTTGTTGTTGACACTTTAAATAACGAGGATTTTGTTTCTTCTTTACAAACATCAGGGTACCATCGAACTTATAGTGAAGCGGCTGATAAAAATATTCAGCGCCAGTTTACTTTTGGAGGAAATGTTTCTTTTACAAAAAATAAATTTCATGTTGGATTGAATGGTGTACACTATCATTTTAACTATCCCATTATTAAAGCTGCCGATATATATAATAAGTATGCATTAAATGGAAACAGCTGGGGTAATTATAGTATTGACTATAGTTACACCTATAAAAACATGCATTTTTTTGGAGAAGCCGCAACTACTCAAAAATTAGACAAAGCATTTATTAATGGATTATTGATAAGTACTGATGCCAGGGTTGATATGAGTTTTGTATATAGAAAGATTTCCAAAGGTTACCAATCACTTTATACCAACGCTTTTACAGAAAGTACTTTTCCCACCAATGAAAGTGGTTTTTATGCAGGCATAAGTATTAACCCAACTGATGTGTGGAGAATAGATGCCTATGCAGATTTATATAAATTTCCCTGGTTGAAGTTTAGAACCGACGCCCCTACAGCCGGTAATGATTATTTATTACAGGTAACATATAAACCGAATAGGCAAATTGAAATTTATTCCAGGTATCATTCAGAAAGAAAAGCTATTAATTATAACCCTGATGGATTAGTATTAAACCCGGTAGTGCTTAAGCCAAAACAAAACTGGAGAACGCAGTTAAGTTGTAAATTAAATCCTGCTTTTACGTTTAGAACCAGAGTTGAATTATTGTGGTATGATAAAAAAGGGATTACTCCCGAACAAGGGTTTCTAACTTATGCAGATATAATATATAAGCCTCAGCGAAAAGCTTATTCCGGTAATATAAGGTTACAATATTTTGAAACGGATAGTTATAATACCCGGATGTATGCTTATGAGAATGATGTGCTTTATAGCTTTTCCATCCCGGTATTTTATGATAAAGGTTACCGGTATTATATCAATCTCAATTATGATATATCCAGGAAATTGTCATTGTGGTTACGTGTTGCTCAAACAATTTATCCCGAAAAAGATATAATCGGAAGTGGATTAGACGAGATAAACGGGAATAAAAAAACTGAGATAAGGCTACAGGGTATTTTTAATTTTTAACCTACGCAGCACTTTTATCCGGCTCCTTGTCCTTTTATGTGAGAGATAATGCCATATAAAATATTTAACGCTTTTTTGGCATTTCAAAAAATCTGCTATATTTACAAATTCAAAAAAAAACTAAATTACACATGAGAAAATTTTTAACACTGTTTGTAATGCTGATATTTAGTGGAATATTAGCATTTGCCCAGGACCGGGTGGTGACCGGTACAGTAACTGATGATAAAGGAGTGCCTATTGAAGGCGCAACTGTTAGGGTTAAAGGATCAAAAACCGGAACTGCTGCTGATGCAATGGGCAATTTCAGGCTTTCTGTTCCATCAGGCTCAACGCTTGTTTTTAGTGGTGTTGGTATTACCACTCAAGAGGTTGCAGTGGGAAATCAATCTACTGTGAATGTAAGTTTAGTACGCAGTGGAACTGAATTAACAGGGGTTACTATAACAACCGCCCTAGGTATCAGAAGAAACCGTAACCAGGTGGCTTATGCTGCTCAGTCGGTTTTGGGTGAGGAAGTTAGTAAAACGCGTTCATCTAATTTCATTAATAATCTTTCAGGAAAAGTATCGGGCTTAGAGCTTCGCCAAACAAATACATTGGGTGGTTCTACCAATGTTATTTTGCGGGGAACTAAATCAATTACCGGTAGTAATCAGGCCTTATTTGTGATAGATGGGGTTCCTTTCGATAACTCGAATACCAATTCTACCAACCAGAGAACTGGTAGAGGAGGATTTGACTATGGAAATGCTGCCGCTGATATTAACCCTGATGATATTGAATCTATTACTGTATTAAAAGGCGCTGCTGCTAGTGCATTGTATGGGTCAAGAGGTAGCAATGGCGTTATTTTAATAAATACTAAAAAAGGTTCAAGAGGACTGGGAATTACAATTAATTCAGGTATTTCCGCTGGTGCTATGGATAAATCAACTTTTGCAAAATATCAAAAAGAATATGGTGGCGGTTATGGACCATTTTATGAAGACGCAACAGGTTACTTTTTTTATCGTGACCCTGCAAATGGTTTTGCCCCGGTAGCTCCAAATAACCCGGCAGGAAGATTAGTATACCCAACGAGCGAAGATGCTTCTTATGGAGGAAGGTTTGATCCGAACTTAATGGTTTATCAATGGGATGCTTTTGATCCTTCTTCTCCTAACTTTGGAAAAGCCCGCCCGTGGGTAGCTGCTGCTAATGACCCAACCACATTTTTTGAAAAACCTATTTCTTTCAACAACAGTATATATATTGATGGCGGATCAGATAAAGGTTCATTTAAAGTTGGATTTACCCGCAACGATGATAAGGGTATTCTTCCTAACAGTAAGATTACTAAAAACATTTTCAATTTTGGAAGTACCTATAACATAACCTCCAAACTTTCTGCCTCGGCTAATATTAACTTCTCAAACATTGTAGGCCTTGGAAGATATGGAACTGGTTATGATGATAAGAACGTAGCAGATAATTTCAGACAGTGGTGGCAGGTAAATACTGATATTAAAGAACAAAAAGAGGCATATTTCAGAGAAAAGAAAAATGTTACCTGGAACCCTGCAGATCCTACGGATCCTACTCCTATCTATTGGGATAATGTATATTTTAACCGTTATGAAAATTACGAAAATGATTCACGTAACAGATACTTTGGGAATGCTCTTCTTAATTATAAAATAACCAGCTCGTTAAATCTTATGGGTAGGGTATCTTTGGATTCATATGATGAACTCCAGGAGGAAAGACAAGCCTTTAGCAGTACAACCACTTCATCCTATTCAAGATTTAACCGTGGTTACAGGGAAACCAATTATGACCTGTTATTAAATTTTGATAAGAACATTAGTACAGATTTAAATGTTAAAGCCTTATTGGGAGGAAACATTCGTAAGCAGCATATAGAATCTATATCTGCAACTACAAATGGCGGGTTAATAGTGCCAAGAATTTATTCACTTTCCAACTCGGCAAATCCTGTAAATGCACCTTTTGAATCTGATGCAAGGAAAGAGGTTGATGGTATATTTGGTGGTGCTACTATATCTTATAAAAATATGCTAACCCTTGATGCTACGTTAAGAAGAGACGTATCTTCAACTTTACCAAAGGGAAATAATACATATTATTATCCTTCCATATCTTTAGGTTGGGTTTTCTCAAAATTACTTCCAACTACAACCTGGTTATCTTACGGAAAATTAAGGGGAAATTATGCTGAGGTTGGTGCCGATGCCCCGGTTTATAGTACTTTGGATGTATACAATATTGTTACTCCTTTTGGTTCAAACCCGCAAGCCTCCGTTGCTAGTACTAAAAATAACCCGAATCTACTACCGGAAAAAACTAAAAGCACCGAGATAGGTTTGGAAATGGCATTTCTTAAATCACGTGCTGGTTTTGATATAACCTATTACAATGCGGAAAGCTTTAACCAGATATTGCCAACAACAGTTTCAACTGCTACCGGTTATAGTTCTAAGTTTTTAAATGCCGGGACAATGGTAAATAAAGGCATTGAATTATCTGTATATGGCACACCAGTTCAGACAAAAGATTTTTCCTGGACTATAAACTTAAACTGGACAAGAAACAGAAATACAGTGAAATCATTATTTGAAGGTTCTTCCAACCTATTATTGGCAAACTTCCAGGGGGGTGTTTCTATTAATGCAACATTAGGTCAACCATTTGGCACTTTAAGAGGACAAAATTTTGTATATTTTGACGCAAATAGTCCTACAAAAACTAAAACATCAGGAACTCCTGCGGAGAGAATAACAAGTGCAAATGGCCGCTACAGACTTTCTACAACATCCAATGAAGTTATTGGCAATCCAAATCCAGACTGGATAGGTGGTATTAATAATACATTGAAATATAAAAATCTTTCTTTAAGCTGGTTGATAGATGTACGCCAGGGTGGAGAGTTATTCTCTCTTGACTTATACTATGGCTTAGCTACAGGATTGTATCCTGAGACTGCGGGTCTTAATGATCTTGGTAAACCATCAAGAAATTCACTCGCCAACGGCGGCGGTATTATTAACCAGGGAGTTGATGCTACCGGTAAAGTAAATACGGTAAGAGTAACCAATGCAGAATTTGGCAGCTATGGTTATAGAAGAGTTCCAGCCGCAGGCTTTATTTACGATGCAAGTTATGTTAAGCTTCGGGAGGCTGTATTAACCTATTCTCTGCCTAAGAATATAATGAATCATATACCAGGCTTTAAAGGGATTGACCTAAGCTTAATTGGAAGAAACCTTTGGCTTATTCACAAAAATTTACCATATGCAGATCCTGAAGAAAACATTAGTTCGGGTAATTATCAGGGTTATCAGAGTGGTGCGTATCCAACTACACGAACCATTGCATTTAATGTTAAATTCAAGTTTTAAAATAATATACAATGAAAAAATTATTAATAATATCAATTCTATTCCTGCTTATAGCAGGTTGTAAGAAGAACTTGACTAGTCTTAACGAGGATCCCAAAAATCCTAGTTCAGTTCCTTCCTACGCATTGTTTACCAATGCTCAACATACATTAAGTAATACATTAACCTCATCAAGTGTAAACCTGAATATCTTCAGGTTGATAGTTCAATACTGGACAGAGACTACCTATACTGATGAGAGCAACTATGATTTGCAGACAAGACAGATTCCTCGAGGTGTTTGGAATGCGCTATACAGAGATGTATTGAGGGATTTTCAGGAAGCTAAAAAGTTAATCCCTACTGATGTAAAAAATTCAGTTACACAAGTTTTAGACCCGGGTAAACAAAAGAACGAGATAGCGATAGTAGATATAATGGAAGTTTATACATGGTATTATCTTGTGACTACTTTTGGAAATATTCCATATAGTGAAGCATTAAATATTGAAAAACCATTTCCAAAATATGACGACCAAAAAGCAATATTTGTTGATCTTATAAAAAGGCTAGATGCTGATATACCGGCACTTAATACTGCAAATGAAAGTTTTGGAGATGCGGATGTTATTTATGGAGGTGATCCAACAGCATGGAAAAAATTTGCTGCTTCTTTCAAATTGAAAATAGGAATGACATTGGCAGATGCTGATCCTGCTCTTTCTAAAACTACAGTAGAAGCTGCAGTTGCTACAGGTGTATTTACTTCAAATGCAGACAATGCTGAATATGGGTATCTTACCGGTCCCCCAAATACAAATCCTATATGGGTAGATTTAGTGCAAAGCGGAAGAAAAGATTTCGTTGGAACGAAAACTATTATAGACCCCTTAAAAACTTTAAACGATCCCCGTTTACCTTATTATTTTACAACTGTTAATGAGACAAATGCGGCTTATTTAGGGGCTACACCTGGTGCGTCCAGTAATTATTCAAGCTTTTCAAAACCTTCTGGTTCTGCATTGGTAAAAGGTTCAATAGGAAGAATAACTAATGCGGATTTTCCGTCTCTTTTATTAAGTTATGACGAAGTTGAATTTTTTCTGGCAGAAGCAGTAGAAAGAGGATATAATGTTGGGGGTACTGCAGCAACGCACTATAATAATGCAATTACAGCTTCAATCCAGTATTGGACTGGAAGTGCTGCATCGGCAGCCGCTTATTTAGCACAGCCTGCTGTAAATTATGCAACAGCTGCTGGTACCTACAAACAAAAAATAGGTACACAAAAATACTTCGCATTATATAACCGCGGATGGGACGAATGGATAGAACAGAGAAGATTAGATCAGCCAGCTATCGTGGCTCCGTCTTCAGCCCTTACAGCCTACCCTGTTCGCCTTACGTATAATGTTGATGAGCAAAATATAAATACTACAAATTATAATGCTGCGGCAACGGCTATTGGTACCGATAAGGTTACTACTAAGCTTTTCTGGGATGTATTTTAATTAAAGATGTTTGTTTATACAGGCCGCCTCTATTTTGAGGCGGCTTTTTTTATATTCTCTTATATCCAATTTATATTTCTCTTTCTAATTTAGTTGCACTAATAACTTCTTTCTTATTTTTGTTAAATGGATATCCCAAAAGATCAACCCAACCAATTAAATATTGAAATTTCAGAAGAAATTTCTGAAGGTGTATACGCTAACCTCGCAATAATTACGCATAGCCATGCTGAGTTTATTGTTGATTTTGTAAATGTAATGCCGGGAACACCGAAGAGTAAAGTTAAGAGCAGGATAATCTTGACACCTACTCATGCCAAGCGTTTTATGAAAGCAATGATAGATAATGTAAAAAAATTTGAATCAGTAAATGGAAACATCCAGGATATTGAAGCGGTAGAACTTCCCTTTAATTTTGGAGGACCAACAGCACAGGCTTAATTAATTACAATATTCCTTCATCGGCAAAGCTGTAATGTCCATCTTCACTTACAATAATGTGATCCATTACACGAATATCAAAATACTTTGCTGCTTCTTTTATTTTTAATGTCAGGTCCTCATCCGCTTTACTTGGCTTTAAATTACCCGAAGGATGATTATGACATAATACAATTGCTGTTGCGTCATGCTCTAAAGCCCTTTTTAAAATCACCCGCGGATCAGCCACAGTGCCTGTTATCCCGCCTTTGCTGATGATTTCAAAGTGATTAATTTTATTAGCCCTGTTTAAAAATACAACTGCAAAAATTTCGTACGCATAATCTTTTAAAGTTGCTTTTAAATATTCAGCAATATCATTACTCGATTGTATGTTAGTTTTTACAAGAGAAGCAGTAGCCTGTCTTCTTCTCCCTAATTCCAGGGCGGCAACCAGTGTAATAGCCTTTGCTTCTCCAATTCCTTTAATGGTCATTAAATCATTCACTGATAATTTACCCAGTTCATTTAAATTATTTTTGCCTAATTGTAAAACTTCCTTTGCAAGTTCAACTGCACTTTTACTTTTACTCCCTGTGCTTATAAGAATTGCTAATAATTCTGAATCACTTAAAACCGCAGCACCTTTCGTAATTAATTTTTCTCTTGGCCTGTCGTCTAAAGCCCAGTTTTTAATGGAAGTGGAAGAGTTGTTTAAACTTTTCATACCTGCATGTTAATTCATCGCAATTTAAATTATAATTTCGCTACACATTTTATTTGCCTCTTAAAATAACTTCATGATCCATACAAACGTAAAAATTTTTTCAGGCACAGGGTCCCGGCAGCTTTCAAACCAAATTGCATTAAAGTTTGGTGAGCCTTTAGGCAAAATAAATATTCAAAAATTCAGCGACGGAGAAATCAGCGTAGAGTTTCAGGAAAGTATAAGAGGGCAATTTGTTTTTTTAGTGCAAAGCACCTTTGCTCCAACAGATAACTTAATGGAATTGCTTTTGATGATTGATGCTGCAAAAAGAGCATCAGCATATAAAGTGATTGCTGTTATTCCCTATTATGGGTATGCACGGCAGGATAGAAAAGACAGGCCCAGGGTGGCAATCGGGTCAAAACTTGTAGCAAATATGTTAACGGCAGCAGGTGCAGACAGGGTAATAACTATGGATTTGCATGCTCCACAAATTCAGGGATATTTTGATATACCTGTAGACCATTTGGATTCTTCGGCGATTTTTATTCCATATATCGAAGACCTTAAATTAAAAAATTTGACTTTTGCGGCCCCGGATGTGGGAAGTGCTAACCGTATCAGGGAAGTGGCCAGTTATTTTGAAGTAGAAATGGTGATTTGTGATAAAACCCGAAAGCGTGCCAATGAAATTACCAGCATGGTTGTTATTGGTGATGTAACTGATAGAGATATTGTTTTAATAGACGACATCTGTGATACAGGAGGCACTTTAGCAAAAAGTGCAGGGTTATTAAAAGAGAAAGGAGCAAGAAGTGTAAGAGCATTTTGTACTCACCCGGTATTAAGTGGCAAAGCTTATGAAAATATAGAAAACAGTGCACTAATTGAACTTGTAGTTTGTGATACTATCCCGGTAAAAAATACTATCCCCAAAATAAAAGTAGTTTCCGTGGCAGATTTATTCGCTATTGCCATTCGTAATGCTGTTGAAAATAAAAGTATTAACAGCTTATTCCTGCGTAGTAAAATGTTGAATAAAAAGTAATCCTTTCGGGATTTATGATTACGATCAGGCAATTTCCTGTTATCTGGCCAAATTGAGCAGGATAAATCATGGTTCAGAAAATTTTATTTCCTACCTTTGCGCCTCAAAAATTAATTATATAAAATGAACACTATTACAATCAAAGGACAACTCAGGACCGAGTTTGGCAAAACAGCCACCCGCCAACTTCGCTCTGAGGAAAAAGTGCCAGGTGTAATTTACGGCGGTGCAAAGGAAATAAACTTTTCGGCCCCTGCAACGGCATTTAAAAACATCGTTTATACACCTGATTTTATGCTGGCCGAAATTAATATAGATGGCACACCATACCGTTGTGTATTAAAAGATATTCAGTTTGGTAAAGTAAGCGATCAATTAATTCATGTAGATTTTTTAGAGTTGGTTGAAGATAAAAAAGTTACTGTAACACTTCCTTTAAAGTTTAAAGGAGTTCCCGCTGGTGTAAAGGCCGGAGGAAAGCTGGTAACTAAAATGAAATCGCTAAAAATAAAAACGCTGCCAAAATATTTGCGTGAAAATATTGAAATAGATATAACTCATCTGGAGCTTAATGATAATTTACGTGTACAGGATGTAGAGGCGTCAAATATGGAAGTTCTAAATTCGCCACGTATACCCATTGCATCAGTTACACTTACACGCCAGTTAAAGCAGGAAGAAGCAACAACTGTTAAAGCACCCACAGCTGCAGCAGCTGCAACGCCTGCTCCCGCTGCTAAAGCTGCAGCTGCGCCAGCTGGCAAAAAATAAACTACTAAGTTTTTATTTTATACTTATGATATGCCCTCAAATGAGGGCATATCTATTTTTTGACTTACCAATATTAACTGCAAACTTGCTTACCTTTGCCCACTAATTTTTTAATATGGGAATGGATAGAAATACGATAATTGGCTTTGTATTATTGGCAGTTTTATTTTTTGGATATTTTTATTATACCAGGCAAGGCCAGCTGGTTTTAGAAAAAAATAAGCAGCATATACAGGATTCCATCAACAGGTTAAAACCAAAAACGGATTCAATAATTGCTAAACCAGATTCTGCTAAAAAAGATTCAACTGTAAAGCAAATTTCCTCTGCATTTCAACAGGATTCTGCAACAAATACTGAGCAGTTAATCACTTTAGAAAACCAGGTAATAAAAATAGTTTTCACTAATAAAGGCGGTCAACCTAAGATTGTAGAATTAAAAAAATTCAAAACCTTTGATGGTAAACCTTTAATTCTTGAAAATGGAAGTTTTAATAAAATATCTTACCCCATAAATACAGGAATAAATCAAACAGCTCAAACGGCTGATTTATTCTTTAAACCTCAACAAGTGGCTACCGGCAGCGGAAAAAACGCTATTACTTTTACACTTCAAAATGCTGAAGGACAAAGTATAGAACATCAATATACTTTGCCGGATAGCAGTTATATGCTCGATTTTAATGTAGTTTTTAATGGCGCTGATAAATTGATCACGCAAAACAAGCTTAACCTTACCTGGCAGGCACAAGCCCCACAGGTTGAAAAAGATATTCAACATGAAAACCAGCAATCGCATATAGCATATGTAAAGGATGGTGATTATGATTTTGAGAACCTGGGCTCAGGAGGTGACAAAAAATTTGATAAGCCTGTAGAATGGATAACATTAAAGCAACAATTTTTTGCTACCGCAATTCTTGCTAAAAATAAGTTTGAAAGCGCAGAGATACAGTGGACAGTTCCATCAGATACTAACCTGCATGTTATTGCTCAGGCAACTTCTAATTGCAGGATAAATCTACCTACTGGATCAGTGGCAAATGTTCCTTTACAATTATTTTATGGGCCAAGTGATTATAAAATTTTAAAATCTTATGGTAACCAGATGCATAATATTGTGCCCCTGGGTAGTGGGGTTTTTGCTTTTGTGAAATATATTAACCGTGGGTTCATAATGCCTGTGTTTAATTACCTGGGCAGTAAGTTTGCGAGCTACGGGTTGGTAATTGCGTTACTAACTATAATCATCAGGTTATTAATTTCACCACTTACATACCAGAGTTATTTAAGCGGAGCAAAAATGAAATTATTAAAGCCTGAAATAGATGCTTTAAAACTAAAATTTGGGGATGATAAACAGGCTTTTGGAATGGAGCAAATGAAATTATTTAAAAGTGCAGGTGTAAATCCTTTGGGAGGTTGTATACCAGCTTTGCTGCAAATACCGATATTTTTTGCTTTATATAATTTCTTTAATTCAAATATTGCATTACGGGGGCAAAGTTTTTGGTGGGCTAAAGATCTCTCAGCATATGATTCCATTTACGATCTTCCTTTTCATATTCCTTTATATGGAAGTCACATAAGTTTATTTACCATTTTTGCTGTGGTAACAAGTTTACTTATTTCCTTATACGGCATGGCTAATATGCAGGATAACAGTAACCCAGTAATGAAGTATATGCCCTTTATTTTCCCTGTTATTTTATTGGGGGTGTTTAATGCACAGCCTGCAGCCTTAACGTGGTATTATACTGTTTCTAACGCTATTACTTTAGTTATTCAATTTGTTATACAGAAATATATAATTAACCACGAAAAAATATTAGCTCAGCTGGAAGCCAATAAAAAGAAACCGGCGGTTAAAAGTAAATGGCAGGAAAGGATTGCAGCTATGCAGGAAAATAATCAAAAATTGCAAACCATGAAACAAAAAACCAATAAAGGGAAAAGATAACCAAACCTTGATTTGCAACCATTTATTAAGTTACTAAGTCTTTTAATTAGTTCCTAAGGGATTATAAAATTCGATAAATGAAAATTTTAAAGACTGGATTTAGCATTGCCCTTTTCCTAAGCACTTTTACAGTAAGCGCCCAGAAAATAATTTCTGAAGGAACTTTACTCTATAATATTTCTATTCAAACAGGAAGTAATGAGCCTAAGATGGCAGATATGCTCGATGGAGCTACCACTACTATTTATATTAAGGGCAGCCAAAGCAGGAGTGAACTGGTTAGCGGGTTAGGAAGTGAAGTAACTATTTATGACTCCAAAAAAGGTTCAGGCGTTATTTTAAAAGATTACAGTGGGCAAAAACTTATGATAACGCTTACCAAAGATGATTGGGATAAAAAAAATAGTAAATACGAAGGCATAACCTTTGAAACAACTAACGAAACACTGAATATTGCAGGGTATAATTGCAAAAGAGCTATTGCCAAACTAAGAGATGGAAGTTCTTTTGTGGTTTATTATACACCTGAAGTAGAAGTAGCCGATAAAAATTATGATTCCCAGTTTAAAAATCTGCCAGGGCTTGCATTACAGTATGAATGGCAATCCGGTAAAATGAGATTTAAATATACCCTCTCAAAAATAAATTTTGATGTTGTCCCTACATCAAAATTCGATATTCCAAAATCCGGGTACCGGGTTATGACGTATGGAGAAACAAAAAAATAAAGAATTAACTTTGAATACAACACATAAAAAATCCCGAAATAATTCGGGATTTTTTATTAAGAAGAATATTTAAAAATTATTTAGATCTGATTATTAGTTTATACCCTGAAGCCGGAGAATATGATTGAATTAAAATTTTTTGTTTGTAAGGCAGAATATAAATTGTATTTCCTTTTTGATAGCTAACTATAGAGTTTGTAAAAATAGAATTACCAACCTGTTGGTGATTTAGTATTGTATTACCTTTATATGAAAGCCCTGATTTTAAATTAAAGGCAACGGAATTTTTTAAAGTATTAAGAGTTATAATATTAAAATGAATCTTATTCCTTCTTCCAAAACCACCTCTATCTGCTATTGCAACCAACGTTACAAAGCAAACGAGCAGTATAATTGCAGCTATTTTGGATTTTTTGAACATTAATAATTTTATTTAGTTAACAAATTTAACAATAAAAACCGGAATTCCTATCATAATGTTATAATTTTTTAGACCTTTATTTAACGAAGATGTTTAAAAAATCGTATGTATCTTTTAAAGTATTAATTTCAGTTAACTTTTCTAAATGAAGGATAACCCGTATCGGCAGGATAAAGAAGGTATGATTGAACTGCTTCAGCAGTATAACAATATGAAGCAGGGCAATGGCTATACATTTATTGAAGAAGATGCATTTGAACATCTCATAGATTATTTTGATGAAAAAGACGATTTATTGTCAGCTTTGGAAGCCGCTGATTATGGTATACAGCAATATCCCTATTCCTCTATTTTACAGATAAAAAAAGCAGATCTTTTAATTGCCAAACGCCATTATAGAGAGGCATTAGAACTATTGGAAAAAGCAGAATTATTGGATAGGGGAGATATTAATCTATATATTCTTAAAACAGACGTTTACCTGGCACTTGATCAGCAAAAGAAAGCAGCAGATCTTTTAGAGAAAGCAATTCACTTATTTGATGGAGAAGAAAGAATAGAATTACTATTTGAATTAGCCGATGTATATGATGACTATGAAGAATTTGATAAAGTATTTAATTGTCTTAAATTAATTCTTGAACAGGATCCAACTAATGAGGAAGCGCTTTATAAAATTTGTTTTTGGACAGATTATACCGGCCGGAATGAAGAGGGTATAAAACTGCATCAAAAAATTATTGATGAACATCCGTTTACAGAGCTTGCATGGTTTAATCTTGGTGCCGCATATCAGGGCGTAAAACTTTACGAAAAAGCCATTGATGCCTATCAATATGCAATTGCTATTGATGAAAAATTTGATTATGCCTATCGTAATATGGGAGATGCATATTTACGTATGCGTAAATACAAAGAAGCTATCGAGGTACTGCAAAAAGTATTAGAATTAACAAGGCCGGAGGATGTGATATACGAAGCATTAGGGCATTGTTATGATAAATTAAAAAATTTCGCACAGGCCAGGTTTAATTATCGTAAAGCTTCCCACCTAACACCTGAAGACAGTCATTTGCATTATAAGATTGCCTGCACTTATATGAATGAGAACCAATGGGAGAGTGCGATAAAAAACCTTGAAAATGCAATGCGTATTCAGCGTTCCCGTCCTGATTATAATTTTGCATTGGCCCAATGTTATGTACAGTTGAATAAAACAAAAGATGCAATTATTTATTTTTCAAACTTTATAAAAGCAAGACCAAAAAATATAAAAGGCTGGAAAGAATTAATTAAATGCCTTTACGATGCAGGTTTTTATGAAGAAGCATTACAGCAGGTACACAATGCGTTAAAAAATACAACCAACAAACCATTATTGATCTTTTATAAAACCGCAGTTCTGTTTGCTATGGGAAAATCCAAAGAAGCATTATCACTATTAGAGTTTGCACTTGAAAAATCTCCAAAGATGATAAGACAATTGGTTGAACTGGAACCTTCGCTATTACAAAACCACCAGGTTATTTTGCTGGTTGCTAAATATAAAAATAACCGTTCTTCAAAATAATTTATTTTAAATAATGATTTTTTGCGTGTTGTATCTACAGAACTTATCTTTACCGCATTCTTAAAAAGTAATCATGAATTTTAATCTATCGCAAATTCCTGAAAGGAATAAAAAGCCCCGTAACCATGGCATAACTATGGTAATGGATAAAGGGCTTAGCATTCAGGAATCAAAAAATTTTCTAAGTGTTGCTCATCCTCATATTGATATTGTGAAGTTTGGCTTTGGAACTGCTTTTGTAACTCCGGACTTAAAAGAAAAGATTGAAGTTTACCAGGCATATGATATTCCTGTTTATTTCGGAGGTACTTTATTCGAAGCATTTCTTATCCGCAACCAATTTCAGGACTACATAAATATTTGTAAAGAGTATAACATAACGTATGTAGAAGTAAGCGATGGGTCAATCGATATTCCTCATGCTGAAAAATGCGGTTACATTGAAAAGCTTACAAAATTGGGAACAGTTTTAAGCGAAGTTGGCAGTAAGGATGCTGCTCATATAATTCCACCCTATAAATGGATAGAATTAATGAAAGCTGAGTTAGAAGCGGGCTCTACTTATGTGATAGCCGAGGCAAGGGAGGCAGGGACCGTGGGTATTTATCGCGGTACAGGTGAAGTAAGAGAAGGTTTGGTACAGGAAATATTAACGCAGATACCGGAAGAAAAGATTATTTGGGAAGCTCCGCAAAAAGCACAACAATTATATTTTCTTGAACTGATAGGTTGCAATGTAAATCTTGGCAATATTGCCCCATCAGAAGTTATCCCTTTGGAAGCAATGAGGATAGGTTTACGTGGAGATACTTTTCATTTATATCTTGATAAAGAAACAGCATAATGAAATTGTATGGATTGATAGGTTATCCGCTTGGTCACTCCTTTTCAAAAAAATATTTTAGCGATAAGTTTCAAAGAGAAGGTTTAATAGATTGCAGGTATGAACTTTTCCCGATTCCATCAATAAAAGATCTTCCATCAGTCATAAGTTCGAATCCATTTTTAAAAGGATTAAACGTTACAATACCATATAAGCAACAGGTATTGGAATATGTAACAGAAATAACAGGCGCTGTAAAAGATATTGGCGCAACTAATACTATAAAGATTGAAGGAGAAAAATTAATCGCTTACAATACTGATGTAATTGGTTTTGAAAATTCATTTGCAAAAAAATTAAAACCTTTTCATAAAAAAGCATTGGTACTGGGAACAGGGGGTTCATCAAAGGCTATTCAATATGTATTGAGGAAGTTAGGGATTGATTTTTTATTGGTTAGCAGAAGCAAGCAAGGAGATGTAATAAATTATTCAATGCTGGATGAAGCTGCAATCAATGATCACCAGGTTATAATTAACTGTACGCCTGCAGGAATGTATCCCAACGATAATGAATACCCTGCATTACCTTACCAGTTTATTTCTGAACAACATTATCTGTTCGACCTGGTTTATAAGCCTGAAAAAACTTTATTCTTAAAAAAAGGGGAAGAGAATGGCGCCGTTATCCAAAATGGACATGATATGTTGATCATCCAGGCAGAAGAAAGCTGGAAAATATGGAACACTGATTAAGTAAGAATATCTTTTAGCTTGCCAGGAATTGGAACAACTTTTTTTAATTCATAGTTGTAACAAACCATTGTTGTTTTAGCATTTGCAATAATAATCTCTTCATTTTTTCTACTGGTAGTAAGTTTGTAAAAAAATTCAAAACTTACTTTTGATATCTCACCTCTTCCTATTTTTATCTCAATAATATCTTTATAAAAAGATTCATTTTTAAATTCAATCATCAGGTCAGACATGATTAAACCAATCCCTTCAATATCTAATTCTGTAAAACCATAGTGTTGCAAAAACTGCATTCTTGCTTCGTGAATAATGGCAACCAGCGAATCATTGCCAACATGATCGCCGTAATTAATATCTGTAATCCTTACGGGTATCTTTATTGAAATGTTGAAGAATTTTTCAGGAAGATCAATTTTAACTCTTGGCATTAAAAATTATTTGCCATAAAAATAAAAGGAAGAAATTAATTAAGATTATTTATTATCCCTTAATGATTTAGTAAGCTCTATTATATCTAAAAAATTTCCCGGCGTAGGGGCAAGGGTATTGGCTTTCATTATCTCACGCCATTCATTAATTTTTTTATGCCAGATAGGTTTTGAAGATATTTTAGTTTCAGAAGAATCAATAAGTGTAACCATCTTGGAAGATATTTTCACCGGTTGCCCCTGCGGTCCCTCAATCGTAATATATCTTGATGTAGTATTACTGGCGAGTAAATTAGAATCAGTCTCTCTTATTACATCTTTTGCCTGGCTTTGATTAAGCCCCTTTCGGGATTTATTTTGTTTTAGCGATTCATTATTATCACTATTATTTTTTGCAATAGTTTTTTCTTCTATCGGCACAGTCATTAGTAAATTATTATTAATGGCTGTATCATTTTTATCAGGCGAAGAGGTAAATAACTGTTCATTTGATTTTGAAGATCTGTTGCCAAAAAAAATCAAACAAAATACTATGAGCGCAATAGAAGCTGCAGCTATGTAATAAAAAGTGTTATTCTTTTTTTTAATTATGGGAATAACTTTGGCTTCATTTGCATCTAATTCAGCGGCAATAGCCTCCCACACTCCTCCAGGAGGAGTTGTTTCATAATTATACATCCTATTTTTTATATCATCCATATTTATAAATTCACAGCGTCGTTGCTTGTTTTATTGAACCTGTCGTGTAACATTTTTTTTAATACAGTTCTTGCCCTTGCTAATTGAGATTTGCTGGTGCCTTCATTTATACCCAGCATATCAGCAATTTCTTTATGAGAATAACCCTCGATAACATGCATGTTAAAAACTGCTTTATACCCCGGTGATAATGCATGTATCATTTTCATGATGTCTTTTTCTGCAAGGTTATCCAAAACATTCCATTCTTTGTCTTCCAATGTTCTTTCCTGTGTTTCAGTTACATCCTGCAGGTGCACTTTCTTTCTAAAATATTCAATAGAAGTATTTACAAAAATTCTTCTTATCCATCCTTCAAATGAGCCATCTCCCCGGTATTTACTTAAGTTTTTAAATATCTTAATAAAGCCTTCCTGCAAAAGATCACGGGCATCTTCAGTATTTCCTGAATAACGAAGGCAAACAGCGTACATTTTAGGTGAAAATCTATGGTAAAGCAGTTCCTGCATTTGTCTATCTCCTTTAATGCATCCCTCTATTAAGTCGGATTCAGGTAGTATATGGTTGCTTAACGGGCTCAAATTATAGTAAGATTTTTTTCAAAAGATTATTTATTTTTTTTAGAGAAATCATGTAAAAAATCCACGAGTTTATCCATTGCTTTTTTTCTGTGGCTGAACTTGTTTTTTTCTTCCATATCCATTTCTGCAAAAGTTGCCTGTGCTCCCAAAGGCAAAAAAACCGGGTCATACCCAAAGCCTCCTTCTCCCTTCTTATCTGCAAGAATGATGCCCTTACAAATTCCTTCAAACTTATATTCAGTTCCATTAAGTATTAAAGAAAGAACAGCCCTGAATTGTGCATTGCGGTTTTCAATCCCCTGCATTTTGGATAGTAATTTTTCAATATTTTTTTCAAAAGATTTGCCCTCGCCTGCATAGCGGGCACTTTTTACACCAGGCTCGCCCTTTAAAGCTTCCACTTCAAGGCCGGTATCTTCACTAAAACAATCCATGCCGGTAAGGTTGTAAATCACGGTGGATTTTTCTGTAGCATTTTCTTCCAGTGTATCATGTGGCTCAGGGATATCAATGTTTATTACCGCCTCCTTTAAACTTATTATTTGGTAGTTTATTCCGGGGATAGATTTTATTTCATCTACCTTATGCTGGTTATTGGTTGCAAAGATTAATGTATGCATGCTATAGAGAAAAAATTTGTTGAAGAACTGTCCAGAATTTGCGTTTCAGCTCTTTATTATTTTCTAATGAAAGTAAAGATGGGATAGCCAGATAAACCTGGTTGTTATATGATTGTCTTTGAAATTCTGGCATTACAAAAGGTAATTGGATAGTATCGGATGAAATACCGAACATCATTATTATCCTGGGATTGAAAGTATCTGATATGGTTTTATAAGAGATGGCAGGATAGGGGGCAATATTTAATAATCCAATATCTTCAAGTGTTAATTTGCAGGCATTGAGAATGCCTGATAAAAATGTAAGTTGTTGATCGGTTACAAACGCAGCATCAGGGTTATTTACAAGCAATATTATATGTTGTTTATTACCTCCAAAAACATTTAATTCTTTACTTCCTGTTACGGGTTGGTTTTTGTCATTGTTGGTTAAATCAACCAAGGTTTTTTGGAACAAATCCTGGATTACAAAGGCCGGAAGATGGGTCTTATCTAAGCTCATAATTAAATTGCATTAGGTTTTTTTCGTTTCTTTGTAACAAATTTACTGATATGATTGCAGCCGCTGATTTTAATATTACACGGGTTGAAAGAAGTAAGCTGAATGATCTGACCTTACAAAATATTCCTTTCGGTAAATATTTTACTGATCATATGCTTGAGGCTGATTATGAAGATGGCGAATGGAAAAACGTAGAAATTAAACCTTACCAGCCATTGCTTTTATCACCATCTATCGCTGCTTTGCATTATGGGCAATCTATTTTTGAGGGTATAAAAGCATATAAAAATCCACAGGGGGAAGCATATATATTTCGCCCGTTTGATAATTTTAAACGTTTTAATATATCAGCCGAAAGAATGGAGATGCCGCAAATTTCAGAAGAAATTTTTATGGAAGGAATGCGGCAATTAATTGACCTGGATAAGAACTGGATTCTCCAGCAGGAAGATCATTCTCTGTATATCAGGCCTTTTATGTTTAGCAGTGATGATGTAATAGGAGTGCGGCCCAGTGATAAATATAAATTTATGATTATCCTAAGCCCAACGGGACCATACTATGCTGCTCCTATGAGGATTTATGTAGAAGAAAAATATGTAAGGGCTGTGCAGGGTGGAACAGGATTTGCAAAAACTGCCGGAAATTATGGAGCTGCTATGTATGCTACTGCTGAAGCAAAAAAGAAAGGGTTTGACCAGGTTTTGTGGATGGATGCACTCGAGCATAAGTATGTGCAGGAATGTGGTACAATGAACGTATTTTTTATTATTGGCAATACTGCTATTACACCCGATCTTGAATCAGGAACGATACTGGATGGAGTAACACGTGATAGCACAATAGTTTTATTAAAAGAGCTTGGATTTAATGTAGAAGAAAGATCATTAAGTATTGATGAGATAGTTGAGGCATATAAAGCTGGGATGCTTCATGAGGTTTTTGGAACTGGTACTGCTGCCACCATTTCCATGATAAAAGAACTTCGCCATAAAGAATTTACCATGTATTTTGATGTTGATAAATGGAAAATTGCCCCGGAAATAAAAACCCGGTTAAGTGCTGTCAGAGAGGGAAGAGCCCCTGATAAATACGATTGGATGTATAAAGTGTAGTTAATAGCACAATTTCTTTCTTTTTTAATTTTTACTTATAATGAATTCCCTTACCTTTGCCGTCCAAAAAATTACGGTTACATAATGCCTACAATACAGCAATTAGTTAGAAAAGGTAGAGAGATTATAAAAGCAAAAAGCAAGTCCAGGGCACTGGATAGCTGCCCGCAGCGACGTGGTGTATGTACAAGAGTATATACAACAACTCCTAAAAAGCCTAACTCTGCTTTGCGTAAAGTTGCTAAAGTTCGTTTAACAAATAAGATTGAAGTAATTGCATATATCCCCGGCGAAGGACATAATTTACAGGAACACTCAATAGTTTTAATACGTGGTGGCAGGGTTAAAGATCTTCCGGGTGTGCGTTACCATATCGTACGTGGAAGCCTTGATACTGCAGGAGTAAAAGACCGTAAAAAAAGCCGTTCTAAATACGGAACAAAAAGAGAAAAAGCGAAAAAGTAATTAGTTATAAGTATTGATAACTACAAACTATAAACTACAAACAACAAACTAATTTAGAATGCGTAAAGCACAAGCCAAGAAACTCCCTTTAGCACCGGATCCAAAGTTTAACGACAAGCTGGTAACAAGATTTGTAAATAATCTTATGTGGGAAGGTAAAAAGAGCGGAGCCTTTAATATTTTTTATGATGCTTTGGAAAGAGTAAATAAAATGACCAGTGAAGATGGATATGAAACGTGGAAGAGAGCATTAACGAATGTAACACCTGCTGTGGAAGTTAAAAGCCGCAGGATAGGTGGGGCCACATTTCAAATACCTGCAGAAGTTCGTGCCGATAGAAAAACTTCATTAGCAATAAAATGGCTTATTCGTTATAGCCGCGACAGGAACGGACGCAGCATGGCCGAAAAATTAGCTAACGAAATTGTAGCAGCAAGCAAAGGTGAAGGTGCTGCATTTAAAAAGAAAGAAGATACTCATCGTATGGCAGATGCTAATAAAGCATTTGCGCATTTCAGGATATAATCCAACATAAGAACTAAGTGCTTTAATCCCTTCTTTACCAGGAGGGATTTTTTTATACCCTCTCCACTGGTGGAGAGGGACAGGTGAGGTTGTGAAACTGCTGTTATATCAAAAATAGCTTGCTTTCTATAGAAATATTTTCACTTATTATTTGTAACTTTGCGCCTCCAATTTATCAATCCAATAATAAGTAAATAATCAACAATAAATACTAAACAATGGGCGACTTAAGGTATCAAAGAAATTTCGGGATTGCGGCTCACATTGATGCAGGCAAAACAACTACTACAGAACGTATCCTGTATTACACAGGTGTTAACCATAAAATTGGTGAGGTGCATGATGGCGC
>JAQBNL010000078.1 GCA_028288585.1 Chitinophagaceae bacterium | reverse complement strand
AGGATTAGGCACGTGGGAATTAGATTATGCTCATCCGGAAAAGGCAATAACCACCAAAAAGTTCGATGAAATTTTTGGTATTGAAAGTAACTTTCGTGGTGAGATCAGTTCTGTGATACATCCCGATGATATTGAGATCAGGAACAATGCTCATAAGGAAGCCATAAAAACCGGCAAGCTTTTTTACGAGGTAAGAGTAAATAAAGACGAAACAATTAAATGGGTAAGAGTTGCAGGCAAAGTATTATATGATAAAAATGGCAAGCCTGAAAAAATGCTGGGCATTGCAGATGATATCACAGGCCAAAAAAATCTGCAGCAGCAAAAAGATAATTTTATTGCAATGGCAAGCCATGAATTAAAAACGCCTGTTACTTCAATAAAAGCTTATGGGCACGTGCTTGAACAAATGCTGATAAAAAAAGGTGAAGTAAAAGAAGCTGCAATGATGACCAGAATGGATACACAGGTTAACAGGCTAAATAATCTTATAACTGATCTTTTAAATATCACCAAAATAAACTCAGGCAAGCTTGATTATAACAGGAGCTCTTTCAATTTTAATGAATTGGTTTTGGAAATGACAGAAGACCTTCAACGAACAGCTGCGGATCATAAATTAATTGTTAGCCTTGCAAAGCCGGTAACTGTAGTTGCAGACAGGGAAAGGATAAGTCAGGTGATCACAAATTTTATTTCTAATGCCATTAAATATTCCCCGGGTTCAGAAATAATAAATATATATACAGAGGTAAATGATAATGAGGTTACATTTTGTGTGCAGGACCATGGTATTGGCATCGATAAAGAGTCGCAGACAAAAGTGTTCGAACAATTTTACCGGGTAAATGATGCCAGGCATCAAACCTTCCAGGGCTTTGGATTGGGATTGTATATTTCTTCAGAGATCATAAAGCGGGAGGGAGGAAGAATATGGGTTAATAGTGTAGAAGGAGAGGGTTCTACATTTTGTTTCTCTCTTTCAATCAGTCAATAATTAACTTCTAAATTTTAAATAAAGAGCAACTATTATTTTCTCTTCAAAACTTTTAATCAGGTCTGAGTAATAACACTCCTGGAGGAATCAAACAAGCCTATAGTAAAGGTGAGATACTAAATTCCAATTAAAATTTATTAAAAAAGCTTGGTGATACCAGTTTCTTTTATTTACTTTGTAATTCAAAGTACTTTCAAAACAATAACAATGAATAACAAATCAAAAAGACTTATCGGCATTGTACTCACAGTAGCGCTACTATTGCTGATACCATTAATAGCGATGCAGTTCACCGATGAAGTGAAGTGGACCCTGTCCGATTTTGTTGTCATGGGTATACTACTGCTGGGCACCGGTTTTATGTGTGAGGTTGTAATGAGGAAGGTAAGCAACATCAGGTATCGGATCGCCATTTGTGCAGCTATCCTGGTAGCGCTCCTTCTCGTTTGGGCAGAGCTTGCAGTCGGCATCTTCGGAACTCCTTTCGGCGGATCGTAGATAATAAAACCAACTCATGGTTTGTGTTTTTACGAACCCGGCATTTGAAATCTTATACTAATTAACAACAATACCATTATGCAAATAATCAAATTACTTCTCGTACTTCTTTTATTCTGTACAGCCTGCAGCAACAATAACGAGGCATCTAAGCCTGACATTAAATTCGAAAGAGCGAAATGGGATATAAAGGAGGATGGCAGATACACCTACCGCAAACAAATGGTAAATGACCTTCTCAATAATTATAAATGGCCCGGTCTAAAAAAAGATTCGGTGATAAAGCTGTTGGGAGAGCCTGACGAAATTGAAGATAATATTTTCATGCTCTATAATGTCAACCAGAACGGTTTTGGCTTCTTTCCATTGTCTACCAAAGAATTGGTAATTGAATTAACCGCGGATAGCACAGTGAAGCTGGCGAGGAAGAATTAAAAGCATGAAACCATGTATCGTTTTCTTACCTTGTTTTTCACACAACATAATCACAACCAGTAAATAAACCCTAATGAGATACCTCTTAATTGCATTTGCGTTTACTTTATTTGCCTGCAAAAATTTCCGTCGTAATGACTCTTTAATGATCTCAAATGAAGTTCTTAATACTGCTTAATAAAGCGACAGGTAATAAACTAATTGCTAAACTTGTTGATATGGCCGCCATTCAGTTCCATGTCTTTCCGTACTAAACTTTTCTACAACATGTGGAGATTTATTAATTACAGTTACATAGGGATATAAATGAATGGAACTAATGGCTGATTGAAATGACGTTGACTTGATCTCACCATTTGGCTGTTCGTCAAAAGTGTGAAGATTAAGGGAAAGCCCGTTGACATAAAAATTGAACCGGTTTAAATGTTTGTGAACATCTTCACAAACAAATACACCCCCCGAACGCATATGGGGAAGCAGCTCTTCCAATGTGATGATCTGGTGGTCACTGTAATGGCTTCCATCATCTATAACTATATCAATAACTGGAAAGTCCTTTTTAAATTGTTGCCAGAATTTCCGGTCCGACTGGTCACCTATAATAATTTTTACATTGTCCTCCTCATAAACTTTGCAGTCTTTCTCAATATCCACTCCATAAATATGACATTTGTCACCGAAATAATTTTTCCACATCCGCAGGCTTCCACCACTAAACACGCCAATTTCAACAATGTGCACTTCCTGCCCAATGAATTTCTTAAAATGTTCATGATAAATATCGAAATAGTGAAGCCACTTCCAGATACCCCTGCCGGTTGTATTAGCGTCAAAATAGGCCTGCAAAGGATTTGAGGTTTTATCCAAGTTACCGTTTACAGGAGCAGAAGATTGAAAAGTGGCAGGATTTAAATTCCAGGTTTCACTGTTTTTATAACCCTGCATACTATCTCCCAGTCCTTTCAGAATAGCCATACCCCGTTTTGGGTCTTTCATGAAATTACCTAAGACTTTAGAAAATAGTTTTGCTTTTGACCAAATTGAACCCTGCTTTCCTTTCATCTTTATTGTTGTTCCTGTTTTGTGCCAACACTTTTAAACTGTTAGCAGGAACAAGTATGAAAATACAAACTTTCTTAATCGATATTTGGGTTGGGGAAAAATAGCAATACAAATGTGGATTGCTATTTGAATTAAATTAATTCCGCGTTTTACTATGTGCCTTTTTTAATTGGCAAATATAAAATTCGGGGTAGCGTAAAAAATGATCTATTTCATAAATAAAATTTTTAAAAATCATCAATAGTATGCCAGTCTAAGTGATTAACAAAAAAAGCCCCGTAGTTAACGGGGCGTATATTATTCATCTTTGGTTTTTATCTTCGTATCCCTGGTTTTTACTTTCTCTTTACCATTTTTTGATTTATATTTTTTAATGTCGGCAGCGTTATTCTTCCATGGATCGTCGCCAGTGTAAGTGACAGGGTAGCGTTGTGTTTCCACTACCGTAATAGTTGCAGGCAGGGTTTGTGTCATACTCCATGCAGAAGAGGTATTGTCCCAATACCAATAATTCCCTGATAATTCATCAAAATAAACATTTGAAGTAGGGTAGTAATAATACTTGTGCGTGGTAGTAGTGGTAGTTGTTGTTGTGGTTTGCGCCGATGCAGAGAATATCGATCCGCATATCAGCAATAAAAAAAGAATCTTTTTCATAAATTAAAAATTTAGGAAAAAGAATAAACCAATAGTATGCCAGAGTAAAGATTAGGTGGAAGAATTATGGGAATAAAAGCTACTTTTTATTCACCTGAAGAGTCAGGTGGTTTCAGGGATTAAATAAAGGTCCTGGGTAACAAGCCCAGGACCCGGTGTAAAAAAATAATCTATTATCATAATTATTTTTTTGCTTCCATTTTCTTTTTATCATCTTCCATTTTCTGCAGCGCAGTTATTGAAGATTCGTTGAAAGGATATTTTTCCAATGACAGGGAATAGTATTTTTTTGAATTTTCCATATCACCTGTAAGTAGATAAAATTCTCCCATTGAATCATAAGGATTATAACCTTCCGGATATAAAGAAATATATTTTTCAAAATTTTCTTTTGCCTTTACGTTATCCTTTTTTTCATTCAAATAATAATAAGCCAAGTTATTATACATTGCTGCTGCATTGGGAAATTTTTTGATATAGTCCTGTGCTGCGGCAAATTGTTCATCGGGAGTAGCCCTGGTTACTACATAAAAGTGTCCGATCATGCTGCCATCAGGAAACATCGTATGGAGCTTGCTCCATATTTCTCTTCTGCTTTCCCGGGTATTCTTTTCATCTGCAATCGAAGCAAATAATTTTTCTCCTTCAGTTTTATTTGCTGAACTTTTTAATGCCCTTTGCGCATAGGATTTTTGTGTGGCGCCTGTGGTTAAGTTTGACAAAAATGTAAGAGCAACTGTAAAATCGGGATCAAGTTTTACTGCAGCCAAAAAGTCCTGGTAGGCTAATGCAAATTCTGCATTCATTAAACGCCCGGCACCGGTTTGTGCTAATTCTTTTGCTTCTTTAGAAGAAGATGTCCAGGTCATTGTTTTTGCTTCTGATTTTTTTTGAGAAAAAGAGGGAATTGCAATGGCCGTTAAAAAAAGCATGCTTAAAATGCTTACAATAATCTTTCTCATAATTGTGTGTTTTAGTTATTAAAAAATAAATAATACAGGAGAGAAGTGATTTACAATTTAGCAGTATAGCTGTGGTATGAGAAGTTGTAACAAGATACAATAATTTTAGTTAAACCATTTAATACTTAATAACAGAGAGAAACGTTAAATGCATCCTGTTCCGCCATTTTGAGGATATGGTTTTATTAGCCGCAAGCCTGGCCTATGCAGGCATTTTATATTCCTAATACATACATTTATTATTTTTGAATTATGAAACTTCAAATCTCAGCCAGGACAGGGCAGCGGCCAACTACCTCAAAAATAAATCCTCACCAGCAATTAGATCAGCATCCTCCAACACACGTCATTGAAAAATTGCGGGAGTATATTCTTACGTTTAAAAATATAATTGAAGGACCTACGCATATAAGTGTTCCCGGCACTCCTGCATTTTTTTTAGACACCTGTGAGAGAAGTGGTTTTGGTGAAGGCTTTATTGTTGATAATGAGTTTGTACATATACATCCATTGCCCGATGGCAGCTTGCATATTGCATTACCTGAAAGTACAGGAGAACAAATGGTTGCGTTAATGTGGGGAGAGCCACATGTGCTGGCAGGCATGCACGGATTGCCCAAAACAATTTACATGTTGTATGCCCCAAGAGATGAAGATGAATTGGAAGTTGCAAAAAAATTAATCAAAGTATCTTATCAATTTGCAAAGGAAAAGTGCGGCCAATAATTAAAACCCGGTATATCTTTTACCAAAAACAAGCACATTTGCCCTGCCTTTTAAAATATTCCCCGTTGTTCGGTAGGTGAATTCAATCCTGGTTATAAACTTGCCATCCTGCGACAACTCTATTTCTTTGCTGTATTGGTCAGCAGGAATTATATCATCCAGGGCGGGCTCCAGCTTATCGCCGTTTTGGTAATAAATTTTTAATCCGTTAAGCCTTACTTCATGTGCTTCCACTTTAAAACGGAGAGCAGTAAATTTATAGGTGCTGTGCACTTCTATTATATCTTTATCCCGTACAAAATTTACTTTTTGCTCACCCAACAGATCCCATCCTTCTTCTATGGAAATACTGCGGCGGGTTGGAGCACAGGAAGAATTAATTATCATTAAAAGAATAATAGCGGGAAGTATTTTTTTAATCATAGCATATATTTTCATATAACTTTCTTTATTTCAAAATTATCCAAAGTTATCCATAGTTATATGCCACATACTTAGTATTTTAAAATAATAAAATGTGCTTTGCGGTCAGCCTGCAGGCCTAATAACTTGTAAAACTAAAGATGGATACTTTTCCGTCGGTAATAGTGGTTTTTATTTCAGCTCCTTTTGTTTTTACAATATAGCTTCCTACGGGCAGCGCAACCTGTTTAGGCCCGCCGGCACTGTATATTTTTATCCCGTCAGCAGTCCATATCTCCCATAAACCTTTTACTGTAGAATTCAATACACCTGCGAGTATGCGTGTATCTTTTGCTTTTTCAACAATCAACGAGGGGATTTTTATACCCCAAAAAGTAATATCATAATTGCCAGGCGTTAATTCTTTGGGCGTTCCGTTGTGTAGAGTAAAAGTTTTTGCTTCGCCTGTTCGGTTAACTATGCATAACATAACCGCCTGTACCGGTAAGTTTATTATAAGCTGGCCGTTATCACTCTTTGAATAATTATTTGTAACTGACCATTTATTTAAAGGAGGTTTCGTTTCCCTGTTAACATTTTCCTGTGCATGCAATGTATGCACGCCAATAAATACAGATATTCCTGCTAATATTTTTTTCATATTTATGATTCTAAGTCCTGTAAATAAGTAATAAGGTTTCGAAATCTTTATAATTATTGAACATTAATTGGGGTAAAGAATATATTCTTATTTTCTTCTCCATGCCTTCCAGTAATAAATAGTACTATCTGCATTAACATACATTTGCTTGCGTACTGAAAATTGGGCGCCGGTATATTTTCCATTCATTACACTTTTGTAATCCACTCCTTCTTTGTATATGAGAATTTCTCCTCCTTTACCGTCTGTAACAATACTGTCAGGTTGTCCCCATGTTTGTATTAACCGGGCTTTTGAGTAGTTAAGCCATTTGTTGAACAATGCATCTTCTTTTGCATCAAGCGCCTTTTGTGATGGGGCACAACTTGTGAGTACAGCTATAATTATGCAATAGGAAAATAGTTTCTTCATCATTGCAAATTAATATATAAAATACAATCAGCGTTGATTAAAGAAGCGAACTGAATGTTATAAATTGAGGGGAATAGTTACACATTCCATAAAGTTCATCACTTTCCATTTGGCAAGGCGAACTATCAGAAATATCAGAGTATGATTACACTATTATTTCCGCCAAATCCATTGGGATGTTGGGCATCAGCTCCCGGGTCGTTGATCCACTCTGTTTGATTAACCAGGTATTTAAATTCGTGTTGCAGGTTTTTTGGTAAGGATACATCACAGGTAAATGTGCCGTCTTTTTTCTTATTCATTACAACAGCATTTTTCCAATCACTGTTTAATCCAAGTATTTCTACAGTTTCGGCATTTTCGATGTTTAATACAAATTTTACTTTGCAATAATCTTTGGTTTTAAAATATGTTTTCTGTACCATATGCGTATTTAGTTTAGGGGTCTATAATTCTTAATACAAATATTAAAAAAAAGTAACCCTCTGTTTAAGCATTGGAACACACTCACATTTCAAAGTCAAATTATCAGCATTTGAAAAGATAGAATCACATTATTGTTTCTTACCATTATTTTTACGCTACTAAATAATAATCCATGCGCTCTCTTTTTATTTATCTACTGCTTTCTGTTTCTCTTGCTGCCAGCTGCCAGAAATATTTTCTTTTCATCGGCACCTATACAGGCAGCGGCAGTAAAGGAATTTATGTTTACACTTTTGATGCTTCCACGGGGAAGGCACAGTGGGTAAGCAATACAGCGGATGTTGTAAATCCATCTTATTTGGCTATTGCACCCGGCGGTTCATTTTTATATGCATGTACCGAAACGATAACAGCCAATGCAGGGGGTGTAAGTGCATTCCGGTTTGACCGTGTAAAAGGGAATCTTACTTTTATAAATAAGCAATCAAGCGGGGGCGATAATCCTGCATATGTATCTGTGCATAAAAGCGGAAAATGGGTTATTCCGGGCAATTATTCCGGGGGGAGTTTATCTGCCTTTCCTGTTAATGCAGATGGTAGCCTGCAGCCATATAGTCAACTTGTGCAGCATACGGGGAAAGGTATTAATAAACAGCGCCAGGAAAAAGCGCATGTTCATTCTACTGTGTTTTCTCCCGATGAAAATTATCTTTTTGCGCCTGATCTTGGAATGGATAAAGTAATGGTATATAAATTTAATGCATCAGCGCAGCAGCCATTACAGCCTGCATCGCCGCCATTTGTAAGTACTGAACCGGGCAGCGGACCGAGACATTTCATTTTTCATCCCAATAAAAAATGGGCTTATTTAATTGAAGAGATGGCAGGGAAAGTAATCGCATATAATTATAAAAACGGACTGCTGGATGCAATACAACAAATTGTAACGCATGCTGATACTGCAAAAGGAGATTTTGGAAGTGCAGACATTCATATTTCACCCGATGGAAATTTTTTGTATGCATCTAACAGGGGTAATGAAAATAACATAGCTATTTTTTCTATCAACAGAACTACAGGTTTACTATCGTTGGCAGGCTTCCAATCAACAATGGGTATTCAGCCCCGTAACTTCACCATTGATCCTTCAGGAAAATATTTGCTGGTGGCAAACCAAAAAACGGGTAACATAGTTATATTTAAAAGAGACATAAAAACAGGCTTATTGCAATATACCGGTGAGCAAATTAATGTTCCCCAGCCTGTGTGTTTGAAAATGATTAAGTGATTTCCTGCAGCTTTCTCTAACAAAATCTTAAAGCGTATATATCATCATTGCCGTGGCCGGATAAAATCATAATTTTATAGTATGCGGAAATTGATATTTCTTTTGCTGCTTGTATGCTGTAATATTTTTTTGAAAGCGCAGACTTATACTGACTGGCAGGTTGATAATATAATATTGAAAATACCTGCCCATCAAACTTTTTCTACAAAAGATATCGCTGAATATGTTAAACAAAATTTTGATAATGACAGGGCAAAAGTGCGTGCCATCTATACCTGGGTGGCATGGAATATAAAATATGATACCGATAGTGCAGGTGTAATTAATCTGGGCCCGGATCCCGACGCAAAAATAACAGCTGCATTAAGAAGGAGAAGAGGTGTTTGTGAAAATTATGCCGCCATCTTCAATGATATATGTTTAAAATCAGGTCTTACAACTTTTGTTGTAGACGGCTATACAAAACAAAATAGTTCAGTTGATAAAACCAGTCATAGCTGGTGCGCTGTATTTATTGATAAGAACTGGTTGTTATGCGACCCCACATGGGATGAGGGAACAGGAAATACTAAATATTTTTTGGTAGAACCAGCAAAGATGATAGAAACACACATGCCTTTCGATCCTATGTGGCAGCTTTTAAATCATCCTGTTTCTCACAGCGATTTTTATAGTGGTAATATTTATACATACAAAACCCAGCTTTTTTTTAATTATGCTGATTCCATTTCTGCATATATTAAAATGGACAGCCTGCAAAGATTCAGATCATCAGCGACTAGAATTGAACAGGGTGGATTGTATAATAATATGGTAAGAAACAGGCATGAGTTTACAAAAATGAATATAGAAATGATCCGGCAGGATAAAGATGTAGATCTTTATAATTCATCAGTTGCCGACCTGAATACTGCAACCACCATCTACAATAATTTTGTTGAATATCGCAATAAACAATTTACTCCTGCAATAACGGACAATGCATTACAGGCTTTGCTTGATGGGATAGATACAAAGCTTTCAGCGGCTCATAAAAAATTAGATGAGATTGAAAAAACAGAAGCTGTTTTTACATTCAGTACTGAAGATGTAAGAAACAGGTTGAATGTTTTGGCGGTTCATGTTAAACAACAAAAAGATTTTTTAACGCTCTATCTTAATACTGCTATAGCCAACAGGCAGCCACTGTTTTATAATAAGCAGGTTACCCGGATGGGCAAATAAATTACTGCGTATTATTTTTAATCAGCTCCATTTTTTGGTACAGACTTTGGGTTATTAATACCCTAACCAAAAAAAAAGGAGGGAATATCATGAAAAAATTATCATTTTTTATTGCTGGTTTTTTTACTGTATTAACAGCCTCTGCACAATATGGCAGACAGTATTATAACAGCACAGTTACCATTACACTAAATGGCAATTCAAACGAACAGGTATATATTGACGGAAGAAATTATACTTCAGGTTATGCAAATGGCGCTTATAACAATACAGTTCAGATAACTGATCTTCAGCCCGGCCAGCATACTATACAGGTAGTTAATAATAACAATAATGGCCGGAAGAGTATACTGGGAGCTTTGTTTGGCGGACGAAATAATAATGTTACTGCAAGCACTGCATTTAATGTAAGAGAAGGATATGATACGCAAATAGCCGTAAGACCTAATGGCAGGGTTCAGGTAAGGGAAACAAGAAGTACTGCATACCGCAACAACAGAAGAAATAACAGGTACAATAATAATCAGTATAATAATAATCAGTATTATAGGTAACACGTTATGGTAACATTTAAAACATGTCCTTCCAAAAGGTTTGACAGCCTGTGGAAGGACATGTTATTTAGAATAGGCTTTTCTAACACTTATCAGTAAAAAGAATTATCAGGCTGATTTCTCATCTCAAGTTTAGAGGTAATGCCAAGTATTTATTTTTTAATATTTTATTTATTCATCCAGGTTTCAACAATATATTTTCCCATCGCTTCACCCATCCTTAGTGCTGACTCATTATCGGTACGAAAATGAATGCCTGCATAAAAGCGTGAATCTGCACAGTCCTGCGCCAGTTGTTGAAATTGTTTTACATCAGCAGGAAAAAAATATTTAAGTACTGTGCATACAGTTGCAGCGCCTGCGGCGTGGCCTGAGGGATAACCCGGGAAAGGCGGAGTAGATATAAGCGGCTTATAGGTACTGTCGTATTGAGTTGGCCTGATGCCCCAATAAGTATATTTAGAATCAAAGATGGCGATGGCAGCATCATGATAGGCTACATTTAATATAGTGTATATCCGGGCAACTGCCGGTGCATCATCACTTATACGGTATTCAAACATTTTCTGGCTTACCAGCTCGTTCCATAAATCAGGCCCGTGACTTGCCCAGTAATAGGCAAGGGAACGGGAGTGAAAATTTTGCTTGAAATTTTTCAATTCCTTCATATCATTTTCAAAATCCGGTGGCGGCGGCAACCTGAACTGATCAGCTGAACGCAGCACAATTGGTGTAAATGAACTCATGGTTATTCCCATAGGAAAAGTGCCGGTCCATTTTTTGGGGTCCTTGTTCATTTTACCATCCCAAACTTTAGCTGACCCATCGTTCTTTGCTTTTTCTATAATTTCTTTAGCTACCTGCTCACCCAATTTCCAGCCGGCTTCAGCATCACTTTGAAATTGTACGCCTGCATCAACACGTGATTGTGAGGCGGCATGAGCCATCTGCATAATCGAATCTGTCTTTGCCGGAAAAAAATACGCAAGCATATATGCGGCGGCGGCGGCGGTTACAGAATGTTCACAGGGGTATGAGTAAGTAAGTGGAGCATTGATAGTAGTTTTAAGCGAAGGATCTAATTCGTGAGGGCGTTTTCTTTTATATTTTATTTTTTCCTTCCATGCCAATATGGTTGCATCATAAATAGCAATATTCATCCATGCTGCAGGCATGCGAAGCTGAGTCGCAGGATTCTGATCAATCAATCCAAGTATAACCTGGTTCCAGCGGTAGGATGGTGCACCTGCATCCCAATATTTTATTTGCCCTGTTTTTTTTTGATCAAGCTTACCCATTGCCTGTTTGATGTTTTGCAATTCAGCTTTTGATTGAGCGGCGGCAGGAGGGGCAGCAATTTTTATTTGCTGTGGGTTATCCAATAACCATGTTTTCCAGTTGGCTGCTTCATAATTAACAGCCTGGCTTGGTACATTGATTTGAGCAGTTGCAACTATTGCAATAACTGAGATCGCAATTGATAGAATAATCTTTTTCATGATGTTTTTTTTTATTTTAAAACTGATTTTATAATGTTCTTTTTTACGCTTCGCCAATACGCCTTGCATTTGCTTTTTCTTCCCACTTGCTGACGTTTACGCCCTTCACCAGGAACCACAGGCAAAGTGACAACTCCGCCAGGCCTGATGGGATCTGTATGTAAGGAGAAAGATTGGCTGCAAATTCAGGGAAAAGAAAGCTGGAAAAACTGTTAACCAGATAACACATCCCACCGATCGCCATGAGCATACCTACTGTTCCGGGAAGGAAGGTTGATCTGAAGATCAGGTATCCGATCAAAATGCAATAGGATCCAAAAAATACAAGGGCAAGGTTGAAACCACTTGCCTCCAGCTGGTGATGCATATATGATAAGGAATCTAACTGTTCAGGCGTAAATACATTCAAATAATGCCCGCCTTTCAAAAGGATTAAAGAGGCAAACTGGTTTAATAAATTCACAGACTCAATGGCCGTACCTATAAGTGTAAAGAATACAACAAGTAAAATGATTCTCCTGTTCACCACTTTAAACAACTGGTAGAAGATGACAGCCAATGGGATGTTTGTTAAAAGTATGATGATGTGGGCAGCAAGACCTAACCTATAGAATTGTTCGTGCAACAAGATGTTGTGTGCGGTAGCTGCAGGGTTGCCACTTACTATAATTATCCCGGGAACGTAACCTATGGCAAAAAAGCCAAGAACAATATTGATAAGGTATAGTATACCACCTGTTCGTGCAGTTGTTTTGATGGAATTTTTCATTAATAATAATTTTTAAGAATTGTTGTACAAGAATAGCTAATGATAGAAAGCACTGGAACCCTCCGTCAATAAACGGCAGGTTATCGTAAACGAACAACGCGATTGTATAAACCCGGTAATTTTTTAATTTACCTGTTACATTGATTGACAGCTTCAGGTTATTTGTTTACCGCAAAGCCTGTTATATAGATTGAAAATCGCAGAGCGAAAGAATTGCCGATATTTATCTTTATAAACAGCAAAATGAAGAGGGCATTCGATATTAAACGTTTTACATTTTATTTATGGGTTGGTATGGGTTATTTTATCCTTGGCGTGCTTACTACTTTGGGAGGTTATCCAGGCAGATTTTTTCCTGTTGTAATCAATAATGCCTGGGGATGTGTTTATCTTATTCCTCTCAATTTTATACTTTTTGAATATACCATTCCATTTATACTGAGAAAAAGAAAGTCCATCATCAACAATATTTTTCCTGGCATTTTGCTCTTATGGATTTATATGATGTTATATTCTTACGGCTCATATCTCTGGAGGATGCTGGGAATACAGTTACATGTTTATACTGCATTAAAGGCATTTCCTTCATTAGGACATTTGCTCCAAAATCAAATGGGATATAGTGTAGGTTCTGTTGTCTTTTTTGGCATCATCAGGCATATTTATAATTATATAAAATTGAAACAGGCGCAACAACAGTTGCGTATAGAGAAGCAGGCCGCAGAATTAAACTACCTCAGGTCGCAAACAAATCCGCATTTTTTATTCAACACCCTAAATAATATTTATTCATTAACAAGAGATAAGAGCGACCTGGCTCCCGAATCTATTTTACGCCTTTCTAAAATATTGCGCTTCATGTTGTATGAAACCGGCGGAGAATATATAAGTATTGAACAGGAATTGAAAGTTATAGATGACTATATTGCTCTTGAAAAATTGCGCTACGATGATTCCTTACGGGTTAATTTTAAGAACGATATTGAAGATATAAGACAGGCGGTGCCACCACTGCTGCTGATACCATTGGTTGAAAATGCTTTTAAGCATGGTGTGTCTGAAACAAGAGGTAACCCGTTTGTGGATATTCATCTTTCAGTTAATAAAAGGCAGTTGGTATTTGTTGTAAAAAATTCCAGTGAAGCATCTGAAGAAAATGTAAAAGAAAATATCGGGCTTACTAATTTGAGACGGCAGCTTGAATTGCTCTTTACGAAGTATGATCTGTCTGTTAAACAAGATGGGGCTGTGTTTACAGCTATTTTAAAAATTAATCTTGCAAGCCATGTCTAATATAAAATGTATTATAGTAGAAGATGAGCCGCTGGCAGTAAAAGTTTTGTCGGATTATATTTCGCAAGTGCCGTTCCTGGAATTACAGGAAACATTCAAAGATGCTATTCTTGCAACAGACTGGCTGAGGCACAATAATACTGACCTTATATTTTTAGATATTCATTTGCCTAAATTAAAAGGTATGGCATTTTTAAAAACGCTTACACATCCGCCTTCGGTAATTATTACCACAGCTTATCATCAATACGCAGTAGAAGGGTTTAATTTAAATGTAACAGATTACCTGTTAAAGCCATTTGAGTTTGAACGGTTTTTAATTGCAGTAAATAAGGTTAAAACCGCACAAACAGAAAAAGAAAAAACAAATGAAAGCGAGGTTAAAGATTTTATATTTCTGAATGCAGAAAGAAAAAAGGTGAAAATTTTATTCTCAGAAATTGTTTATATCGAAAGCCAGCGGGAATACATAAGAATTGTTACAACAAAAAGAGAATACATTTCAAAAATGAGTACGCATGAAATGGAAGAGCTTTTACCTGCAAATCTTTTCAAACGGATTCACCGGTCTTTTATAATTTCAGTAAAAAAGATAGAATCATATACAGCCGAAATGGTTGAGGTTAATGGAGTACCTATTCCCATTGGCAGAGGGTACAGAGATGTTATAGAAAATTTGTAGTTTATGAAAGTTGTTATTCAACAAATTAAACCATTTATGTTTGAATAATATTTTGCTCACTTTAAACAGCTGAAATGCTTAAACCGATTTTTTTATTTCTGTTATTTGCCGGCATCATTGGCGCCGGAACTACAGCACAAACAATTGCTCCAGACAGCACAGGTAAAACACAAAGCAGTATTATAGCGGATAATGCAACCCTGCAATTAATTTCAAACCAATTTAGTTTTACAGAAGGGCCCGCCACTGATAAAAAAGGAAATGTATACTTTACTGATCAGCCGAATAATAAGATATGGAAGTATAGTACGGATGGAAAGCTTTCTGTTTTTTTGGAGAATGCAGGCCGCTCAAACGGATTGTATTTTGACAAAAAGGGAAACCTGTTAGCCTGCGCAGATGAGCATAACCAGTTATGGAGCATTAAGCCCAACGGAAAAATAATTGTATTGGTGAAAGATATAAACGGCCTTCATTTAAACGGGCCGAATGATTTATGGATAAGCCATAAGGGAGGAATTTATTTTACTGATCCATATTACCAACGCGACTACTGGACACGGAAATCACCGGAAATTCCGGAACAGAAAGTATATTACCTACAAAAAAATAAAGCGCCTGTTGTTGTTGCCGATAACCTTATGAAACCTAATGGTATCATCGGCACCCCCGATGATAAATATCTTTATGTTGCGGATATTAAAGCCAACAAAACATACAGATACAGCATTGCTCCTGATGGCACGTTAACAGGGCAAACCCTTTTTGTAAACCAGGGTTCTGATGGAATGACAATTGATGTTATGGGTAATATTTATCTTACCGGCAAAGGGGTTACTGTTTACAACCGCGAAGGAAAATTGATTGAACATATTGATGTGCCTGAACCATGGACAGCTAATATTACATTTGGCGGTAAAGAAAAAAATGTATTATTTATCACAGCGTCAAAAGCTGTGTATAGATTAATGATGAAAGTAAAAGGGGTTTAGGAAAATTATTGCTGAAAAGTTATACGGTATTGCATTATGGGATACACGAACCAACGCCAGGGGCAAGCCTATTTAAAATGCATTTGTCTTTTAAAAAAATTCCAGGCCTCCAGGTAAACATCTATATCATTAGGGTAATCGTGCTTTCCATTAATTACTTTTAAAAGAACAACTTCAGGTTTGCCTTTCTTTTTATAAGTAAATTTTTCAATCGTTTTTCCATCTGTGGGATCGGTGTCCGGTAAATTTATTTTTTTCGGCTTTCCTTTATAGCCATCTAAACTTGCCCAATACTTAAATGTTTGATCAGTTGAACGAACCTTTCCCAAAACAGTTCCCGGAATTATTACTTCCCCGCCATTATAAGGATTTGTGGGATCGCCCGTTCCATTGATGATCATTACCGGCATAGGCTGCTTTTTTTCAATACAGTCCATATTAACGGTATCCGGAAGATTAGCAATGATAGCCGTAATAGCAGTGAATCTTTCAGGCATTGTTATCGCCAGCTTATATGCCATATGTCCGCCGCCGGAAGTTCCCACAGCAAATACCCTGTCAGAATTTATTTGATAATTAGAAATAAAATATTCTATCATCCGGTTAAAGAAACTATTCTCATCAATGTTTTCAATATTGGCAGCAGAGGTTGCCGCTTTACGGCATTCATTCCAAAAATGTTTATACCCGTCAGGATAAACCAATACAATGTTTTCCTCTCCTGCTATTGCCTGCAGCTTTCCTGCTGTTTTCATTATTCCTTCGCCGGAGCCGCCGGAACCATGCAGAATAAATACCAGGCTTGCCTTGGAATTTGTTTGTGAAGGTTTTTTAAAATGAAAGGTGCGGTAATGATTGTCAATTAAAAATGAATCGCTTAATAATTGCCCTTTAGAAAATAAACAGCAGGATATAAACAGGAGTATCAAAAATTGTTTTCTCATATGGTAATTATTTTATTGATAGTAACGATGTTTGCTATCAGCCGTATGTTTTTAGAAATGCTAAATCTAATCTATTTGGTAAAGCCCCGCAACTAAAAATGGCCCGTGCGGACGCAAGCCATTTTACAAAATTATTTTTTACCTGAACGGTTGATCAATGTCTTAAAGTAATATCCGGCAACATTATTTTTGAACCATTATGTACCACAATATTATTCTTTAGTCGAAACCCAGGTGGGGCATTTGGAATAGGAGCGCCTCCAGGACAAAAGAAAATTTTTAGATTTTTTCGCTTAGTTGTTCAATGGTTTTCTTTGCTGCGGCCAATCGTATCTTTTTATTTTTCTCCACCAGTTTTGCCAATGCCCATTTTTGTAATTTATGATGAAGTGGTACAAGCAATGCAGCAATGCAAACCAATACCAGTAACATCAGTACAGGAGAATGATTTGTGATGCGTTCTAAAAAAGGATGAAGCAATAAATTTAAAAATTCAAATACAAGCAATAAGGCCACCACGCCAAAAAACTCGATCCATTTTGTATTGGTAATAAAGCTGCGGCTTAGTAATAAAAAAAGAATAATGAAAATGATGATGCCGAGAGCAAGTAATGCGTATTGAATATTTTGTTTGCGCTGTTCCCCGGCTTTTATTTTTTCTTCTGTTACTTGCTGCTGCCGTAACTCATTTTCAAACGTAAGTGTTTGAGCCTGCTGAACATTTCTTGCATTATACAAACTGTCATTGGCAATCCTGTATACCTCAGAATATTTGAATGCGCTGTCACTGTTTTTATCTTTATAAATTTCCAGCAGGAGCTGCGCAGGCTCTGCCACCATTATGTAAGTAAAGGGGGTATTTTGCACAGATGTAATTGCTTTCCTGGCATATAAAGAAGCAGAGTCAACCTGGTTCTTTTTTTTATAAAAGTATGCAAGGCTTCTATAGGCAAGGCTTAGAAAACGATACGCATGTGCTTCAGCCGCTTCTTTAACTGCTAAAGAATAATAATTAAGTGCCAGCGATGCATTGCCCATTTTTTCATGCAGATCTCCAAACTGGGTAAGCACATAACTTAAATACTGGGAATATTTTATCCGGTTGATAAGCTCATAGGTTTTTTGTGTATACATCAATGCCGAATCCAATTGTCCCATTGAATGATAGGTGGAACCAAGATTCATTAATGCCCAGCTTTGCAATATTTCGCTTTTACCTTCAATGGCTGCTGCATCTGCCTCCTGGTAAAGTTTTATTGCTTTACGATAATCAGGATTAGAAGTGAAGCTGTAATTATGGGCCAGAAAATTTTTGGATAGTGCAATAACTTTTTTATTACCGGTTTCTTCTGCAATTGCTAATGCCCTGATATCGTACTCCAAATGTTTAACCGTATTCCCAAACGACCAATAGTTGTATCCCATTTCTCCCAGGGCTGCCGCTTCACCAATTTTATCTTTATTATTTTGTGACTGCAGTAAAAGCTTTTGCGCATTTTGCATATCAAGCATAGGGTTGGATTCCTGCGTAGCTGAAAAGAGTTGGAGTATCAGGTCGATCCGGTGGTTATCATCTTTTTCATTAGCAATTTTTCGCAACGCTGAATCTATATCGCTGCTTTGAGCAACAAGAAAGGTGCTTTCTAAAAAAAGAAAGAGGATTAGTATAAAATTTTTTAAAACCATTATTTATTGCAGTTAGTGTTAAGACAGAACGGGTTTCAAGCTAAGTTATTTAGTGTTGTCCATTTTAAAACTTTGATTATCGAACGGTGGTGTTCCGGGTATTTTCACAACATTAAACTCAAAGTTTACAGCGTGGTGACAGTTATTGCAGGTGTTTGTTAAAAGTATATAACTGGTTTTAAATGCTGTCGGATTTTTTTGGTTAATGGCAGCATTAACACTATCCAACGCAGGAGTGATCATATCGATCTTTTGTGATTCTACTCTTTCAGTTTGATATTTTTTAATATCTTCTATGGACTCCATGATCTCATGTATCTCGAAGTCTGCTAATTTCCAATTTTGATTTTCACCTGCGAACCAAAGTTTGGAATGATGCACCTGGATGCTGCTCATAAATTCACCAAACCCCGGCTTATACGTATCTGAAATTTTTTTCTCTAAAGTATCTATACGGTTTTGAAGAATTTGATTGTTATCAGCATGCTCGCAGGCTTGCAGTTGAATAATTAAGAGTAAACAGATGATCAGATATTTCATGGTATTCAAATTTCGTGAATATAACATGAGGGAAATTTTATTTATGAAAACTTTCATTCATTGCTATTTCTGTGCAACACTATTTATTTCTATCCAATAGCCATCAGGGTCCTGGAAAAAGATTTGTTTTACACCATCTGCACGGATATTAACAGCCCGGGGTTTGCCCGGCCAATCAGAATAAGCAATATTCATTTTGTCAAGTGTTTTCACCAGGGCATCGAAGCTGGAAGTTGTTAACGCAAGATGGAGCGCTTTATTAGCTATAACATTTTCTTTAATGATGGAGATAAGGTGTAACTCTTTATCAGTACCAAGAGAGAACCACCGGACACCTTCCAGTTTAGACCTGTTGGTAATTTCCCGGAGCTTTAAAACGCTGCTGTAAAATTCCGCTGACCGGTTTATATCTTTTACAGAAAGCGCCATGTGGTTAAAGGTGAAATTAAAGGAAGTATCCTGCGCACACACAGATGCAGTAAATAAAATGGTAATAATAAGCAGTGATAATTTTCGCATAGCTTTTAATTTTAAATGATCATTTATTCAAAGTGAAATTTGTTTTTAAAATTAAAATAGTTCGTGTAGATACAAACCAGGGAATGGCAATAAAAACATGAGCTTCTAAAATTAAAAGGCATTTATTATTTCATCGGGAATGATTCATAAATCTTTTTAAGAATAGCGTATGCATTATTTTTAATATCCCATTTGTTATAATTACCGGCTGTCATAACAACAACAAGATCATTTTTCCTGTCAAAAAATATTCGTTGATCTCCATTACCAACAGCCGCAGGCCATTCCATTGCTTTTCCTTGAATGCTATCTTTGAAAATCCAGAACTGGTAGCCATAGCCACCGGCTGAATAATGCGTCTCTGGACGTGCCACTTTTGATAGGAGGGATTGTTCAACCCAGGACCGGGGAATTATTTGTTGGCCCTGCCATTTTCCGCCGTACTGATAAAGAATACCAAACTTCAACATATCCCTTGGCCTTAATCTCAATCCTGATGCAGCTATTGGATTTTTAGTTCCCGGAAATAAAGCCCAATAATAATCAGCGATCGCCAGTTTTTTAAAAATATTTTCATTCGCAAATTCATCAGCTGTTTTGCCGGTTGCTCTTCTAAGAATTTCTGCTAATAACTGTGTAGTGCCGCCATTATATTTCCATACAGTACCGGGGGCAGCCGCCATTGGCTGGCTAAAAATGTAAGCTAAAGGATCCTTGCTGGCAGTCATAAGCATCTCGCTATTCTCCGGATTACTATACGGTATATCTTCATTCCATTGAAGACCTGACGACATGGTTAAAAGATGTTCTATGGTAAGATCTTTTTTTGTCCCGGTATCAAAAGCTTCATACTCCGGGAAGAACGTAAATATTTTTTGATGAACACTTTTAATTTTTCCCTGTGCAATTGCAATTCCAATGCAGGCAGAGACAACACTTTTTGATACACTTCTCATATCGTGCAATGTATTTACATTGTGTTCTACCACACCAATATCTCCCGCCCATGCTTTTTGATCTCTGCCTGTAAAATATTTCTCCAGTACAAGTTTGCCGTTTTTATATATCAGCAGGCCATGCCTGTTAGGATAAAACCCGGAATCAATTGCTTTAACAATGTCATTGATCACTGCTGCATTCATTCCTTCTTTTGCAGGTGTTGAAGTTTGGATGCCATCTTTTAAGTCAGCAGGTCTTTCTGAAATACGATTCGTTACTTGACAAAAGCCAGCGTTGAAAAAAAACAGGCACAAGATCAGGTGTGATAATAATTTTCTCATAATTATTTATGTTTTGGGAGGCCAATCTACTTTATTTTACAAAGCCATACAAATAGTTGATTGAAACAAATGCTTACTACTTTTCCTGAGTTTGTATTTCACGACTTTCTTTCTTAATTGTAGTTTTATAATTCCATAGTAACCGACATACATATTTTAAAAGCAAAATCGGGAATTTTGTTAAAATGAAATACCAGGTTTACGTTGTAGAACTATCTAAGAAAGTATTTACTGAGAATACTAAATTCAGAAATGCAAATCCACAATTTAATGGTGTGCTTCAATGCCTGTATGTTGGCATGACCAGTAAAACTCCTGCAGAGCGCTTTAACCAACACAAGACCGGGTATATAAACAAGAAAGGCCATAAGCTTTCAGCTAATATTGTTCAGAAATACGGAACCTATCTACGTCCCAGCCTTTATGAGCATATAAATGTAAAACCAATGAACAGGCAAGAGGCTTTAGTGATGGAGAAAAAACTTGCTTTAGATTTGAGACGGCAAGGGTATGGGGTTTGGTTCAATTGATAGTTTAGAAAAATATTCAGGTGTCTCTGACCAACGGTGAATGGTGTAGAATAACAAACTGGTTTTACTTAGTAAGAAAGATGATCCTTTCTGTGTTGAAGAGAATTTTTTATCATTGTTAGTAAAATACTTTTGTCTATATCTTCCAGCTTTTGAATATGGATGCATCCCCCGCTTAATTTATGCTTTCCAAATCCTGAGAGCAGTTCTTCTCTTTTTTCAAACTCAGAACCCAGGTATAAAGTGATTGATTTTGCCCTTGGCGAAAGCGCTATAACAGGTGCATCGCCTTCACGGCCGCTTTCATATTTGTAATGATAGCTTCCAAAGCCTACAATAGCAGTGCCCCACATTTTCGGTTTATACCCTGATTGCTTTTTGAATAAGCTGATGATTTCTGAAAAATCTTTACGCTTTTTCTCATCAGGTATGGTTTTTATAAAAGCATCAACACTTGCGTTGGTTTCAATTGTTTTATTCTCTGCCATAAAATTTATATTAGGAATAGCTAATGTACAAATTTTTGCAAGGCATTTAGATTTGCTGCAAGTGAATAACCTGTAGTTACACAATGGATAACATGGATTTATTATTTTAAGATACTAAGGATAGCATGGGGACAGCAGCACTTTTATTATATTTAAGATTCTAAGGATAGGGGTGGGCACCTTAACGCATGGCTAATTGAACACCGACAAGGCCGAGAGATTGTATAATCCTTTAATCCCGGTTGTAAATGAGCACTAGACTGTGAGAAAGAGTATTATCAATTAAAATTTAAAGAAAAACTACAACTGCTTATATCATTTGAAGAAAATGACCTGTATAATGTAACAGTAAAATTATATGTTCCTGAATTAGATGGCGTTCCTTGTCCTGCTAATACAATATTTTGTACACCCAATGTTGTGAAAGTTGACTGGGTAGATGAATTGGAAAAAAATACTCCATTAACAATAGGGGTACTTATGATGATAGAAGTAGGAGCTACTTTTACATTAACCTGTATGGTTACTGTTTGTGAGCCGTTAAAAGATACACCCTTTGTATAGATTCCTGCGAATGTTGAAGATGTACATGAGCCGGGGCTCCCTCCTAATGTATTCACATCTAAAGAAGTAGTTGTACTATTTTTTTTACATGAAATAATAGAGGTAACTACTATTGATATTACCAACAATCGGACACAGTGAAGCATGTGCAGTTGTTTAAAGTGAAAGATTAATGAATATACAATTCTTTTTCTTTTGTTTTTAAGTATTTTTTTGCGTTGAGAAAATATTTTGTTGCTAACGGGCTGGGGGGTAGAAGCGGAAAACTCGCTGAAGGGTTTGTGGTAAGGCTTCTGTGGCGGATTTGTAGCGTATAGCCCGAACAAAAGCTAAATAGGATTACTAAAGTTTACAGCCCAATTTCAATAAATAATCAACACTCAATATTCAATAATCAAGACTCAAGTTGTCACAACTCCGCTAACTACAAACCACGAACTAAAAACTACAAACTTGTTTTATCTTTGCGCACTATGACAACAGAATATTTAAAGGATATGAGAGACCGTGTGCTGGTTTTGAGGAGGTTTCTTTGACGTTGAGAACCGGCAACAAAAAATAGATAACGACAAACAGCTTTCGCTTGCTCCCGGATTTTGGGATGATAACCAGCGGGCAACTTCCATTTTAAAAGAGACCAAGGTTAATGAGTATTGGGTAAACATGTACCGTGATGTGGAATCGGCGGTAGATGACTTTGCCGTGCTGTTCGACTTTTGGAAAGAGGGTGAAGCCACTGAAGAGGAAGTGAAAGAAGCTTACACAAAAGCGCTGCAGCAAATTGAAGATGCAGAGTTTAAAAGTACGCTCAACAAACCGGAGGATGAACTGCCTGCGGTGTTACAAATAAACAGCGGCGCCGGCGGCACGGAAAGCCAGGACTGGGCAGAGATGCTGTTGCGTATGTATCGCATGTATGGCGAAAAGCAGGGCTGGCAGGTAAGCGAACTGGATTACCAGGCTGGGGATGGTGCAGGAATTAAAAGCGCTACACTTCAGTTTGATGGTCCGTTTGCTTTTGGTTTTTTAAAAGCGGAGAGTGGTGTGCATCGCCTCGTACGCATTTCGCCGTTTGATAGCAATGCCCGCCGCCATACAAGTTTTGCAAGTGTTTATGTGTACCCGTTGATAGATGATACGATAGACATTAAAGTAAATCCTGCCGATGTGGAATGGAGTTTCTTTAGAAGTGGTGGCAGCGGTGGTCAAAATGTAAACAAGGTAGAAACCGCAGTACGACTGGTGCACAAGCCTTCAGGATTTATTGTTGAATGTCAGCAGGCACGTACGCAAGGCGAGAACCGTGAGAAAGCAATGACGATGCTGAAGAGCAGACTGTATGAAGAGGAAATGCGTAAGCGCCAGGAAGTATTGGATGCTTCCAATGCAGGTAAGAAAAAAATAGAGTGGGGCAGCCAGATTCGCAGCTATGTTTTTCATCCTTATAAAATGATAAAGGACCACCGCACTGATTACGAAGTTGGCAATGTTGGTCCGGTGATGGATGGTGAGCTGGAAGGATTTATAAAAGCGTATTTGATGATGGAGAAGGAGATGAGTTGATACAGACGTACGATGTAAGAAGTGCGATGTACGATGTGGAAGAACTGCAACTCAGGGTGACAAGCCTGTAAGAGAGGTGTCATGCTGAGTTTATCGAAGCATTGGTGAATAAAGTTTTGTAGTTGATGCTTTGCTGAAGATATTTTATATTGTAAATCCTAATTATAAATTTTTTAAAATGAAATATTTACTGCTGATCTTTTTTGCAATTTGTTTGGTAAGTTGTCATGATCTGCATCAAAAACTGTATGATACATTTCATGGAAAAAAAGAATCTGTTGCAAAAGATTCTACTTTAAAAAAAGATTCTATCTTAATAGATACAACTGTTAGTTCTTCAAAAAAATAAGAAGGATAAATTATGATGGTGAGCGGTTATGCCAGCTCCCTGTAATCATATTTATCTTTAATAACCCGGTTATAATATTCACCCAAAGATTTTGCATCCATAAAGTCAAGGTATTCTTCTACCGACACATCTTTGTATTGGTATATCCTCCCTGTTTCTAAAATTTCTACTTCCAGTAAATGTTTATCTTCATTATAACCGATGGATTTTATTGCGGTTGATTCGACCGGTTCACGTTTCATGGTTGATTGATTTGGGATTAAATTACTTAATTCTCTCATATATCGTACCGTTTTTATACGGTTTTTATTCTTTGCCATATCTGTCACCATTTCCCTGCGGGGAACTGACTTCCAGTCAACTGGGGCACCATATTTATTTTCAGTTTCCTGCAGGTAATCAAGTGCTGTTAAGGTAAATGCATGCAATATGCTCATGCGCTGAATAGTTCTTAATTTATTTTTAAGAGGTACATCACAAGCCATAACCATTGCATGAAGCCTGGTACATTCATCAAGAAAAAATTCCCTTATATTTTTTACAGATGGCGCTTTATTGAAGTAAGTGTTTATTCCTTCCTGTGTGTCAAAATATATATCAAAACTGTCGTTGGTTAATTGCCCTACGATGGCGGATTGATAAACAAATTGCAATTCTTCCCTGCTCCATTTTTCATCAAGCAGTGATGCAAACATTAAAGAAGTATGTCCATTTTTTTCCCTGCAGATGTCTACAATTTCTTCTAAAGAAATATTTGGGTCAGATTGTTTTGCAGATGCAGCCTGCCGTTGCAAAGCCATTTTAAGCTGTTGCAAATATTGGGGAGTTAATGTGTAGAAAGTTTGCAACTCTTTATTTAATGCAACCAACAGTTTTGCTTTTGTTTCAAGTCCTTCTTCGTTTAAATTATTGGAGAGTAAATGAAAAACCTGTTCCCTGGTAAAATTATTTTCGTCGATAAGGTCATCACATAAGGTTGCCATTGCACCAACAAGCGTAAGGCGTTTGCGTTCATCTTTTGTAAGCTTTCTTCCTTTTAATGTGAGATACATTTGCGCACAGGCAAGCACGGTGTACATAGGATAATAAAAAAGCACTTTCTTTTTTTCAGAGGGAGATAATTGATACTCCAATCTTTTGCTATGCTTCTCCACCAATGGTTTTAGGAAAGACCTTATGAAATCCATTTGCCGGTAGCCTGACCATGTCAGCCGTAAACCATATACCGTTAACTGGAAATAATTCATTGCTTTCAAATATAGAAAGTTTTAGCAGTGTTCTTTCATATAAAAGCGAATGGTTAATTTTGCCCAGCATTAAATACATTATATGAATTACGGAGATTTTTATTACCCGATGCCGGTTAATGAGCCTGTACTCAGTTATGCCCCCAACACTGCGGAAAGAAAACTTCTGCAGGAAACTTTACAGGAATTAAAAAATAAAAAAATAGACGTGCCCATGTATATCGGCGCAGAAGAAGTGAGGACGGGAAATAAAGAAGAGATACATCCGCCGCACGAAAGAGAACATGTGCTGGGAACATTTCACCGTGGAAATGCGGCCCATGTAAAAAAGGCTATTAATGCAGCGATGAAGGTGAGAGAGAAGTGGGCTAATGCTACATGGGAGAACAGGGCAAACATATTTTTAAAAGCAGCGGAGTTACTGGCAACCAAATATCGTCCATACATTGTGGGTACTACTATGCTTGGCCAAAGTAAAAATCCTTACCAGGCAGAGATAGATGCGGCATGTGAGCTGATAGATTTTCTTCGTTTCAATGTTCATTTTTTAAGTGAAATATATCGCCAGCAACCTATCAGCAGTCCGGGTATGTACAACAGGATGGAATATCGTCCGCTGGAAGGATTTGTGCTGGCAATTACACCTTTTAATTTTACCGCTATTGGTGGTAATCTTCCTACAAGCGCAGCTATGTGTGGTAATGTTGTTGTATGGAAATGCGCCAACACACAGGTGTACAGTGCACAGATGTTTATGAGGGTTTTAAAAGAAGCAGGCTTGCCGGATGGTGTTATCAATTTAATTTTTGTTGATGGCCCTACGATTGGTGAAGTATGTTTTAATAGTCCTGATTTTGCAGGGGTACATTTTACAGGAAGCACAGGTGTTTTTAACGGCATGTGGAAAACGATAGGCGAGAATACAAAGATTTATAAATCTTATCCACGCATTGTTGGTGAAACAGGTGGTAAAGATTTTGTTATTGCACATAAGAGCGCAGATGTTGATACGGTGGTTACCGCCTTATGCCGTGGCGCTTTTGAATACCAGGGGCAAAAATGTTCTGCTGCATCAAGGGCATACCTTCCATCGAATCTTGCGCAGCAAATAAAAAAGAAAATGGTTGCAACAATAAAAACAATGAAGATGGGAAGTGTTGAAGATTTTTCCAACTTTATAAATGCCGTTATTGATGAAAAAAGCTTTGACAAATTACAGGGTTATCTAAAACAGGTACGAAAAGATAAAGATGCAAAAATATTGGTAGGAGGTAAGTGTGATAAAACAAGTGGTTATTTTATTGAGCCAACAGTTATTGAAGTTACTGACCCTAATTATGTAACCATGTGTGAAGAATTATTCGGGCCAATACTTACTATTTATATTTATGATGAAAATAAATTTGAAGATGCGCTGAGATTGGTGGATGCAACTTCTCCATATGCATTAACAGGCGCAGTGATAGCGCAGGACAGGTTTGCCATTGAACTGGCAACAAAAAAATTACGCAATGCTGCAGGCAATTTTTACATCAATGATAAGCCAACAGGTGCAGTTGTAGGCCAGCAGCCGTTTGGCGGA
>JAQBNL010000077.1 GCA_028288585.1 Chitinophagaceae bacterium | reverse complement strand
CATTGCGGCCGGTTTTATCCATGTAAGCAGGGCTTATTCCTTTTAGAGTAGAGCCTATTTTATCATTCCCTTTAGATGCTTCACTGGCTTTATCAACTGCACGGTGTGTTGGCAATATTAAATGCGCCCGCTGACTGATAAAAAGGTTTTTTTTATAATCAATTCCCATTGCTGCAACTGATTCACATTCTCTTTTTAAAATAACAGGATCCAGCACTACACCGTTACCAATAAGGTTTACTTTATTTTCATGAAAAATGCCCGAGGGAATTTGATGCAACACAATTTTTTTTCCATCTACATATAAGGTATGACCTGCATTTGGTCCACCTTGGAAACGGGCAACTACCTCATAGTTTTTTGCGAAATAATCTACAATTTTCCCTTTGCCCTCATCGCCAAATTGTAAGCCCAGAATTACATCTACCATTTCTCAGTTATGATTTAGAATTATGAGTTATGAATGGTAAAAATAAAATGAAAAAAAGTAAATGCAATTTATATTTCTGCATTGTTTGAAAATAGTGGAAAAAAGAAGCAATGTAGCGCAAAGAGGCAAAGAAAATTTAAGCGCAGATTCAAAGGTTACTACTTTGCTTCTTGGGTTTTTGCGTGAAATGAAAAGGCTGAATAAAGGTATGCTGCTGAAGTGAGTCCTTCGATAAACTCAGGATAAATTACAACGACGACGCTATGAAAAACAAATGCCGGTAACCAAATAAAGACTACGCTACTTTTAAAATACTCAACTTACTTATATTGAATTTGCGCTGGGCATATTCCATGGTAAGATGAAAGCTTTTTACTTTTTGAGAAGGAAGCTCATACATGGCATCGGTAAGAATACTTTCGCAAATGCTGCGCAACCCACGGGCACCCAATTTATATTCCATAGCTTTTGTAACCATGAAATCATACACCTCATCATCAATAATAAGTTCTATACCCTCTATCTCAAATAATTTTACGTATTGCTTTATAAGAGAATTTTTAGGCTGGGTTAAAATGCTGCGCAGGGTTACAGCATCAAGAGGATTGAGATAGGTTACAACAGGTAAACGACCGAGCAATTCAGGTATTAAACCAAATGCCTTAAGGTCCTGTGCGTTTACAAATTGCAATAAATTTTTACGCTGGTATTCCTGCTGGTCCTTATTTACATTAAAACCAATTGCATTGGTGTTAATCCTGCGGCCAATCAACCTATCTACACCATCAAATGCACCACCGCAGATAAATAAAATATTTCCTGTGTTTAATTTTATTAATTTTTGTTCAGGATGTTTTCTTCCTCCCTGTGGTGGCACCAACACATCAGTACCTTCCAAAAGCTTAAGCAATCCCTGTTGAACACCTTCACCACTAACGTCTCTTGTAATACTTGGATTATCACTCTTCCGTGCTATCTTATCTATTTCATCAATGTAAACAATTCCTTTTTCTGCAGCGGCAACATCATAGTTGCAAACCTGTAACAAGCGACTAAGAATGCTTTCAACATCTTCACCAACATAACCGGCTTCTGTAAAAACGGTGGCATCAACAATGGCGAAGGGAACATTGAGCACTCTGGCAATTGTTTTGGCAAGAAGTGTTTTACCTGTACCTGTTTCACCAACCATTATAATATTACTCTTTTCAATCTCTACCTCGTTATCAATTTTTTGATTCATCCGTTTGTAGTGATTGTAAACAGCAACTGCTAAAACTTTCTTTGCATCATCCTGGCCAATTACATAATCATCAATGAATTTTTTTAATTCCATTGGTTTTTTAACTGAAAGCTTATAGTTAGATGCAGTTGCAGATTTATCCGGCTGATGTATCATTTCCTGACCGATAATTTCCTGGGCATGCTCAACACAGTTCTCACAAATATGACCTTCCTGACCAGCGATAAGTATTTTCACCTCATCACGGTTTCTGCCGCAAAATGAACAATGTAAAGTTTGTTGTTTAGCCATTAATTTGATGTTGGGTTAGTTAGCAACATTTTTTATAGTATACAAAGATAAACACCGATGGCGAACATCGGTGTTAAAAAGACAATATTATTGAGGCGAATGTTGCTTAGATTTTATCCATTATTTTATCTACAATGCCATAGGCCATGCTTTCCTTTGCGTCCATCCAATAATCACGGTCAAAATCTTCCATCACTTTGTCATAAGTCTGACCACAATTATCAGCCAATATTTTTGCGCCTAATTGTTTTGCTTTTAAAATCTGGATAGCCATAATTTCAAGGTCGGCACTGGTTCCCTGTCCTCCGCCACTTGGCTGGTGTATCATTACTTCTCCGTGAGGATAAATAAATCGCTTCCCTTTTTTACCGCCGCTTAATAAAATACTTCCCATACTTGCTGCCATACCCATACATATTGTACTTACAGGAGAACTGATCATTTGCATCGTATCATAAATTACCATGCCACTGGTGATTATACCGCCGGGAGAATTTATGTAAAACTTGATCTCTTTGCCCGGATCCATTGCTTCTAAATATAAAAGACGATTGGTAATGTCTTTAGCGCTTTTATCATCCACGGCTCCCCATAAAAAAATCTTTCTCTGCTCAATAAATTTTTTATCAAACATCATCCCTCCCATTATTTTTTCCATAGGGTTTTCAGGAGTTCCTTTTGGCTCTTCCTCTTCTTCCATTCTTATAAATTGCTTGTTATAAAAATTCATAATTAAGGCTTTAATTTTTTTTCTTTTTTTGAATTGATCAATAAAACTTCATCTACCAAACCATACTCTTTTGCTTCAGGCGCAGTCATCCAGTAATCACGGTTGCTGTCCTTGGCAATTTTTTCTATTGTTTGACCTGTGTGGGTTGCAAGCACTTCGTATAACTCCTGCTTTACTTTTCTTACTTCATTCACAGTTATCTCTACATCGCTTGCCTGCCCCATTGCGCCTGCACTTGGCTGGTGCATCATAATGCGTGCATGTTTTAATGCTGTACGTTTTCCCGGTGCTCCTGCAGCCATTAAAACGGCGGCCATGCTTGCTGCCATACCTGTACAAATAGTAGCAATATCAGGACTAACAAACTGCATTGTATCATACAAACCGAGGCCTGCATATACACTGCCGCCCGGAGAATTTATATACAATTGAATATCTCTTGTACGGTCTGTACTTTCTAAAAATAATAATTGGGCTGTAATAATATTAGCTACCTCATCACTTACCGGATAACCCAAAAATATTATCCTGTCCATCATTAAACGGCTGTAAACATCCATTACTGCAATGTTCATTGGTCGCTCTTCAATGATATTAGGAGTAAGATTGGTTACATTATGCTGAATGTAATCATGCAATGTATGGCTGCTAATGCCCTGGTGTTTTATAGCAAATTTTTCAAATTCTTTTCCCTGGTTCATATTTAAAATTTAATAAGAGAGAAATTATATTGGGATGAAGTTCCCAAATATTATACCCTAACCCATAAAGGGGCTTACAAAATTAAAAATAATGATTTAATGACTAAATGACTTGCAGATTCTGACAACTAACAACTCACATCTGACAACTAATGATGATGATTGTGTTGCATTGCAGTAAGTTCTTCCGGAGAAACTTCTTTTTCTTTAGGCTTTACCTGTCCTTCTGCCCATGAAAATAATTTGTCAGTAATAAGTCTTCTGTAACTGGCATCTACCTGTTTTTCTTCTTTCATCATCCTGTCGATATAGCTTTCTATCCAGCTGGTGTCGCCATCCATCTTCATTTGCCCGAAGTATTGAAGAATTTCCTTCTTCATATTTTCTCTTAATTCTTCTTCAGTTACCTCTAAATTATTTTCTTTAATTATTTTATCACTAATCAGCGTCCATTTTAATTGATTAGTAAATGATGGGAATTCAGCTTCAACTTCTTCAGCAGACTTTTCTTTTTCGCCGCCTCTTTTCAGCCAGTTTTTTAAGAATTCATCAGGGAATTGAATAGGTGTATCTAAAAGAAAATGATATAACTGGTCGTGCAGTTGCACACGGCTTTGCGAATCCCAATGCTTTTGAATTTCCTCTTTTAATTCATTTCTGAATGCTTCTTCGGTTTTAATTTCTTTACCGGGAAAAACTTCGTTAAAAAATTCTTCATTTAATTCTCTTCTTTCAACCAGGCCAACTTTGGTGATGGTCATTTTAAAAAACTTATCACCTGCCGATGTGTCCTCTTTATCTAATCCTAAATCACTAATTATCCATTCTCTTTCTTTTTCCTCAAAAGCATTATTTAATTGCAGAACAATGCTGTCGTCTTTCTTTTTACCCATTAACTGCTTACGAAAAGCAGGCGTAAAATATTTTACCAGTAAAGAATTATCTTTTGTAACACCAGCTGGTACAGGGTTTCCTTCAGCATCCACTTCAACAAAATTTACATTCAACACATTGTCTTCTGAAGTTACAGTTTCAGGGTCCAGCATTTTACCATGACGGTTTTGCAAACGCTCAATTTCTTCGTTGATCATCCCCTCTGTCACTTTCACTTTATTAAGTGTAAGTTTTGCTTTCGCAAGATCAATATCTACAGGTGGCTTTAAACCTATCTCAAATGGAAACTCATAATCAGCAGGATTGTTCATATCAAGATTGCGCAGGTCAGTGCTCATAGGCAATGGCTGTGCAAAAAATTCAGGTTTTTCTGCAGTAAGATAATTTTGAATTTCTTTTTCTACTTCTTTAATTACTGCATCATAAAACACCGAAGCGCCATACATTTTTTTAACCATGCCTGCCGGTACCATTCCCTTTCTAAAACCGGGGATATTGGCTTTCTTGCTATACTCCTTAATTGATTTCTCAAAAGAAGGATAATAGTCTTCCTTATTCAGTTTAACCGTTAGTTTATCGTGTAATAAACCAATGTTTTCTCTTGTAACTTCTGCCATAATATTTTGCTTTTTTGGTCATGGGTCATTAAGCCAATAAGGTGGAAATAATAATGACTATTGACTTAATAACCAATAACTTTTAGTGTGTGCCCATGGAGGGACTCGAACCCCCACACCTTGCGGCATCAGATCCTAAGTCTGACGTGTCTACCAATTTCACCACATGGGCTTTTAAGGGCTGCAAAAGTAATGGATTTGAAGTAAAGAGAAAAGGCGATGGAGAATGATTTTGTAATTCGTTCACATACTCCCCTTTAAGGCCTCCTTAATTTTTCGTAAATTCGTTATTAATGGAAGCTGTAGTAGAAATACCGAAATATAATTTAAACGAAGAACAGGAACGCAAGGAAATTCTTCGCCAATACAGGGCATTACTGCGTGTTTTAAAGACCAAATTAAAGCCGGGTGATAAAGAAATGATCCGTACAGCTTTTGAAATGGCAGTGGAAGCCCACAAAACAATGCGCCGTAAAAGCGGTGAGCCTTACATTTTGCATCCATTGGCTGTTGCAATGATATGCGTGGAAGAAATTGGTTTGGGTGTACGGAGTACCATTTGCGCTTTGCTTCATGATACTGTTGAGGATACCGATATTTCTTTAGAGGATATACAAAGAGAATTTGGCAGCGAGATAGCAAAGATTGTAGATGGACTCACCAAAATATCAAACGTACTTGATACCAACACATCACAACAGGCAGAAAATTTTAAAAAGATTCTTCTTACGCTAACCGATGATCCAAGGGTTATTCTTATAAAACTTGCTGACCGCCTGCACAATATGCGTACGCTTGACAGCATGAAGAGGGAGAAGCAATTAAAAATTTCTTCTGAAACAGTTTATGTGTATGCACCGCTTGCTCACCGGATGGGTTTGTATAATATCAAAACAGAAATGGAAGACCTGGCCATGAAATACATGGAGCCGGACAGCTATAAATATCTTGCTCAAAAATTAAATGATACCAAAAGAGAACGCACACGGTATATAAATGATTTCATCAGGCCCATTAAAGAAAAATTAGAGCAGGGTGGTTTTAATTTTGAAATTTATGGACGGCCAAAAAGCATTCACTCCATCTGGAATAAAATGAAAAAAAAGGGAGTTGCTTTTGAAGAAGTATATGACCTGTTCGCCATTCGTGTTATTCTGAATTCTCCTCCTGAAAAAGAAAAAGAAGATTGCTGGAAAGTATATTCCATGATCACGGATGAATATACTCCATCACCTGAACGTCTGCGCGACTGGCTCAGCAATCCAAAGAACAATGGATATGAAGCACTGCATACCACCGTGATGGGGCCACAGGGCAAATGGGTGGAAGTACAGATCCGCAGCAAACGGATGAACGAGATCGCAGAAAAAGGTTTGGCCGCCCACTATAAATACAAGGAA
>JAQBNL010000066.1 GCA_028288585.1 Chitinophagaceae bacterium | reverse complement strand
GTCGAAAAAATCTATGACAGGGACTATTTCATATTTGTAACCGACATTTATGATACTACTAAATCTCAATATTCTAAAAAGGTATTTGCCACAACATCCATAGAAGGAAATGAAATTGAATTTAGATATGAGCTGTTGACTAGGAAGATGGATTCTATCAATAAGTATTTCATTAGAAATTCTTTGGAATTGTTAAGAACAATTAAAATAAAGAGAGGCAGGTAATTAAAAGCATTCCCACGCTATCCATAGTATGTTCAAAAAATAAAAGTACTGCTGTCCGTAGTTTGTAACTACGGACTTATGAACTATAATTAACTAAAAGAAGTCCTGGGATTACCAACTCATAAGAGTACATGTATTTATGTGTTGGCAGAAATATTAAACATACATTCACTGTAAAAATCTCATTTTGATCTTTTCTTTATCAACTTAAATAGTATTCATGAAAAAGGTTTTCGTTTTATGTATTGCGGTAATAATTACAAGCACATCATTTGCACAAATTAAAAATGCTGCACACTATCCACCCGTTGAGCTAAAGGGCACACAGCTTATAAAATTTAGATCAGGCATCAATAACCAGGATTATGAAATATACATTGAACTGCCTGCATCTTACAAAGACAGTAGCAACAAAAGATATCCCGTGCTGTACGTACTGGACGGGCAATGGTTTTTTCCAACAATAATAGAAATGAGGGAAAGCATGCTTTATGAAGGATATCTCCCTGAAATGATAGTTGTTGGCATAGGATGGCCGGATAATTATCATGCTAACAGAACCAGGGATTTTTTTCCGGCGAGTACACAAGATTCAACTGGCGGTGCTTCAAAGTTTTTGAAACTTTTACAGAATGAGATAATGGGATTTGTAGATTCTGCTTACCGCAGCGATAAAAAAAATAATGTATTACAGGGACAATCATCCGGCGGCGCTTTTGCATTGTATGCACTTTTTCATGAACCCACACTATTCAACAGTTACATTGTTAGCTGCCCTTCACTGGAATTTGGTGATGGCATATTTTTTAATTATGAAAAAACATTTGCAGAAAAACATCATGAATTAAATAAAAAATTATTTATCAGCTCAAGTGAATATGAAGAGTCAATTACCACTGTCAGTCTCTTTGAAAAATTTATTATCCAATTAAAAACAAGTAACTATAAAGGGTTGAAATTAGAAAGCCTGGTAGTAGAAAAAATGGGGCATGCTACGCAATATGCTTATGCAGTGGGCCGGGGATTACAGTTTGTATTCAGCAGACCGGATATTAAGGTAAACGCCGCCCTGCTGGATCAATATGTTGGTCATTATGAATTTGGCATATTTGTTACCCGTACAGGCAATTTAATTTATGTCAACTTCCCTAACGGAAGAGCAATGCTGCATGCAGAAACCAATGAAAAATTTTATGTAACCGGAATACCCGGAACAACCGAATTTAATAAAGACGATAAAGGCAAAGTGACAGGAATTACAATGAGAGGTGAGGGTAGAGTTAATACAGCAAAAAAACTTAACTAGATCGGAAGCCCTATCTCAGGTCTCATCAGTCGCTTAAAGGTGGTTAATGAAGAGGAAAAAGTTTTTCTATTAATTATCCAAAAAGAATATCAGCTGAAATAACTTAGCCTTTTCTCTTTATCCTTGGTTCTGTCTCATGAGCCTTTACCTTTTTTAGAATAAGTTAGCTATTCAAATGATACACAGCGGAACAAAATTTAAAACATGGCCTGATCTTTAACATTGTTAGCGGCGTTGCATGACTCAATCCCGTTATCTTGTATATAAAATCGAGGCTAACAATGAAAACTTTAATCACCTTATTTTTTTATTTTTTTATTTCGAATGCATTTGCTCAATTAGAAATAACAACAGGCTATGCCACTGAAAAACATCTTTCCGATGGCCCGGCCCTTCAGTTTGCATATGATTATAAAATTAAAAACAGGTTATACACCAAGCCGCAGATAGGCTATAAGTACCTTTATTATTATAATGATTTTGTGGGAGCAACCCTTAAAATTTCTATTTTGGAATTTCATCAGACTTTATCGTATGAAGTGATCAAAAAAAAGAAATACATCTTTAAACCGAATATTGGTATCAACTACAGGTTTTATCACTGGAGAGGCGAAATGAGCTTACCTCATAATAGGCTACCTCAACGGGCCTGGACAATTGGACTTCGTAATCAACAATATTTCATTCTGAATAGTTTTGATGGTATCTATACAAATGAATACAATGTAAATAACCTTGGATTTAGTTTCCAGTTACAAAATCAATTTAAGCTTAACGATAAAATATGGCTGCATATAACTCCTTTTATGGAACCTAATTATGATGGTTCACAAAACACGGGAGGATGTTATGTTGGTATTATATTTAAGAATCAAAAATAATAACTGTAACTTCTTTCCCAGCCGTGTCCCTACTCCGGCTTGCAGCAAAGCAGGACACGGCGCTACAATCATCATCACCATCCTTCCCACAAAAAGATTTTGTAATTTGCGCCGCCTGCCATTGAAGAATAAAATAATTTACCAAACTAACAATACATGGCCGACGATCAAGACCAACCATCTTTAGATAGCAACGCAACCGATCAACCGGATCCTTCAAACGAAATTATCCCGGTTGAAGACACAGAAACCATTAAGCCAATTCAACAAACTGAAAATATGGAAGTACACAAACATCCACACCACGTAGCTCATAAAAAGAAATGGGGAGAATATCTGTTGGAATTTTTTATGCTTTTCCTTGCCGTGTTTCTTGGTTTTGTTGCAGAGAATATCAGAGAACACCAGGTAGAACAGCAAAGAGCAACTGAACTGGCAAAAAACTTATACAATGAAATTTATGCTGACTCGATCAGTGTTCAGCAAAAATTATCTTCAAGAAATGTAAAGGAAAAACAATGCGCATACTTTATAAGTTATGTAAGGGATAGCAGTTTAACAACACTCTCCCCATCTTTTTACCCTGCCTTTACATGGTCCTTTATTCAAACAGTTCAATTGCTCTTTGACCCTAATGATGGTATTTTAAATCAACTGCGAAACTCCGGAGAACTTCGTTATTTTAAAAGCAGTGAACTGCAGGCAAGGATCGGTGAGTTTAGTGTGGCCATAGCAAACCTGAGATCGAGAAATGAGAAGGAATATAGTTACGTGGAATTTTACCTTCGGCCTTTTACATTAAAGTATTATGATTTTGCATGGTATGAAACCATAACCCAACATGGCAAATTAACTTTATTAAATGCCCTTAACCAAAGCGAACAAACATCGTATGCCGGTAAAATAGTAAATGTTGATAAATTCAGCAGACAGGAGGCCGGGAATATCGCATCGTATTACCTGCTGATGTTAAGAGGCACAAGACAGCAGTACTACGGCAAATATGCCACCATCAATCATCAATTATTACAAATACTCCGAAAGGAATACCATATTAAATAGCTATGAAGGCCAGGATAGTCAAACTTATAATTTATATGATAGCAGGGTTTGCTGCGGCTTTCTTCTATAGCTATTTTAAAAAATAAAATTATTTAGCCACTGCGGGTGTTCCTCCAACCGAAGTAACGTCACAGCAACAACCCGTGAGAGCCGCCGTCTGGTCTTTGACCAACGGCAAAACATGTATGGTTTATCTACATCGCTATCCTGCACAAAAAGATTTTGTAATTTGCGCCCCTGCCATTGAACAACACTCCAATAATTTACCAAACTAACAATACATGGCCGACGATCCATCCAAAGAACCTTTAGATAGCAACACAAACGATCAGCCGGAACCTTCAAACGAAATTATCCCGGCTGAAGAAACCGAAACTATTACCCCAATTCAACAAACTGAAAATATGGAAGTACACAAACATCCACATCACGTAACACATAAAAAGAAATGGACAGAATACCTGCTGGAATTCTTTATGTTATTTCTTGCAGTGTTTTTAGGTTTTGTAGCAGAGAACGTAAGAGAAAATATTGTAGAACATGAACGTGAGAGCCAATACATGAAGTCTTTCGTTTACGACCTTAAAAATGATACAGCTAACCTGAATGAAGGTTTCCCCAGAAAGGATGGTAGAATGAAAGCGATTGATTCTGTATTTCTTTATTTTCAAACAAATCCAAATACAGATATAGTACCGGGATCGGTGCTGCGATTTATGCGTAGAAGTCTATGGGACAGGCATTACCGTAGAAACAGTACTACTATTGATCAGTTGAAAAACGCTGGCGGCTTACGCCTGATCCGCAAAAATCACATAGCAGATTCTATTGCCGCCTATGATCTGCTTTGGCAAAGAGCTGAGTTTTGGCGGGAAGGATATATTACACTGCAGGAAAAAGGTAAAGACCTTGTTCATAAAATAGTAAATGCAAATGAATTACTTTCTTATTATAGGCTACAACCAATGTTTAGAGTAGATAGAAATATTGTTGACACAGTAAAAGTTCGTATAAATAAAACATACCTGAATGAGTTTCTAAATTTTTTATCTGATCAAAAAATTACAACATCTCAGGATAAAGAAGGCTACCAGAATATTGAAAAAAGCGCCGAAAAATTAATTGCATTAATTAAAAATGAATATCGCTTAGAGTAATTATGGAATCACACCTGCTATCCTTGGTATCTTTTAAAAAATAAAAGTACTGCTAATTCCATGGTTCGTGTCTCACGAACCTTTATTATTTTTATTAGTTGAATAGTTCGTGAGAGACGAACCAGGATGTAAGATGGCTAAAGCGATGGCTATTAACGAACAGAGTTACAATCAAAGTTTTGATTATGAAAAATATCCTGCATTTCCTGTTTCTATTTTATGGATTTATATCCAATCTTAACGGACAAACTGTAGAAAAAATTTCAATCCCGCTTAATGATACTTATTTGGATAGTAATAGTAAACTTCCAATGACAATAGATTTTGCAATTAATTGCCGGGACAATTACAATAATTTCAAAGGCCTTCCAGGCAAAATGAAAAATTATAAAGTAAAAGAATATCCATTAAAAAAATTCTTTCCGGAGCTTGAAAAGGAAAATTTGAAAATTTATTTTTTAGTAACAGGTAATAAAAGTAACTATAAAGTAAAAGTGGATAAAAATTTTAATAAGAATTTTTCAGATGATTCCATTCTTACAAAAGATGAAATTCAAAATGGTTTTTCTTTTTCATTGGCGGCTGGGAATAAAATTTATGCAAAGAAAATAAAGCTATTCCCTTTTTCCGATAAAATGAAATGGGGAAACGCGGATGAGCAACAATGGCAAATGGCATTAACTCCGTGGCCAAATTATAAACTTGCAGAGCTAAAAGTTGGGTTGGCCGTGAAAGACATTTACCTCTTAAATATATCAATGTATAATGGATGGAATAAGAATTCAACAATTTTATATACTGGTGATTACGATGCACAGGAAAATCCTGAAGAAAGATTTACTTTTCAAGACAGTTTTAGTTTCTTTCACCACAACTTTATCTTAGATTCGATAGCACCTCTTGGAACAACTGCTTATTTTTACCAGGTGTCTCATGAAGGTAAATGTGGTTACAACATCGGCGATTCTGTTTGTATAACTGATACTTTTTTCTTAAACAGGAATAAATCATACAATCTTAAATTTCCCAAACACAAATTTACTTTGCTCCATTTTTGGGGAACATGGTGTGGCCCTTGTGTTGCTGAACTTCCCGTATTCAATGCACTGGTAGAAACATATAAAGACAAGTTAGACTGCATAAATATTGCTTATGAAGAAAATGTGAATTATAAAAAGTTGGAAACTTTTTATAAGAGGTATCCTTCCCTCTCAAATAATATTACAATCCTGCAGCCATCACCTTTTGCAGAAAATAATACTGTGGTAAGAAAACTTAAAGTTTCTGTTTTCCCTACTTATATGGTTATTGATAAAAATGGAGTAATTATTTACAGGACTACAAATGAGATGGGGCTTAAAACCATTCAGACACTATTAAAAAAATTGTGATGCAAAACAGGACAAGACATTACAATTATTCACAAACACTTTTCCTTAATTTACAGCACTCAAAATAAAAGTCATGGAAAAAATAAACTGGAATAAGGTAACTGTAGAACAAGTGAATCCGAAAATGAAAAGACAATTCATTCATGGAGAAAAAATAATGATCGCCAAAATGGAATTTGAAGATGGGTTTACCGTGCCATGGCATTCACATGAAAATGAACAGATCACCGAAGTGTTTGAAGGCGTACTTCGTTTTTGGTTTGATGATAATGAAAATGATCCTCTTGACTTATTGCCGGGTGAAACGATTGTAATCCCGGGCAATCGCAGGCACAAAGCTTTAATGATAGGTAAGGTAATAGAGACAGACATCTTTGCACCACCAAGACAGGATTGGATAGATGGCTCAGATAATTATTTGAGAAAATAGTTTTATGCCGAAAAACACATTCGTTAATTTTATAGTAACATCTAATTAAAATAATGCTTTGCAGAAATATCTATCCGAAAAAATATATAAATGAATGCCGCAAAAAAGAATAATTCAAACAAATCATAATTTTAAATTTTAAATTCAGAATTACTTTATCACCTTCGTCTTTTAAATTCAAAAAAAAATATGAGAGATATTTTACTTTTTAGTCTATTGTCTATTGTGTCTTTTGTAACGCAGGGCAAACCCATCCGTGTAGGTATTGCCGGTATGACGCACAATCATATCAACCAGGTATTTAATTATATGGGTAAACAGGATGAAGTAGAAATAGTAGGATTTGCAGAGCCTAACCGTGAGCTGGCCATGCGGTTATTAAAACAAAACAACTTACCCGAATCGCTTTGGTTTAAAAGCCTGGATGAATTAATTAAAAAAACCAAACCCGATGCAGTCTGTGCTTTTAATTCAATTTATGAACACCTGGAAGTAGTAAAAATTTGTGCACCTAAAGGAATACATGTGATTGTTGAAAAACCATTGGCCGTAAATAATGACCATTTAAATCAAATGCAGGCATTGGTAAAAAAATACAATATTCATCTTTTAACCAATTATGAAACTACCTGGTATCCTTCACATGCCAAGGTTTGGGACCTGGTAAAAAAAGAAAAAAGTTTAGGTACAATTCATAAAGTTGTTTTTATGGATGGACATATGGGGCCTGTAGAAATTGGATGCAGTAAAGAATTTACAGACTGGCTGACTGACCCTGTTAAAAATGGTGGCGGTGCGTTAATTGATTTTGGTTGTTACGGTGCAGATATAATGACGTGGTTGATGGATGCACAAAAACCAGTATCTGTTACCGCCGTTACGCAACATTTTAAACCAAAGGTATATCCTAAGGTAGAAGATGAGGCAAGTATCATTCTTACTTATCCAACGTGCCAGGCCATCATACAGGCTTCGTGGAACTGGCCATATGATATTAAAGAAACAGATGTGTATGCAACTAATGGGATATTAGTTGCCAATAAAGAAAATAAGATGAAATATACTGCCGGCGAGCGGCCCGGAAAAGAAACATGGATTGATTTATCTCCCCTGCCGCATGAGCGGTCGAATATATTTTCTTACCTGGCTGCCGTACTCAATGGCAAAATTAATCCTGGCAACGACTTGTCTTCTTTTCCGGTAAATGCAATTGTTGTGGAAATTTTATCAGCTGCTACAGAGTCAGCTAAAACAGGTAAAACGATTTATTTAAAAAAGTGAAAGAACGAAATTAAATTTCATTCCTAAGGCAGGGTAATGAATGCTGAAATGAAAAGTAAATAATTGTAGCCAACCTGTTGGTCTTATCTGTCTGGTGGATAAAGAGCAACATCAAAAACACGCATTGAAAGATTTGCTTTAGCAACCTCCAGTGCACTTACTGTATTTTGATTAAATATTTTATTATCAAAACACTCGTGGCAGGATAACATTACAGCAATTTTCTTAAAATTAATTTTCCCATATTCATTTGGCTTTATTAAAAATGCCATCTCCGATTTATTGCCATAGATATCAAAATCGGTTTCATTGATCTTTAAAAGTTCTTTTAATGCCATACCGGGATAAATCCCGTTTTTCAATTGCCATTCATTGTTACCTGCAAGTGGATTGCTCTCTGCGGCACCTTTTGTAGGCAGCTTGTTGGTTACGAGAATATATAAAAGCTTATTAAGATAGATGTCATCGTCCCAAACAAAAACCGCCTGGTGTGGAGTACCACTGAATAAAACAGAACATCTTTTTAATTCTTTTTCAGTAAGATAGTACATATCCTTTTTTACATTTTGCTCACCAAAATAACTAACAAGAAATGCGTGGGAATCAAACTGCAAAAGTTCTTCAGCATACCTTAACGAAGAAGGAACTGCTTTCTCTTTTAAATGAAAACTATATTGCATACTGCTGTCGTCCTGCATTTCAGCCGTTGCCTGTACAGTTACATTTGCTTTTTGAAAAAGAATGGATCGCTCTTTAGTAATATCCTTTAAAGTATCGTAAAAAAAACCGGCTTTAATTAACTTTTGTTTGCCTTCCTCATATTCGTTTAATGCAGGCGTCTGTAAGGTTAAACATTTGGCATCACCCTTAAAATATATATTGATACATCTTGCAGGCTCAGTACTTTTCTTTCTGAACTTAAATTTTTCGGTAAAAATGGCCCTGGTTTCCATGCTGTCTGATGTACTTTCTTTAAGCATGAAACCTTTCTTTGTTAAATAGGGAACTATCTCCTTGGAAGACAAATTGGAAAGCTTAATCAATTCATTAATAGTAATTGATTGAGAATGACTGCTTAGAGCAAAAAAATTTAAAAGAATTAAAATTCGTAGAATTCTCCTCATGGTAGTTAATTAAGTTAAATAAGAGGGGCGGAGGCTTCTTGAAGGAAAATGGATTAATAAAACCGGGGATATTGGTTTGTATTAATTTAGTATAACAAATATACTCTCTTTATTTTAAAGTCAAAATTAAAAAGGCAGTAAATAGCAACTCTAATAATAATAATTTATGCAAAAGGAAGCATTGTTTTGGTAATATAAATTTAATTAAGCTGAAAGCTGAACGTTTATTTTATCACCACTTCAGTAATCACTCTTTCACCCAGCGCCTCATTTACCCTTTCAATAATTTTTGGCTTTTGATAAAGCAATTCATTTTTTAGTTGTGCCACTGTGCTGGAGATGAACAGTGTTGAGCCAATTATCTCAATTTTATCAGTGTATTTTGCAATTGTCTTTCCCATTATTTTTTCCCATGCATCCTGTATCTGCAATGCCTGTATGCCACCTTTCAGCCGGCTCTTTTTTAAAAATTCTTTCATGGCTTCGGCCAGGGATAATTCACTCATATAATTAAATTAATTCAAGATATTCTGGAAGATACCTATGTTTCTATTGTGGCTATGTGGTAATTTGTTAAACACATAGACACATAAGCACATAGTCCACATAAAATTAATTCAATTCAATTATCTGCGCAGTAAACCCGAAATTATTCAGAGAAGTTTGCAGCCTGTCCAAATGGGTATCAGTAATAAAAACCTGGCTCTCATTATTCACGCAAACCCATTGCAGTAAATTCTGCATCCGCAGGTCATCCAGCTTTTCAAAAACATCATCCAGTAAAAGAAGAGGAGCAAATCCCTTATTTTCTTTCAGCATTTCAAACTCTGCCAGCTTTAAAGCAAACAGCATACTTTTCTTTTGTCCCTGCGAGGCTACAGCTTTAAAGGGTTTGCCATTCAACTGCGAGCCAAGGTCATCTTTATGAATACCTGCATTACTGCGTTGCGACATCATATCTCTTTCCCTGCATCTGTCTAACAGTTCTTCAAATGTATTTTCATTTAGCTGGCTCTCATAATTCAGGTCTATCACTTCATTATTATCTGCTATCTGTAAATAAAAATCTTTGGCAAGAGGAATTAGTTTTTCTAAAAATTGTTTTCTCTTTTTATAAATTTCTTTTCCCGGCTGTACCAATTGGGAGTCCAGCACCTGCAGCAATTGTATATCCCTGTTCTTTTGTTCACCAAAACTTTTTAAGAGGCTGTTGCGCTGCAGTAAAATTTTATTGTAAATAATTAGCTGTTGAAGATAGCCTGCATCCATTTGGCTGAGTACAGTATCAATAAATCTTCTCCGCTGCTCACTGCCGCCTGTTATCATTTCAATATCATCAGGCGCCACCATCACACAGGGAAACTTGCCAATGTGTGATGAGAATTTTTCATACGCAACATCATTCACCAAAACTTCTTTTTTGCCTGCGCCTCTAAAGATGGATACCACATTAAAATCTTCCTTAGAATTATTCTTTGTAAGCGTTTGCGTAAGGTTTCCTTCCAGTCTGAATCCATCAGCATTGAACTGCATATTCAACAGGTCCGACTTTGAAAAGTAACTCCTGGTAAAACATAAATAATAGATAGCATCCAGCAGGTTGGTTTTTCCTTTGCCATTAAATCCACAAATACCGGTAACTCTTTCTTTAAATTCGAAAGAAGCAGATGGATAATTTTTAAATTGAGTAAGGATTATCTTATTAAGGTGAAGCATGAAATTGCAAGATAAGGTGAAGTTATGAATGGTGAATTGTGAATGGTGAATCTGTACTTTTGGCCTGAAAAATCCTGATATAAACCCAAAATAGCAATTCAAAAATCACCGTTCAAAAATCCTTTTTCCCCCTTATCTTTGCGGCCTAAATTAATTACCCTTGGCAACAAAGTTTTCTAAAGAAACTTATTTATACTGGTACGAATTAATGCTGCTTATGCGCCGCTTTGAAGAAAAAGCAGGCCAATTGTACGGTATGCAAAAAATCCGCGGCTTTTGTCATTTATATATCGGGCAGGAGGCCATTGCAGCAGGCTGTATGACCGCAACTACACCGGATGACACTTTTATTACAGCTTATCGCGACCATGCCCTGGCAATTGCCAAAGGGGTTAGCGCAAAAAGCTGTATGGCCGAATTATATGGCAAGGCAACGGGCTGCAGTAAAGGTAAAGGCGGCAGTATGCACTTCTTTGGTGTAAAGGAAAGATTTTTTGGCGGCCACGGTATAGTGGGAGCACAGATAGGAACGGGAGCAGGGCTGGCATTTGCTGAAAGATATAAAGGCACACAAAATGTATCACTGTGTTTCTTTGGTGATGGCGCCGCCAGGCAGGGCATGTTGCATGAAGTGTTCAACATGGCAATGCTTTGGAAGCTTCCTGTAATTTTTATTTGCGAGAATAATAATTATGCAATGGGAACATCTGTAGCCCGGACATCGAATGTGCTTGATATTTATAAACTGGCCGATGCATATGAAATGCCGGGAGATAAAGTGAATGGTATGGTTCCCGAAGATGTTCATGATGCTGTTGCAAGAGCAGTAAAGAGAGCAAGAGAAAATGGCGGACCAACATTATTGGAAGTTAAAACATATCGCTATAAAGGGCATAGTATGAGCGACCCCGCAAAGTACCGCTCAAAAGAAGAGATGGAAGAATACAAATTACAAGACCCCATTGAAACCACTTTGCGCAAATTAAAAGAAGAATATAAAGTGACTGATAAGGACATAGAAGCAATAAATGAAAGAGTAAAGGCACAGGTAGAAGAATCAGTAAAATTCGCTGAAGAAAGCCCATGGCCGGATGATGGTGAAGTGTATAAAGATGTATATGCGCAGGAAGATTATCCTTTTATAAAAGACTAACTCAATAAATAATAATGGCAGAAAAAACAGTGCACGAAAAGGCACACAAACAAGAGGTTGATGTGGTTACCCGGGCAAGAGGCTTTTGGGCTAAGAACAGCAAGCCTATCATTTATATCAGCACAGCAATTATTTTAATTGCAGGCGGATGGCTCGTATATAAATACATGGTAAAACTTCCTAAAGAAGAAAAAGCAAATGATGCTGTATTTGTGGTACAAAGATATTTTAGTGATTTCAGTAATGCCCAGGCAGATTCATTAAAAACAGCGCTTGCCAACAGGGTTCTTAACGGCGATGGAGCAAATTCAGGAGCGCTAAAGTTCATCAGTAAATATGATGGTACAGCTGCCTCAAATCTTTGTCATTTTTATGCCGGCGCCAGCTACCTGCATTTAAAACAGTTTGATAAAGCAATAAAACAATTAAAAGATTTTAGTACCGATGCTACGCAGATACAAAGCAGGGCGTATGGCATGATTGGCGATGCATCTGCCGAATTAAAGAAAAATACAGATGCATTGGATTATTATAAAAAGGCTGCCGGCGTAAATGAAAAAGATGAATTTACTTCTTCAGAATTTTTATTCAGGGCCGGATTGTTTGCAGAAACAATGGGCAAGAAACAGGAAGCAATAGACCTGTATAAAAAATTAAAAAAAGATTATCCTCTGTCTGATAAAGCGGCAAATATTGATAGGTATCTTGCACGCCTCGGAGAAGTAGGTGAGTAAATTGCCTTAACGGTCTCCGTCTGGCAATTGCTTTTAATAAAATAATCAATGAGTATGCGATGGCAATAACTGACGCTAATTTATTTAATATAAACACAGGCATTCTACAAAAGGATGCCTGTATTATTATTGTTCGTACCGAATGGAATGCGGCTATTGTTGATAAACTGGAAGAAGGCTGTTTACAAATTCTTGCTCAATATGAAATGACCAATTATAAAGTACTAACAGTGCCAGGCGCATTTGAAATTCCTTTTGCCATAAAAAGTTTTTGGGACAATGCACAGATGGAAAAGCCGCATGTTTTTATCGCATTGGGCTGCGTTCTTCGCGGCGATACACCTCACTTTGATTATGTATGCAAAGCAATAACAGATGGAGTAGTTCAGTTGAATTTATTGTTACCGGTGCCAACCATTTTTGGTGTGCTTACAGTAGATAATGATGAACAGGCACAGGATAGAGTAGGAGGTGCACATGGTAATAAAGGAGAAGAGGCTGCTATTACTGCGTTAAAGATGATAGCATTGCAAAAGAGTTTTTATAAGAAGTAAATGAGAAAAATTTTAACCGGAGGATTGATATTCATTCTTTCATGCAATAGTGAAAATCAAAAAACTATAACTTTAATACCGCCGGTAAAAGACAGTCTCGATTCAAAGCTCTATGAACCAGTTGATACATCTCTGCAAAAGAAAATTGCTGACACTTTGATTAAATTATCGTTTATCAAAGAAAGTAATAGATATATTGATTCATCGACAAATCATAATCATGGGATAGCTTTTATAATGGACGCACTAAAAAATGATTCACTAATTTATGTTCAGGCAGGACTAAACCGTGAAGATAGATTTGTAACAGGCTTTCAACTTTATGTTAATCCAACAACAATGGAGATAAAAGTTTATGAACCTGCAAGTGATAAAAAGTTATCCGTTAAAGAATATGAAAAACATTTGAAGACGTTAAAATGAAAGTGCAATTATTCATACCCTGTTTTATTGACCAGTTATATCCTGAAACTGCATTTAACATGGTGAAGGTGTTGGAAAAAGCTACCTGCGAAGTTGAGTATAATCCCAAACAAACCTGTTGTGGCCAACCGGCTTTTAATGCAGGCTTTTGGGATGAAGCAAGAGATGTTGCTTCAAAATTTATAAAAGATTTTGATGGCCCTGATTACATTGTTGCTCCCAGTGCATCATGCGTTGGATTTGTAAAAAATTATTACGGCAAATTATTCGAGAACTCTTCATCTCATAATAAAGTAAAAGAACTCGGCAACAGGATATTTGAATTCAGCGCTTTTTTAACTGACGTTTTAAAGATTACTAACTACGGTGCTATGCTTAATGCAAAGGCAACTTATCATGACAGTTGTGCAGCGCTGAGAGAATGCAAAATAAAAGAAGGTCCCCGGAAACTTTTGAAAAATGTGAAAGGGCTTGAACTAGTTGAGATGGTTGATAACGAAACCTGCTGCGGCTTTGGAGGAACCTTTGCCGTAAAGTTTGATGCAATATCAGTTGCAATGGCAGACCAAAAAGTAAATCATGCTTTGGCGACCGGCGCTGAATATATAATTTCTACTGATTCAAGTTGCCTGTTGCATATTGACGGGTATATTAAAGGAAAGGGGTTACCGATAAAGACAATGCATCTTGCAGATGTGCTGGCGAGCGGATGGGAGTAATAAGATGTACGAGGTATGAAGTAAGATGTGCGACGTAAACCAATCATCAACAAATTCTTTTCTTAGATTTATATTTTCATTTTAAAAAGTATATTAACATCGTACACCTAACATCGTAAATCACACGTTATGTCTTATTGGTTAGTAAAATCAGAACCCAATGTTTATGGTTGGGATGAATTGGTAAAAGAGAAACAAACCGTTTGGAGTGGTGTAAGAAATTATGCAGCAAGAATTCATTTAAAAGCAATGAAAAAAGGTGATGAAGTTTTATTTTATCACAGCAATGAAGGAATGGAAATTGTTGGTATTGCAAAGGTCTCAAAAGAATTTTACCAGGACCCCACAACAGAGGATACCAATTGGGTTGCCGTTGATATTAAGCCCGTAAAGAAACTAAAGCATCCTGCGACTCTCTCACAAATAAAGACAGATAAGCGTTTGCAGGAAATGGCGCTGGTGCGTTTAGGAAGATTATCTGTTCAGCCCGTTACAGAAAAAGAATGGAAAATAATTATGGAACTGGCGGGAGAAAAATAATTATTTCTTACAATGAAAAAACATCTTGTTGTTTTAACCGGCGCAGGTATAAGCGCAGAAAGTGGTTTAAAAACTTTTCGTGATAGTGATGGATTATGGATGGGATATAATGTTCAGGATGTTGCAACGCCGGGTGCATTTAGAAGAAACCCCGAACTCGTTCTGGATTTTTATAACATGAGAAGGAAAGATGTTGCAGGAGCTTCTCCAAATGCAGCACACACAGGACTTGCGGAACTGGAAAAAAATTTTGATGTTACTATTGTTACACAAAATATAGATGACCTGCATGAAAGAGGCGGCTCAACAAATGTTATTCACCTGCATGGAGAAATATTTAAAATGAGAGGGGAGAAGGATGAAAATAAAATTTATGAGATAAGAGATGATATTAATCACGGAGATATGGCAGAAGATGGAAGCCAGCTTCGTCCGTACATTGTTTGGTTTGAAGAACCTGTGCCAAAAATTACTGAAGCGATGAAGGTGATGTCGCAGGCTGATATTTTTGTTTTGGTAGGCAGTTCATTACAGGTGTATCCTGCAGCTGGCCTTGTTGATTACGTGCCGTATCATGTACCAAAATATATCATTGATAAAAAAATACCATACTCATCTGCGCCAGCTAATTTTTTCTTTATTGAGAAACCTGCAACAGAAGGAGTGGAAGAATTAAAGAAAATTTTATTGGCTTAATATTTCTTCCTTAAATTTTATTCCATTTTCTTCTAATTCTTTCAACACAGGCTCATAAATTTCGGGGGCAACCGGAATATGTAATCCTGTTAATTTTATTTTATCCTGCAAAATTAATTTGGTTGCAATTCCCAGCGGCAATCCAACAGTCTTTGCCATAGCAGTTTTTAAACTATCATCACCTTTTACAATTAAAGAACTTCTTGCTTCATACTTCTTATTTCCTATTTCATATTCCAATTCATGCAACATCACTATCATATCCTTATCATCAGCAGCCATTGCTAATTTGCTTTCCAAAACATATTGTAAAATATCTGCAGAGCAGGTAAAATTTTGAGGCAACGGTTCCTTCCTTCGTAAACCCAGGAAAACCATTTGCCTGTCGAACTCATTTCGAAAGGGGTCAGTTAAATAAATTTGTAAATAATTATTCCAGTCCTTGTTTGTAAAATAGGGAGATGTTTTTACTGTAAGCCAATCTGCAAATGTTTTGCAATCTTTAATCGTTTCAAAATCATCTGTTGCCGTTAGCCGCATATTTACAAACTTGTTCCAGCCCCGGCAAAAAGCAGGATGCCGCAAAGTGGTTCTGATAAATGTAGCAATTCCCTGCAATCCATAAAGATCAATATAATGCAATGAATCGCGGTTTGGATACCAGCATAATGGATAGTTTTCTATTGCATAAATTGGCGGGCAGCTTCTAAAAACAGATTTGTATGGAATATTAATAGCCTGGTTTTCTTTAATATACTCGGCGCCGTCCTTCCCTGCCAGTACAATGTTCCGGGGATTCCATGTTATTTTATAATGCCATGGATTGTTATCGCTTTCAGGAGCTACCAGGCCACCGCAGTGAGAAATAAAGGAATTAATATTACCTCCCCGATCTTTAATTGAATTGATAAGTTTCATGGCGCTCATGTGATCAATCCCGGGATCCAGTCCCATCTCACATAAGAACAATAATTTTTTATCTGCGATCTCTTTTTCAAGCGACCTTATATTTTCATCTACATAAGAAGCGGTGAGCAGGTTCTTACTAAATTCAACACAATCTTTTGCAATTAAAAAATGCAGGGCAGGAGGAAGCATTGAAATAATAATATCCGCAGATTGCACCAGCTTCTTTCTTTCCATTTCATCTTCCACATTTATTGAAACAGCTTCTGCATTTTCTGCATTTCCAACCTTTAATTTGGCTATATCAATATCAGCATCACACACCAATAAATGCCAATCATTTTTCTTTAATTCCTTCACCAGGTATTCTATCAAACAGGTGGCAGATTTACCTGCACCAAACAACAAAATTTTTTTCATTTAAAACAATTTCTAAAACGAAGACGGATTTTTACAAACAAAATTAAAAGTAAGCCAGACTTATTACAAAGAAGAAATTACCCTGGTAAAATGCCCTAAAAAATTATGTAAAATTTGAGGATTAAGAGATGCTGAAAAGAGGGAAAACCGATGTGAATAAAGTATATTTGTGGCAGTAAAAATAATATGGAAACAACAGACAATCAATTACCAACCGACGGCATTCCAAGAGGCAGAATTATCCCTGTAAATATTGAAGAGCAGATGAAATCATCCTACATTGATTATTCAATGAGCGTGATTGTGGGCAGGGCTTTGCCCGATGTAAGAGACGGATTAAAACCGGTGCATCGCCGCATTTTATTTGGCATGCATGAAATGGGCAATACCTTCGGCAAGCCTTATAAAAAGTCTGCCCGTATTGTGGGTGATGTGATGGGTAAATACCATCCGCATGGTGATACTGCTATTTATGATACCATGGTAAGGATGGCGCAGGACTGGAGTATGCGGTATATGCTGATTGATGGGCAGGGTAACTTCGGAAGCCAGGATGGTGACAGCCCGGCAGCTATGCGTTATACCGAAGTTCGTTTACAGCGTTTTGCTGAAAGCATGCTGGAAGATATTGAAAAAGACACGATAGACTTTCAATTTAATTATGATGATACCACTAAAGAACCGACGGTATTACCAACACGTATCCCTCAATTATTGGTAAACGGCTCCAGCGGAATTGCCGTTGGTATGGCTACCAATATGCTTCCACATAACCTAAGTGAAGTAATTGATGCATGTTTTGCATACATTGATAATAAGGAAATTACAATAGAAGAGTTAATAAAAATAGTTAAGGCGCCTGATTTCCCTACAGGCGGAATTATTTTTGGTTATGAAGGCGTAAGAGCAGGTTTGCATTTTGGAAGGGGAAGGGTAGTGCTTCGCGGAAGGGTGAATATTGAAACCACAAAAACAGGCCGGGAAAAGATTGTTATTACAGAAGTGCCTTACCAGGTTAACCGGGATATGCTTACCGAAAAGATAGGGCATTTGGTTGGTGATAAAATTATTGAAGGTGTATCCGATGTAAATAATGAAAGTAATAATAAAGAAGGAACAAGGATAGTTGTTGATCTTAAAAAAGATGTAGTTGCGCAGGTTGTAATAAATCACCTGTACAAGCATACTGATCTGCAAACTTCTTTTGGAACCAATAATGTTGCGCTGATTAATGGCAGGCCAAAAGTGCTGAATGTAAAAGATCTTATAAAAGAATTTATTGAGTTCCGCCACGAAGTAGTAAGAAGAAGAACAGAATTTGAATTAAGAAAAGCAAAAGAAAGAGCGCACATATTAGAAGGTTATATTATTGCGCTTGACAATCTTGATGCGGTTATCGCCTTAATAAGAAATTCATCTACCCCGGATATTGCAAAAGAAGGATTGATGACAAATTTTGCCATGAGTGATATACAGGCAAAAGCTGTGCTGGAGCTTCGTTTGCAAAGGTTAACAGGAATGGAGATTGATAAGATAAGAGAAGAGCATGCAGAAGTTATGGCCCTGATAGCACGCCTGGAAGAAATTTTAGCAACTGAAAGTTTACGCTACCAGATAATTAAAGATGAGCTGGCGGAAGTAAAACAAAAATTTGGCGATGCAAGAAAAACAGAGATTGTTTATTTAGATGATGAAATAAGAATGGAAGATCTTATAGAGGAAGAAGATGTGGTTGTAACTATTTCTCACCTTGGTTATATAAAACGTACTTCAGCTACAGAGTATCGCAAACAGCGCAGGGGTGGAAGAGGAGCAAGAGGCAGCAGCACAAGGAACGAGGATTTTATAGAGCATCTTTTTGTAGCCTCTACACATCATACCTTATTATTTTTTACAGAGAAGGGAAGGTGTTTCTGGCTTAAGGTTTACGAAATTACAGAAGGGGATAAGCAAAGCAAAGGAAGGGCTATACAAAACCTGATGCAGATACCGCCTGACGATAAAGTGAGGGCTATTATAGATATAAAAAATCTGCAGGACGAAGAATACATAAACAATCATTTTATTATTTTGTGTACCAAAAATGGTATCATCAAAAAAACCAAGGTGGCAGATTTTTCAAGACCAAGGCAAACAGGAATAAATGCTATCACAATTAATGAAGGCGATCAACTGATACATGCCTGCTTAACGGATGGCAATAAGGAAATTATGATGGCAGTTAAAAGCGGCCGTGCTATTCACTTTCCTGAATCTAAAGTAAGGCCAACCGGGCGTGGTGCAATTGGAGTTGGCGGAATTGAGGTAGATGAAAAAAATGATGAAGTGGTGGGAATGATATGTGTTGATAAAAATGACCCTTCAACATCTGTACTGGTTGTTAGCGGAAAAGGTTTTGGCAAAAGAACAGCAGTTGATGAATACCGTGTTACAAACCGTGGAGGCAAAGGTGTTAAAACAATAAATGTTACTGATAAAACAGGTCCGCTTATTGGAATTTTAGATGTTACTGAAAAGGAAGACCTGATGATAACATGCAAATCAGGCGTAACTATAAGAACATCTATAGCAGATATAAGAGAGGCGGGCAGGGCAACACAGGGAGTTAAATTAATAAAGCTGGATGATGGGGATGAAATAGCAGCTATTACAAAGCTTAACGAACACGAAGCTGATGAGGAATTAACAAATGCTATTACAGGTGATGCAATCGAGGCTATTTCAGAAGGAACAGATACAACTAATATTGCTGAAGATACATCTATAGATAAGTCCGATAGTCTGGATGAAGATTTAACCGATGATACATCAAAAGAGAAATAAGTACACACAACGATTAATAATTATAAAACCAATCAGCATGAAAAAAATACTTTTAACCGGTACATTCTTTATTATGCTATCAGCATTATTTGCACAGGATGCAAAAAAAGTAAAGGAGTATCTTGATAAAAAGCAATACGACAAAGCAAAAGCAGAAGTGGATGCAGCTATTTCAAAGAATCCTGCTGATCCCATGGCATTATATTATAAAAGTAAAGTGTACGCAGCCTTTGCTGCAGACCCTCAATTTAAAACTTCAATTCCTGATGCAAGGGAACAGGCCTTTGATGCTTTTAAAAAAGCAGTAGATAATGATAAAAGCGGCAAAGTATATCTTGTACTTATCCAGGACCAGTACAAGCCAATATTTGATTTGTATGGAGGATATTATGATGCAGGTGCTGCCGCTTTTAATAATGCCGCCGCCAGCGGAAATAAAGCTGATTTTGATATCGCACTCACAGAATTTAAAAATTCTGATATGGTAGGCCGGTATATTTATTCAAAAAAATGGGCCCTATCAGAACTGGATACTCAGTTGGTTTTAACTATAGGAAAATCGGCTATAAATGCCGGTAAAAAAGAAGAGGCTGCTATTTGGTTAAGGAAATTAGCCGATGCAAATATTTCCGGTACGGCTAATGATAAATTAAGTTACCAATTACCTTATCAGTGGCTTAGCTATTATTATAAAGATGCTAAAGACGACGCAAATTTTTTAAAGTATACATCTCTTGGTAAAAAATTCTTCCCTAAAGATGATTATTATGATGCTGTAATGCTGGACTATTACAGGGATAAAAAAGATTACGATGCATTATTTAAACAATATGATGAAATAATTGCCAACTATCCCGACAGCGTTCAATACCATTTTAATTATGCCAATGAAGGTTTCATTTATGTTTATAACAGTGATGCCGGAACTAAGATTAATAATAAAGAAGCGCTTTTAAAAACTATTGGCATTGAATTGCAAAAGGTATTAACTATAAAACCTAACGATATAAATACAAACTGGCTGCTGGGTCAATATTATTATAATGCCGGCATTGATGTAAAAGATATGGCTAACGCTATCAGGAGTACCAAGCCGGAGGATATAAAAAAGAAAGCCGATCTTAATGCACAGGCAAAAGACATTCTAAATAAAGCCATCCCTTATGCTGAAAAAGCTTTATCCACTATTGAGGCCAGCAATAAAAAATCTGATAAATCAAAATATAAATCTATTGTTGACCTGATGCAGAGAATATATACAAGCCTGAACCAGGCCGATAAAGTAAAGATATACCAGGCCAAATACGATTCGGCCGATGCTAAGTTTATAAATTAAACTTTTAAGATTAAAAGAGAAACCCGGGATAATATCCCGGGTTTTTTATTATACCAATTTATTGGTAGCATTTTTGTAAAAGGTTTATAAAACGCTATATGTACCAGGATAGATCTACCGAGAACAGTCTTTCAATTATGTTATGGATAGTAATGATCTTAACAGTGGGATGTATTGGAGGATTATTTATTGCCGGGTAAACGGAATGTTTTTTATAGTATTAAATCAACATTTGTAAATAAGCCTGTGCGGGAGACCCGCTATTAATATTCATGTGTTCATAAAAGTATGACCAGGTAAAGCTGTTCCTCTCAAAAATATTTCTCATCCCACATAATAAAAATTTAATCACTTACGTTTTTTATTTGCTTGCGTTATGAACAGGCATCTATTACCTCTAAGCCTCTATACAATAGGGGCTTTTTTTTAATGGGGGAGATTGTAAAAAATATAAAGGCTTTTCTCCTATAGAATAATTACTATCCATAATTCTTTTATCCTCTATAAATCACAATACCATATCCAACGATCTTTGCTTCAGAAAATATCCAAATAATCCTGGGAAAAATTCCTCCTAAGAAAACAACCCATCCCTAACTAATTGCTAACCGTAAGCACCTAATGAAACAGCCTCTTAACAAGAGGCTTTTTTATTCTGCTAACATCAACCCAGCGCTACAAAGAATACAGCGAAATTTTGAAAATATATAACTACTTTCCTTTAATAGCTTTTCTTCCTTTATCGGTTAAAAAGTAGGCAGCTTTTCTTTCGCCGTTTTTATAAGTGTAAGGTTTAAGAGTAGCTAAACCCATAACCAGCAATTCACTTACAAATTCATGCGTTGCAGGATTACAAGGTTCTTTTTCATCTAATTCTCTTTGGTAACATTCCTTTAAAAGCTCCTTCATTTTATCAGTTAATGACAATTGCATTCCCATAAGGTTTAGGTTATAAAAAAATTCACTAAGGGGAGGCTTAAGCAGTAACGTATTGGAAAACGTAAATATACTATTATAATACAGTAATTTTACTATGGAGTTAAAAATATTTTTTAACTGAAATAGCACCTATAATATCCAGTAACTGAAGGGAAGTGGCGCTCGCTTTTATTTTCTACTCAAATGCCCTGTGGGAGTACTTAAAATAAGAATTTCTTATCGGCGGAATGGCAAATTGCCTTATGGCTGTTATGATTTTTTTCGTTGTTATTTAACAACAGTATTCAGCGAAAAAAATCATAACAGCCATAGTTCTTTGCTTTGAAAAAGCACTAAATAAAATTTGCCAATAAGGGAGACGATAAGACAATGTTATGTTTAAGTAACGGGTCTTGTGGCCGGAGGGAAATCGTAAGTTTTTTTACTACGATTTTCCGTAGCTGAAGGGGAGCAGAGGTTTTAGCGGTGGCAATTCTTTTTATTTTTCTTTAGCTGCGGAGCATCATTTTCAAAATGCAAAGCATTTTTCTAACAAAGAATTATTCACAAAGCTGTTATTATAAAAACGTCCTTCTACAATGAAAATTGTTATTTCATCTTTTTTTGATGTGTGCTATCGTCGGCTTTGTATGTGGTTTTTTCGGTTTTATTATTGGTTTCAAGCGTGGAAGTAGATGACCTGTCGCTATGTTCTCCATACCAATAACCAATTTGAAATATGGCATACATTAAACCTATTAATATGCCAGCCCAAAAAATTAACCAACCTTCACTAATTCCTGATATACTTCTTTTTTTAGGGTGCTTATAAAGACCTTTTACTTTAATAACCTCAATACTGGAGTTTATTAAATTGGTAATAAACGTAGCCTCTTGACTATCGAAATATTTTTTCTCTTCCTCCTTTCTATCTAAGTGATAAATTCTACTTGATGGCTTTGTTATAGACATATATTGTTCAGAATCTTTACCTAAGTAATGACCAATGTATGTGGCTGTTTGTATTTTCCACGAATCAAAATCAAAGCCATCCACTTTAGCTTTATTCCTTTGAAGTTTTAAATCTTCAATAGCCCTTTCAGTTTTGCTTTTAAACATCCCGCTAATCTACTCCATAATCTCCGCTCCGGTAACGTTCGCTCGTGGCAAGGGACGAGAAAAATAAAAGGTATTACTCAGAGGGAGGGAAAGCAATGTGGGAGTACTTAACATAACGGTTTCTTATCGGAGGAATGGCAAATTGCCTTATGGCTGTTATGATTTTTTTCGTTGTTATTTAACAACAGTATTCAGCGAAAAAAATCATAACAGCCATAGTTCTTGTTTTGAAAAAACTGATTAGAAAAATTTGCCAATAAGGGAGACGATAAGACAATGTTATGTTTAAGTAACTGGTCTTGTGGCCGGAGGGAAATCGTAAGTTTTTTTACTACGATTTTCCGTAGCTGAAGGGTAGCAGAGGTTTTAGCCGGGCAATACCTTTTATTTTTCTTTAGCTGCGGAGCATCCTTTTTATTGTTTTGAAAAAACAACACCTACTCATTAATCAAAGGCCTTTTTGCTTTAGTCAAAAAGCCTTTCACATCTTGGCTTAGTTTACTAAGCATTACTACTTCAAAAAATATTATGTCCGAAGGACTATATTTTTCATGCGCTTTCTTTTCATAATAACGCCAAGCGTAATCAATATCTGAATTACTTAATTGGCGGATGCCAATAGTTTTTTTCTTTCTATTTATTTGAAGTGTTATGCGATAGTAGGGCATGAGCAAATTGTTTTCTTAAACTTCTTATATATCTTTGCTGTCCAAAAAAGAACCCCCGCCGTAAGGCGGGGGTATTTGAAAAAGCAGCTTTTATCTGCCTTTCTTCACAGTCTCACGGACTGTGGTGTTTGGTTGGGTTCTTCCGTAGGATGGTTTAACTATCCGTCCGGTAACTGCACTCCTGTAAAATGATCGGGTTTTACCCATGGTTGAAACATTTTATAGGTTTACGATGAGCCAACATTTAAAGTGTGTGGCTTTTCACACTCCCTGGAAATTGCGTTTCCGGGGTTTTTATTTTAATTAGCATTATTATTGCTAAATTTATTTAGTAAATATTCTATAAATACTAAAATATTTACTATTATTGTTTATATTTGCATCCCAAATAAAAAAAGACCACTCCCGAGCTGCTACTCAAAGAATGGTCTTAGCCTAACCCAAATTTTAGATTAGACATTGCGGAAAACCGTGTCCTCTTTAAGAGCAGGACGGACACGGAAACTTGAACACGGATGTAGGGTGGTTGATCCTCTTTCCTCTTACAGTAATGTAAGGAGTAAAGATTACACCATCGTAACAGCGTGTGCAAGGTTTTTTATATGGTACTGCCATAGCGAGTTCAAGGTGATTCGAACACACAATTTGCCTATCGAACTCAATCTTTGATTTAGCTAACGCTAACGGCAATAACCAACTCATTATAATTATGGAAAATGTATCGTGACTACGAGAAATAGTAGTATCTTTGTACCGTCAAGTAACAAAAAAATTTATAAATTTTCCATCCCCTTTGGTCTTCACCTCAGGGGATTTTTAATTACATACTTAAAGAACTGTTTTCTGTTAGCAAATATAGGAAGATAATTTGTTAAAAATGACAATTATATAAAATCGGATAATTTCGATAAATTATTTTTTCAATTAATTTTAAATGAATTGTAAGGGTTTTACTAAGTATTGCTAAATCATACTAATTAACTTACGATATTTTAGGCTAATTATTTTAGCTTCTAAGCTTATCTACAATTTTATGCCTGCAAGTCTATTTTGGTTTCCGGTATTTAGTTATAATAAATACTGCAATTACAAGAACCATGATTTCAATTATTACAGCAAGTAAATACTTTGAGAAAAGCTTCCCGCTAATCTACTCCATAATCTTCTACATAATAACGTTCGCTCGTGGCAAGGGAAAAGAAAAATAAAAGGTATTACTCAAAGGGAAGGAAAGCAATGTGGGCAGTACTTAACATAACATTAATTATAGGCTTTTCTCATTTTTCTGTTTATTACTGCTATCGCAGTGGGTTAGTCATTATAAACAATTTTATAAAATAAAAAAACCGCTCAACGTTTTCACGCTAAACGGTTCCATTCTTCATCATAGGTCTAAGCACTATGAATTTCTTCATTAGCTTAAAGTCTATGAATACATTAAAGATAGAAAATTATTTCAAAAATTTATTGTGCCTAAGTTTGTAATGGATACTGCTTAACAAACCCAGTAACGAGTGTATTCAACTGGTCTTCTCCGCCAAATAATATTTTATGCCTGATAGGAAAAACATATACCGGCAGATCTTTTAATTCATTCTCAAATTTAGCCAGGCGAACCCCATCTTTTTCCGTGGTAAGAATTATTTTATTTTCCGTATCCATCTTTTCAAATTCTTCCTTAATATCTTTCAGGTCACCAATACTAAATATATGATGGTCCCTGAAACGCATCATATCATAAGTGGCTGCATAGGTATTTAAAACTTCTTTTATCGGCTTTGGATTGGCTATGCCGCATACCAGTAAGATATTGGTATCAGGCGATAAAAATTTCTCCTGCTTATTAAATAGATGATACGGGCTTCCATATTCAATTTTTGTAAAAAATACTCTTTGATGAGCCAATGGCTTTATCTCATCAATTATTTTATTCTTTTCCTCTTCAGTAAGATGGGATTTGCATTTGGTTACAATAATTATATCCGCTCTTTTATAACTTGTTTTCAGATCCCTTAAATTACCTGCCGGTAAAATAAAATCCCTTGTAAACAGGTCCCTGAATTCTGTAAGTAAAATATTCAGCCCTGCTTTAACCTGCCTGTGCTGGAATGCATCATCCAGTATAATCACTCTTGTATCCGGCCTGTCGTGCAGCAACTGCGGTATCGACACTAATCTTTCTTCAGCAACGGATACCGTTATGTCAGGAAATTTTTTGTAGAACTGCATGGGTTCATCTCCAATATCCAAAGCCGTTGTATTTTCATTTGCAATAGCGAAGCCTTTCGTTTTTCTCTTATAGCCCCTGCTCATGGTGGCAACTTTATATTCATCTTTTAAAAGCCTTACCAGGTACTCAACCATAGGCGTTTTACCCGTGCCTCCTACGGAAAGATTACCAACACAAATGATGGGGAAATTAAACGATACAGATCTGAAAAAATTTTTATCGTACAGCTTATTCCGTACCCAGATAATAAAGCCATATAAAATTGACAGGGGAAATAAAACAAATCTGAAACTCTTTAGCATTAATTATTTTTTTCAGCATTATAAACATCTGCAAATTCGGGGGTAATGTCCAATACTTTTTTTGCAAAGGGACAGGTTGCCTTAATAACAAGAGAATTTTCCCTTGCATAATCAACAGCCGCAGCAACCAATTGCTTTCCAACCCCTTTCCCACCAAGGCTTTCGTTAACTTCTGTATGAACGATGAGTAATGTATTTTTATCCGGGAGTTGATAATCCATTTCGGCTATTGTGCACTCATTATCCTCAACATAAAAACGCCCGGTTTTATCTATCGTTTCTTGTTTTATATGCATGGTTACTATTAAAATGTATAAACTGAATTTGGCGTAATACAATAATGTAAAGGGATATCATAAGGATTGATATCATCAATTATTTCTTCGGGCTCAAAAAAACTTAGTCCAACCCGTATCACATTACTGTTACATTGCTGAAAAAATTTATCATAAAATCCTTTACCATAACCCACCCGATAACCCGATTTATCAAACGCCAATAAAGGAGTAAGCACCAGATCAATTTCAGCGGGATTTACTTTTTCTCCCTTAACCGGTTCAATTATTCCAAATGAATTGGGAGCCATTTCAATATCATCATTAAAAATATAATGCCGCATCTCTCCTGCATCCAAATTTATTTTAGGCACCACTATTTTTAGTCCCGGGTTTTTAAATGTAAGATACCTGGTAATGTTTTCAGTCTCTATTTCATCTTCCATCGCAAGATAAGTATGCACACAATTAATAAAAGGCAGATCAAGTTTTTGAAAATTAATAAGCACCAGGTCAGTAAAACGCTCTTTGTTTTTCCATGAAACCAGGTGTCTTTTTTCCTTATACATTTTCCTAAGTGCTGCCTTCGTCACAAAAATTATTTAATTGTTTATAAAGATAGAAAAAACAGTAGTGCCATAGTTTCGCTGTGTTTTATACTGTGGAAAGGTTTTGTAATTATTGGCAGGTGTATGCTCCAGGATAAACCATCCATTTTGCTGTAAGAGTTTTCTTTCAAAAATAATTTTCGGAAGGTCATCAATAGTTGAGAGTGCATACGGAGGACCTGCAAAAATAAGATCGAATGTTTCTGTGCATTGCTGCAGAAATTTAAAAACATCCATCTTAATCACTTTAAAATTTTCAAGGCCTAATGATGCAGCATTCTTTTTTATAAATTCATACATCACCGGGTCTTTTTCAACAATGGTAAGATCATCTGCCCCTCTTGATGCCAGCTCATAACTGATACTGCCTGTACCGCCGAAAATATCAAGTGTTTTCAGTGATGAAATAGTAAGATTATTTTCAATGATATTGAACAGGCCCTCTTTGGCTATATCAGTAGTAGGACGTGTATGCGGCATTTTGGCCGGGGGTGATATCTTTCTTCCGCCATGTATGCCGCTTATTATACGCATAATGCAAGGGAAAACAAATGACTAAAATAGTGTGGTGGTAATTCTTTCAGGCTCTCTGCAAATTCATATTCAGCTGGCAGCTCATCAAAACTTATATTTTTAAAATAATGGCTAAGCTCTTTATAAAGGTCAGAATCAATTTCTACCATCCCTCCTATACGCAACGGCACATGGGTGATTTTAAATTGCCGGCCAATATTCAGCAGGTGATATACAACATCCGCACCCGACTTGTATGGATAGGTATGAACAAGCTGTAATTCGCCTGCACTTATCAATACTGCAATAAATGTATCGCTGTAAAAAATTACTTTAAAAAGATCGCCAGCTGTAAAATGCTGTTTTATCAGCAACGAATAGTGATGACTAAAGGCCGCCAAAGGAAATTGTGCAACCATTGCCTGGTGAATAGCTGCAGGCATTCTATACACATTGTATATTTTTTTATCTGCAATAAGATCAGTTGCTATTGCGCCACTGTGCAGATCTCCATACAGTGTGTTAAGCACCAGCTCGTTTTTACCGGCCTGATGCAATTCTTCAGGAAGCAAAGCACTTTCTTCACCTGAATACGACACAAAAACTTTTTTAAACTTTTTATGCAGCAGGGGCTGTTCATTAAAAATTGTTTTTAACTGCCCGGGAATATCTACATCATCAAAATGGAATACTGACAAGCCATTAAATTTTTTATCAATATCATTTTCAAAAATATAGGAAAATCCATCCAAACTTATTTCGCAGATAAGATTTGTTTGCTGAAAAAAAATTGCTTCGGGTATTATTTCAAAAACAGGCTTCAAAATGAAAAATAATTTATGTGCGGCAATTTACAACCGTTTATCTATTGTTTAAAAGTTTATCAGTTAATTCGTTTATCTGTTTATGTTTGCAGCCTTTTATGAGTATAGCTATAGATAAAAGTTTACAGGTAAAGATTACCAACCGGCAAATATTAAAAATAGCATTGCCAATTTCTGTTGCGCTTATCATTCCCAATATAAATTTTATTACCAATAATGTTTTTTTAGGGGGACTGGGAGAAAGAGAGCTTGGTAATGCAGGCACTGTGGGTGTATTTTATTTGATACTGATGATAAGTGGTAATGGCCTTAGCAATGCTTTGCAGGTTTTAATATCACGTCATGGCGGCGAAGGCAATACAGTTGCTATAAGTAAAGTGTTTGCACAGGGAATTCGTATTGCTTTGCAGTTTGCTTTGGCAGGTATGCTGCTTGCCTGGTTTATTGCACCTCTTTGTTTAAAGCCATTTATAAAGGCTGAAAATTTTCAAATGGAAATGGAGTTCTTAAGGATCAGGGTATGGGGACTACCCTTCTTATATTTATTTCAATGCGGAAATTCATTTTTAATAGCTACGCTTAACAGCAAATACATGATGATAGGTATGATAGGCGAAGCATTAATAAATATCTTCTTTGATTATGTTTTAATATATGGTGCACTTTCATTTCCCCAATTAGGTTTTAACGGCGCTGCTGTTGCCTCTGTGATTGCTGAGTTTACAGGAATGTCAATTGTATATATTGTAATCTTTAAACAGGGATTAAAAAAGAAATTTAATTTGTTTTCTGATTTCTCTTATCACAAAACAACCAGTAAGTCTATTTTAAAAATATCAGCTCCGCTGGTTGGCCAATTTGCCATAAGCTTAACTACATGGCTGATATTTTTTATCCTATTGGAAAGCTATGGCGAAAGAGCAAAGGCAATATCCAATACGATGCGTAATGTATTTGGATTTGTAGGCATTTTTATGTGGGCATTTGCCAGCACTACCAATACAATGGTAAGCAATCTTATCGGCCAGGGATTACAAAGCAAAGTGATAATGCTTATAAAAAAAATAATGGTTCTTAATATTTCCGCAGCATTTATTATGCTTGGTATTTTAAATTTATTTCCGCAGCATTTTTTAAAATGGTTTGGGCAGGATGCGGCATTTATTCATGATGCAGTTCCTGTAATAAGAATTGTTTCTTTAGGTATGCTGATGATGAGCATTGCCGTGATCTGGCTTAATGCTGTTACCGGTACAGGCAAAACAAAAATGAATTTGCTGATAGAATTGATAGCCATTATTTGTTACCTCATTTATATTTACCTGGTAATGATCAAGTTTAAATTATCACTTGAATGGGCCTGGGCAAATGAACTTATTTACTGGATGGCCATATTTGCTATTGCCTTTTGGTATATTAAAAGCGGCAGGTGGAAACAAAAATTGTCTGAACGATGATTTTTAGAATTAAAAAGGTTATGGGATAAGAATATGAATTATTTATGAACTGATAAATAAATAAAATCGCATCTTAATTCCACACATCCCATAAATCCCGGATCAGGCACCTACTCCCTCCATTTATTATTCTCATAATTCACATCAGGGAAAATCCTGTCGGGGTCTATTGTAACTGATTTTAATCTTTCAGTTGTATTTAATTTTACTACCCAACTGGTATTGTTTTGCCAAACCTCTACCGGTATTTTTACAGTTTGTTTTTTACCGCTTCCTGTTTCATATGCAAGATAAATGGGCATGGCCATCTGCTGCAGATTATCTATAACAATTAAAGCACCTCTCGCCGGATCGTTGCTAACATATACAGGCTCATTAACCCGCTGATCTAATTTATAGTTTTCCAAAAACATTGCCTTCCAAAACCAGCCAAGGTCCTCCCCTGCTGCATTTTCTATTGTTCTAAAAAAATCAAAAGGCGATGGGTGTTTAAAAGCCCATTTTTTTATATAGGTCTTAAATGCATAGTCAAATCTCTGCGGTCCAATAATTTCATTTCTCAATAACTGCAAAGCATAGGCAGGCTTATAATACAATGCAGTGCCAATATTACTTTCCTTTAAAGCATCAGGCATTATCATAACAGCTTCTGTGCCTTCACTAAACTTTTCATAAGCCTTATCATAAGGATCAACTTTTCTATACTCACCATTATTAAAATCTTCTGCAGAATAATAATTTATAAACGTATTGAAGCCTTCATCCATCCAGCCATATTTTCTTTCATTACTTCCTACAATCATAGGAAACCACGTATGACCAAATTCGTGATCAGTTACACCAAAAAGCGCCTCACCTTTATCTCGTGAGTTACAAAAAACAATTCCGGGATACTCCATACCATTGATACTGCTGGCAACATTAACAGCAGTATTATATGGATACGGCATCCAGCGCTTGGAATAGTTTTCAAGGGAGCCCTTTGTATATTCGGTTGATCTGCTCCATCTATCTTCCCCATTTGATTCAACAGGATATACACTCATTGCCAGCGCCTTTCTTCCACCGGGTAAATTTATCTTTGCTGCATCCCAGATAAATGCTTTTGATGAAGCCCATGCAACATCTCTTGCATTGTTGATTTTAAAATGCCATGTTAACCTTCCTTTTTGCGGTCTTGATGATGAATCAGTAACTTCTTCGGCGCTTCTTATAACAATTGTTTTATCACTTTGCTTTGCATTATTATACCTTCTTAATTGTTCAGCGGTTAAAACTTCATCAGGGTTTTGTAAGTCGCCGGACGCCACTACAATATGATCAGCGGGAACATTAACTGTAAAATCAAAATCTCCATACTCAAGATAAAACTCACCTCCTCCTAAATATGGCAAAGTATTCCAGCCCTGTATATCATCAAAAACACACATGCGGGGATACCACTGAGCGATTGCATAAATATTTCCGTTTTTTGCAGGCAAAATCCCGGTTCTGTCAGAACCTTTTTCCGGAATTAAATATGAGTACTCAATTTTAAATTTTATTGTCCCGCCATTTGCAGCAACCTGCTTTGGCAATATGAGCTGCATCCTGGTATCGGTAATAATTGGTGTAATATTCGATTCAGTTATTTTTCCCTGTGTTCCTGTAAGCATTTTTACAGCGCTTATTTTATATCCCCCGTTAAAGGTTGTATTTATATCTCCATAACGGCTTATTACAATTGCAGGAAGTTTTGAATGTCCGCGTGAAGTGAGGTCATACAAATTCTGATCTAACTGAAGCCATAAAAATTCCAGCCCATGAGGACTGTTGTTAGTATATGTTACCGTAACACTTCCTGTTATTTCATTTTTTACATCATCCAGAAAAGCTTTTATCTGATAGTTGGCCCTGTTCTGCCAATACTTTGGGCCCGGTTCTCCATTTGCTGATCTGTATTCATTTACACAAGATGAATAAAAAAGCGGGGAGAATAAAACATGGGGATCATATTTTGAATTTGATTGAGCAATTGAAATAAAAGAAATAAAAAGAAATAACAGGAAAGAGGAAACTTTTTTCATTTGATTGAATTATTAAGAATGCAAATTTAGAACATCACTTATGGGGAGAAATACCATTTATACTAAATATTATCTAAAACTCTTTATGCCAGCTTACTCCAACAGCGCCTTCAATTCCTTCAATGGGCGGATGAAGTTTTTTGAGTGAGATGTTAATATACCTTACGTAATCATATTTTTCATGGATAGCATTCCCAATATCCATTACAACTGTTTCCAAAAGAGAAGCAGGAATATGCATTCTCTTGTTTATTATTTCATACACCTCTGCATAATTTATTGTTTGGGATAATGAATGGATTTCCGCATGCTCTTCATGAAACTGAACATCGGCATTCACTTCGTATTCATTACCCAAAAGTTTTTCCTCTTCATGTACGCCATGAAAAGAATAAAATTTAAGATTGTGTAAATGAATTGTGATCATAACCCTTTTGCGCTTAAATATCTTTCAGCATCTAATGCTGCCATACAGCCTGAGCCTGCGGCGGTTACTGCCTGCCTGTATATTTTATCCTGGAGATCACCTGCCGCAAAAATACCTTCAATATTTGTTTTAGATGTTCCCGGAATGGTTTTTATGTAGCCGCTTTCATCCATATCAAGCCAACCCTTAAATATTTGCGAATTTGGTGTATGCCCTATTGCCACAAAAAAAGCACTTACCGGGATAACAGTTTTTTCTTCTGTAACATTATTGTTTATTCTTATTGAATCAACTTTATGTTCACCCAACACTTCATCCAATTCACTATTCCAGTAAATTTTTATGTTAGAAGTTTTCTGTACTCTTTCCTGCATCACTTTGCTGGCTCTCATCTCCCCCTTTCTTACAAGCATATGCACAACGCTGCAAATTTTACTTAGATAAACGGCCTCTTCTGCCGCAGTATCACCTGCACCTACTATGGCCACTTCCTTTCCTTTAAAAAAGAACCCATCGCAAACCGCACAGGCACTAACGCCATATCCATTTAGTCTTTGCTCACTTTCAATTCCCAGCCATTTTGCGCTGGCGCCGGTACTTAAAATAACAGTATCAGCCTCTATCCATTTTTCTTCATCAATTTGTACTTTAAAAGGCGGAGCCGAAAAATCTACGTCGGTTGCCAATCCATATCGGATATCTGCGCCCATTCTTGCTGCCTGCTTCTCAAAATTCACCATCATATCCGGTCCCTGTATACCATCCGGATAACCGGGATAATTTTCAACATCTGTTGTAATGGTAAGCTGGCCTCCCGGCTGTATTCCCTGGTATAAAACAGGTTTCAGATTAGCCCTTGCTGCATAAATGGCCGCCGTATATCCTGCAGGCCCTGAACCTATAATTAAACAATGTACATGTTCATTTACGTTATTACTTTCCATATTAATTTAAAATTCAAATATACGCTAAGAGGTTTAAGAAGTTTCAGCCGTCCTCAGAGGTTTAAAAATTCAGGAATATAAAAAAGCCCTTCAAAGATTGAAGGGCCTGGTTTAAGATTGTTTGAAAGAATTTATCCTAAATACGCTTTTAAAGCGCTGCTGTATCTTGCTTTTTGTAAACGTTTGATAGCCCTTTCTTTAATCTGGCGGATACGCTCTTTGGTAAGATCATATTTCTGACCAATTTGCTCAATGGTTGTTCCATTTTCACCATCCAACCCGAAATAAGCATTTACAATTTCAGCTTCACGTGGACTAAGAGATTTTAATACACGGCGAATTTCATTTTTTAATGAATCGTGCATTACATCTTCATCAGTTTCACCGGCTCCCTTTAACAAGTCTCCCATTGCCACATCTTCAGCTTCATGCACAGGTGCATCCAATGAAGTATGACGGGTGTTACTTTGAAAAATGTTGTTGATCTCAGTTTCGCTCATCTCAAGAATTTCAGATAACTCTTCAGTAGAAGGTTCTCTTTCATGTTCCTGTTCAAAAGCCATGTAAGCTTTGTTCGCTTTGTTATAAGTGCCAATTTTGTTTTGTGGCAAGCGGACTAATCGGCCCTGCTCTGCCAACGCCTGTAGTATAGATTGGCGAATCCACCACACTGCGTAAGAGATAAATTTGAAACCTTTTGTTTCATCAAAGCGTTGTGCCGCTTTAATTAAGCCGAGGTTGCCCTCGTTGATCAAATCACTTAATGATAACCCCTGGTGTTGGTACTGTTTTGCAACTGAAACTACGAAACGTAGGTTGGCTGTTGTGAGACGCTCTAAAGCTCTCTGGTCGCCCATTTTAATTTTCTGTGCTAAAATAGTTTCCTCTTCCGGAGTGATCATTCCAATTTTAGAAATTTCCTGCAGATACTTTTCAACCGCTTGTGAGTCCCGATTGGTGATCTGTGTAGCAATTTTAAGTTGCCTCATGTGTATATATAATTAATAATTAAAGAACGCTTTTATAAGACAGAATAGTTGGGGAAATGTTGCAAAAGATTAGTTAAGGAAGCCAAATCTTGAGAATCATTACACAAATTTACAATGCAAAATCCGCATTTCATAGCGTTTTGGGTAAATAACTCCCCAAAACCTGATTTTTATTTGATGAATGGGTATTGTCTGATAAATGACCAGCCTGCCGGCAGGCTGGTTTATAAGATTTAAATGATTAATAGGAATTAAATTAGTGTGATTCTTTACATTCGCAAAACTTTTAATCATAGAAATCCCAGTCATCTCATTAATTCCACGTTCAGCTAATGATAGATTATAGATCAGACACTTTTACCAAACCTTCACCTGGAATGCTGCAGGCAATGTTTAATGCAGAAGTAGGTGATGATGTTTTTGGCGAAGACCCAAGCGTAAACGAATTAGAAGCGTTATCTACAGAAATGTTCGGAATGGAAGCCGCTCTTTTTTGCCCCACTGGCACAATGACCAACCAAATTGCCATAAAATGCCATACCCAGCCCGGGGATGAAGTTATTTGTGATAAAGTAAGTCATGTTTATATTTATGAAGGCGGGGGTATCGCATTTAACTCAGGTTCACAGGTTAAAGCTATAGATGGCGACAGGGGAAGAATAACTGCTGAACAGGTTTTAAGCGCTGTTAATCCTGATGATGTTCATAAACCAAGAACCAGCCTCGTTAGCCTGGAAAATACAGCTAACAGAGGTGGCGGAAGTTGCTATGAATTTCCTGAAATTCAAAAGATTAAGGAAGTTTGCCTTTTAAATAATTTGAAGCTTCATTTAGATGGGGCAAGATTATTTAATGCTCTTGTTAGCTGTGGCCAAACTCCTAAACAATACGGTGAAATCTTTGACAGTATTTCCATTTGTTTAAGCAAAGGATTGGGAACACCCATTGGTAGTGTACTTCTCGGAAAAAAAGATTTTATAAAACAGGCTAGAAGAATAAGAAAAGTATTTGGTGGCGGAATGAGACAGGCAGGTTTTATGGCAGCAGCAGGAATATATGCATTGGAACATAATATTGAAAGACTGGAAATAGATCACAGGCATGCAAAACAAGTGGCTGAAGCATTATTGAAAAAAGAATTTATTGGCAAAATGCTGCCAGTAGAAACGAATATTATCATATTTGAAGTGCGTGATGAAACATATACAGCAAGATCTTTAGCAGAAGAACTTTTACAGTTTGGTATAAAAGTAATACCTATCTCTCCTACACAAATAAGAATGGTATTTCATTTAGATATTACTGAGCAAATGGTTAAGGAAACTTTACAAGCCATAGATAGTTTATAAACTAAAAAAAATGTTACCAACAATAAATCCTACAACAACACACGCCTGGCAGCTTTTACAAGAGCATTACGCAGAGATGAAGCATATCCATCTTAAAGATTTATTTAGAGAAGAAGAGGACAGGTTTAAAAAATATTCGTTGGCAGTGCCGGATATTATCCTGGACTATTCAAAAAATATAATTACAGATAAAACATTACAGCTCTTACTACAATTAGCTGAAGAATGTGAATTGCCTGCAGCTATTGAAGCGATGTTCAATGCAGAAAAAATAAATCAAACAGAAAATCGTGCTGTACTGCACACTGCATTAAGGAATTTTTCAGGCAAAGCTGTTTTGCTTGATGGAAAAGATGTAATGCCTGAAGTACAAAAGGTGCAGCAACAAATGAGAGCATTTTGTAAGAATGTGCATGATGGCAATTGGAAAGGCTATACAGGTAAAAAAATAAAATACATTGTAAATATCGGTATTGGCGGAAGTGACCTTGGGCCTGTGATGGTTACAGAAGCATTAAAGCCTTATTGGGTAGAGGGAATACAGCCATATTTTGTGAGCAATATAGATGGAAGCCACATTGCAGAAGTGCTAAAGAAGATTACTCCTGGAGAAACAATTTTCCTAATCGCTTCCAAAACATTTACTACACAGGAAACCATGACCAATGCCTTTACTGCAAGGGAATGGTTTTTAAAAGAAGCAATTGATGAAAAATTTGTTGCCAAACATTTTGTTGCGCTAAGCACTAATACAGAAGATGTAAAAAAATTTGGTATTGCTGAAGAGAATATGTTTGTATTTTGGGATTGGGTTGGTGGCAGGTATAGTTTATGGAGTGCCATTGGCTTATCCATTGCATTAACAATAGGATATAACAATTTTGAAGATCTATTAAAGGGCGCACATGAAACAGATAAGCATTTTCAGCAAGGTTCTTTTGAAAAAAATATTCCTGTTTTAATGGGATTGATAAGCATTTGGTACCTGAATTTTTTTGGTGCTAAAACAGAAGCTATACTTCCCTACGATCAATATATGCACAGGTTCGCTGCTTATTTTCAGCAGGGAAATATGGAAAGCAATGGCAAGTTTGTTGACAGAAATGGCAAAAAAGTAACTTATTCAACCGGTCCTGTAATATGGGGTGAACCCGGCACCAACGGGCAGCATGCATTTTATCAGCTGATACACCAGGGAACACAATTAATTCCATGTGATTTTATTGCACCGGTAATTACACATAACCCTCTTGGCGTTCATCACAAAATTTTATTATCCAACTTTTTTGCGCAAACTGAAGCTTTGATGAATGGAAAAACAAAAGAAGAACTTGCTGCAGAAAATGTTCCTGCCAAACTGATACCTTACAAAACTTTTGAAGGCAACAGACCAACCAATTCTTTTCTCATAAAAGAAATTACTCCTTTTACTTTGGGTGAACTGATCGCCATGTATGAACATAAGATCTTTGTACAGGGTGTTATCTGGAATATTTACAGCTTTGATCAATGGGGAGTTGAACTGGGTAAACAACTTGCAAAAAATATACTACCTGAATTAGAGAACGATGCAGAGATCACTTCACATGATTCATCTACAAATGGATTGATCAATACTTTTAAAACACTACGACAATAAAAAATCCTCTCAATTGAGAGGATTTAAGCAATTGGTTCTGGTTTGGATCACCACTTATCTACTTCCTCGTCATTGGGCTTTACATCAATTTCAGGTGTAGCCGCAGGTGCAATTCCAGTGGCAGAAGTATCACTTTGTTTCTCGTCAGATTCTTCAGAAGGAATATTATTCTCTGAAGCAATATTTTCATTTTCTGTAGGAATATTTTGCGAACCTTCATTATTTTCACCTCCATCGTATGGAGTGTCATGATTAAATGCATCAAAATCAAAATCGGGCATAAGGTCGGTTTTTACATAATCAATAGACTCTGTAAGACCCTTTAAAAACTTATTAAAATCCTCTTTATATAAAAATATTTTATGCCTGTCGTATCCGTCTTCATTAAATCTTTTACGGCTTTCAGTAATAGTTAAATAGTAATCGTTACCCCGTGTAGCTCTTACATCAAAGAAATAAGTTCTGCGTTTACCTGCCCTGATTCTGGCGCTGTAAACACTTTCCAGTTTTTTATCATTATTCTCGTACGCCACTGTTTAAATTTTTTAAGGTTAAATTTTATGTGTAGCAAAGATAAATTTGTTTTTGTAATAGCAAAATTTTTAGGAAACTACTATAATTCTTCCGCAAGTTTCTTTTCTCTTTTTTGCTGGTGGGCATACATTTCAGCATAATAACCATTTTTGCTTATTAGTTCACTATGGGTTCCCTGCTCTGCAATGGCCCCGTCTTTTAATAAAATTATTTTATCAAAATTTAATAAAGAAAATATGCGGTGTGTTATAATAATATCTGTCTTAT
>JAQBNL010000055.1 GCA_028288585.1 Chitinophagaceae bacterium | reverse complement strand
GAAAAAAGAAAATATGAGGTGTGTTATAATAATAGCTGTCTTATTTTTTAGGTATTTATGCAAATTATTAATGATCTGGTTTTCTGTTTTTGCATCTACCGCACTAAGGCAGTCATCAAAGATCACTATTTCATGCTCCTTCATCAAGGCCCTTGCAATAGAAATTCGTTGTTTCTGTCCTCCGCTAAGCGTAACTCCCCTCTCCCCTATTATCGTTTTATATTTTTGCGGAAACTGTTCTATCTCATTTTGAACAACTGCATTTGCCGCTGCTTCTTTTATGGCTTCATCCGACGCATTTTTAACTGCAAAACTTATATTATTTTCTACCGTATCGCTAAACAAAAAAACATCCTGTGGTACATAACTCACCTGGGAACGTAACGAATGGAAATCGATTTTTTTAATGGGTACATCATCATACAAAATATCTCCATGCTGTGGATCGTACATTCGTAAAAGAAGCTGGGCAATAGTTGATTTGCCCGAACCTGTTTTACCAACAATTGCTATTTTTTCACCGCTGTTTATTTTTAAATCAAAGTTTTTGATGGCATGAATGCCTGTATGCGGATAGGTGAAATCAATACTTTTAAATTCTATGTTTCCTTTTAAAATTATTCGTTGAGCATCCTGAGCGTTTTGTATGGTGGATTCCGTATGAAGAAATTCATTTATCCTGCGTTGTGATGTTGCTGCTCTTTGTATCATACTGGCAGTCCATCCAATTGCACTTACGGGAAATGAAAGCAGCAGGATATACATTACGAATTCGCCGATAACTCCAATACTTATTTGCCCGTTAATAACATAAATACCGCCTATTAAAATGGTAATTAAAGTACTAAGCCCTATCAATAATGAAATAGAAGGAAAGTAAATGGCTTCGGTTTTTGCAAGTGATATAGCATTTTTTCTATAGTCCTCGCTGTTCTTATCAAAAAAACCAAGCATGGCTTTTTCCTGCACAAAAGATTTTATTACACGTATGCCTGAATAAGATTCCTGCGCATTTGTTGTAAGATCAGAAAGTAAAGATTGTATCTTATCACTCTTCCGGTTAATAATAGTATTTACATAATAAATAGCGAATGCTAAAATTGGCAATGGAGCAAGAACATATAAAGTAAGCTCGCTGTTTTCCTTTACCATATAAAAAACTGAAAATCCAATTGTAGCAGCAAGGTTAATCACATACATTATTGCTGGTCCTGAATACATTCTAACCCTGCTTACATCTTCTGATATGCGGCTCATCAGGTCTCCCGTGCTATGTGTTTTATAGAAATTAGTATCTAATTGTTGGTAGTGATTAAATATTTCATTTTTTTGTTCATACTCAATATGGCGGCTCATTACTATAATTGTTTGCCGCATAAGAAACATAAAAAACCCGCTAATTAAAGCAAGCACTAAAAGTATTATTCCGCAAACAAAAATTTTATTCTTTAAAGATGAAGCCGCCAGGTTTTGAATGAATACTTTTTTTACGAGCGGATCATAATTTACTATAGTGTTCGAGGTAATACTATTTTGTTTTTTTAAAGACTGCTCAACTGTATTAAGCACATATTTAGTAACCTGAGGCGAAAGAATACGAAAATAGTTAGAAAGGATAATGAAGATTATTCCCAACAAAAACAACCACTTGTATTTCCAGAAATATTTATTTAGAGACGCCAGGTGCTTCATTAGTGCGAATTTACAGAATATCAGGCCTTACCATCCTAAATCATAAAAGAAGATTAAATTTAATGCTGATTTACAATCAAATAAATTCTCATGCTAAAGAAATTTAATTCTATTGTCCTGCTAATCTTAATGGTTTCCTGCAATTCAGATCAGCCAGATAGTTCAACAACATCATCACAGCCTGCATCCCCAAAGTTATTGCCTGAATTAAGTACGGGTACAAAATCTGACTTTAAAAAAATAACATACCTGCCTGCAGGCATCGAAAATATTTTTGGCAAAATGCCATCAAAAGAAAATGGGTTTTATAAATTTTCTTTTCCAAGGCAAGACCTCAAGGTTATGCTTGATGGAGTAAAGATAGACCCACGGTTTGCATTCACTACATGGTTTGCGTTTATGCCGCAGGATTCTGCCGGAAGTTCCGGGATGCTAATGGGCGATGTGGTTTTATTGGAATCCGAATTTAAAAATGTTTTAAAAAAACTTGATGAAAAAGGAATAGATATAGCCGCCATACACAATCACCTGCTGGGAGAAAAACCAAAAATTATGTACCTGCATGTTATGAGTATGGGCAAACCAATGGACCTCTTCAATAGTTTAAAGGAAGTATTATCAGTTACAGCAACTCCTTTAAAAACCAGCTTTACAGATACTGCTCAAAATATGGATTGGGGTAAAACTGAAGATATATTAGGTGTTACAGGAAAAAAAGAGGGAACAATTTTAAAATTCAGTATTCCCCGGAATGAAAGAATAAAAGATGCCGGCGTTGAGATACCGGAGAATTTTGGAGTGAACAGTGTTATTAATTTTCAGAAAGTTGGTACTAAGGCGGCCGTTACAGGAGATTTTGTATTGATACCAAGCGAAGTAAATACTGTACAAAAAATACTTACTAGAGGAAATATCATAGTAACTGCCTTGCACAGCCATATGCTGTTTGAGCAGCCCCGGTTATTTTTTATGCATTTTTGGGCAGTAGACGATATTGAAAAAATCTCTCTTATTCTGCATGATGTTTTAAGCAGTACTAACCATGCTGTACTAAGAAATAAAAAATAAAAAAGCCAGGTAAATCCTGGCTGCATAATTATATATATTTATAACTTTTAAAAGTTATTGTATTGTTTACTATTAAGATATTTATTTAAAATAATATTAGTTTCCTTACTACTTAAAGCTTCAAGATGGCGCATATGGTGCATGTCAGTACCCACAAAATCTGCCAATCCATTTTCAAAAATAAATTTTGCTGCTTTGGCAACGGGTGCGCCATAATAACCTGTGACCGATAAAAGATTTACCTGTAATAAAAACCCTAATTCCTTTAAACGTGAATATTCCTCAAAATCTCTGTGGTAATAAAAATATCTTTCAGGATGTGCTAATATTGGCTTATAGCCTGCAGTAATTATTTCAAAAACAATTTCATTTACATTCATTGGCATTACAGAGTAAGGCAATTCGGTTAATATAAAATTTTCAAAAACGGGTAAAATCTGATCTTTCTGTTTTAATATTTGTAAAAAATAATCATCAAGCATATATTCGGCAGCTTCAGATAATTCAATATCGATGCCGGCTTCAACGCAAGCCATTTTTAATCTTTCCAACTCCCTTTTAATAATTACAGGATTGTTTCTGTAAAAATCACCAATAACATGGGGTGTTGCCACCAACCTGCGATAGCCCAAATCATATAAGCCTTTCACTAATTTTAATGAAGTGTCAATATCAGGAGAGCCATCATCTATTCCCGCCAATATATGTGAATGAATATCTGTAGTAACAGGAAACGATTGTACTGTTTTTAAATCTTTGGTCTTTTTAAATAAATTAAACATGAGTTATTCCCAGTTATTATTTTTCACTCTCTCATATACCATTTTAATTCCTTCTTTTAAAGGTATAGTTGCCTCCCAGCCTAAGCGTTTTAATTTAGTAACATCGAGCAATTTTTGAGGCGTGCCATCCGGTTTGCTGATATCAGTTTCAATTGTTCCACTATAACCTACAATATCTTTTATAAGGTTTGCGAGTTCCATAATAGTAAGATCAATACCTGTTCCAATATTTACAAAACCTGGCTCGTTATAATTTTGCATCAGGTATATACATGCTTCTGCAAGATCATCTACATGCAAAAACTCACGTCGTGGAGAGCCTGTGCCCCATATTGTAACTGATGAGGCATTGTTTGTTTTTGCAGTAATTATTTTTCTTAATAAAGCTGGCAGTACATGGCTTTTTTCCAAATCATAATTATCATTTGGGCCGTATAAATTTGTAGGCATTGCAGAAATAAAATTACATCCATACTGTGCTCTGTAAGCATCACACAATTTTATGCCTGCAATTTTAGCAATTGCATAAGGCTCGTTAGTAGATTCAAGTAAGCCGGTTAATAAGGAATCCTCGTTTAAAGGTTGCGGTGCCATTTTAGGATAGATACAGGATGAACCAAGGAACAATAATTTTTTTACTCCGGCTTTATAAGCAGCATGAATAACATTCGCCTCAATCATCAGGTTATCATAAATAAATTCAGCCCTGTAAATATTATTAGCATTGATTCCACCAACTTTTGCTGCCGCAAGAAAAACACTGGAGGGCTCTTCTGTTTTAAAAAATTTATTTACTGCAGCCTGGTCTTTAAGATCGAGTTCCGCAGAAGAACGTGTAATGATATTCGTGAATCCTTTTGATTGAAGATGTCTATGTATGGCACTACCCACCATCCCACGATGGCCTGCAATATATATTTTATCAGCTAATTCCAATTATTCGTATTGGTGTTTTATAGTAAAGCCGCTTTCTTTTAAAAGCAGGTTTCTTTTAAATAATTCTATATCACTTTGTACCATTTCTTTTACCAGTTCCGGCAAGGTGTAAGTTGGTTTCCATCCCAATTTTTCAAACGCTTTGGAAGCATTGCCAATTAATAATTCTACTTCTGTAGGTCTGTAATACCGGGGATCGATCTTTATTACAGTGGTTCCCGATTTTATATTCGGATTAATACTTGATACAACTTCAGCGGTCTCATTTTCTTTTTCTCCCTTAAACAATAATTCAATACCGGCTTCCCTAAAAGCCATTATAGCAAAATCACGTATGCTGGTTGTTATGCCTGTTGCAATTACAAAATCTTCAGGTTTGTCCTGCTGAAGCATCAAATACATTGCCTCCACATAATCTTTGGCATGTCCCCAATCACGCTGGCTATTTAAATTACCGAGATATAAACAATCCTGCAAGCCTAATGCAATTTTTGCTGCTGCCCGGGTTATTTTCCTGGTGACGAAAGTTTCGCCACGCAATGGAGATTCATGATTAAAAAGAATTCCGTTACATGCAAACATATGGTAAGCTTCACGGTAATTAACCGTGATCCAATAGGCATACAATTTCGCAACTGCATACGGCGAACGTGGATAGAACGCTGTTGCTTCAGTTTGAGGAACTTGCTGCACCAGCCCATATAATTCAGATGAGGAAGCCTGGTAGATCCTGGTTTTTTTGGTTAATCCTAATAAGCGTACTGCCTCAAGAATTCGCAGTGTACCAATACCATCTGCATTAGCTGTATATTCAGGTGTTTCAAAACTTACATGTACGTGGCTCATTGCTGCCAGGTTATAAATTTCATCCGGCTGAACTTCCTGAATTATTCTTATCAGGTTAGTTGAATCTGTTAAATCACCATAGTGAAGAACAAGATGCAGATTTTTTTCATGGGGATCTTCATATAAATGATCAATTCTTTCGGTATTAAATAAGGAGCTTCTTCTTTTAATTCCGTGAACTTCATAACCTTTATTTAATAAAAGTTCAGCAAGATAGGCCCCATCCTGTCCGGTTATTCCTGTAATTAATGCAACTTTTTTCATGTCAGATTT
>JAQBNL010000036.1 GCA_028288585.1 Chitinophagaceae bacterium | reverse complement strand
AAATCTTTGTATACAGGATTTTGGGATAGGTATTCCAGCATCGCAGCAGTCAAAATTATTTACACGCTTTTTTAGTGTGGCGAATGATAAAACAAATACATATCCGGGCTTAGGGCTGGGATTATATATTTCCAATGAAATAATTAAACGCCACTCAGGAGTTATTGATTTTAAAAGTGAAGAAGGCAAAGGTTCTACTTTTTGCTTTTCACTTCCGTTGAAGAGCAATTAATAAACAATCATGAAATTGTATTGTAAAAGAAATTCTGAGAAATCCCAGACAGGTAGCTTATGCCACCTTTTCCTTTGCTGAAACAGCAACACCACCTTTATATTCTCCAAGGATAGTTACGTCTTTGTATTTTGAATATTGCTTTGCAGAAAGTTCCATCGCAGCTCTGGTCTCACTTCTTATTTTTAAACCCTTGCTTTCGCCTTTGTTACTGATCTCAATGTAAAAGCCGTCCATTAATGTTATAGCTCTTTCTCTTGGTCTTCCTGTTCTCATTATTATTGTTTTTAATTTTTTATGTAAGATGGCGTTGCGAAACCTCGGTTCTTTATGCCATTTGACTATTTGTAAAGATAATGCAAAGCGGTTAATTATCCCTAATTTAACCGAATGCTTCAGCTATTAGACGCCTTTTTAACGTTTGTTCATCTGGTTATCATTGGTTTCAACCTATTTGGGTGGATATGGCCTGCCACACGAAAAGCACACCTGGTTTGTGTTCTGGCTACTGCTGCATCATGGTTATTACTGGGTATTTGGTTTGGTATGGGGTATTGCCCGGTTACTGACTGGCAGTGGCGGGTAAAAGAACATCTGGGAGAACATAATTTACCGGGTTCTTTTATAAAATATTATGCTGATAAAATATCAGGGAAGAATATTTCTTCTTCCCTGATTGATATGGTAACAGCAATTTGTTTTGGTATTGCAGCATTCCTTTCCGTGTATGTAAACTTTATTAAGAAGAAATAATTACTTTGGACATGCCAGGGTATTTTTTTCTGCAACTGTGTTTACATTTTATGCGACTGCTTTATTTTTAAATATCTCCATCTGCACTTCGTTTGCTATCCTGTAAATATTCAAATCATTAAGAATGCAGTAAATAAAACATTGCGTCATTACATTGTCCAGGTATTCACCTCCATGTTTTGCAAAGAATGGACTGTCATTTTCTCCAGGCAGGGTTCTTAAATCATCAGAAGGATCAAAAGGCTGCTGGTAAAGATTATACATCTCTTTTAAAAATGATCTTATGGATTCTTCGTTGTGGATATAAAACAGTTTCATTTTTATAATTTTTAAAGTTTAATAAAGCCTCCGTGTGGAAACACAGAGGCTTACCAAAAACAGCCTGATTTGCTTATTGACTCTACTATCTTATGGGTTTTGCTTTTACAAAAATTCCTGCAGCATTAAACTGAACGGCATATTTTGTATTGTTCGCTTCAATTACTACACAATATCCCTGTACAACACCATTCACAGTAATTGAAAATGCTTTATTAAAAACATAATTTGGATAGGTTGCTGACAAATAGGAAAGAGTGTTTGCCGGCAATGCACTTTGCTCAATTGAATTTGCCTTACCCCGTGGCGCAGGCAATTCAACACGGCTTATAAAATTTCCCGATACATTAAAAACAGTTGCAAATAACCCATTGTTTTTACTCAACACTATGTAGCCGCTGTCTCTTGTTTTAGAGGCACGAACCAATGTATCAGAAGCGTAATTAGAAGCGAAGTAGGATGTGATGGAAGTTGGCAATGCAGATATTGCAATGGTATCCCTTTGCTTTCCGTCACGATTCTGAAAACATCCGCCTTCGTGGTGACCATTTCCTAACAGGTCACGGCCTTCGCGTTGCTCAAGCACTTGTACAAAAGCGCCACCGGCATCAAACTTTAATCCTACAGGGTTGCCATTGAATAAAATAATGGCAACATAACCCTGCAATGTTCCGGCTGCATCTTTTATAGTAAATGCTTTTTGAAAACTATAAGCTGGATAATTTGTGTTTAGATAACCGGCTACCGAAGAAGGAAGATTACTGAATGCAATTGTATCACGCTTAGATTCCCTTGAACATGTATTTACAATGTATATAGAGTCTCCGGGAGTTGTGGCACTTATAGAAACTGCAATTGCCTGTGTTTGTGCCACGGCTGCCTGGATGGCCGCAATGTCTGTTGTATGTAGCCCGGCTTCTTTTTGACAGGATGTCAAAGCCATTACAGCAGCCATTGCTACATTAATGGTCAGTGGTTTAAAGGAGTGCTTCATTTTTAAAGATTTAATAGTTATAAATTTTAGGTTGGCCGAATGCAGTAAGCATTTCAAAAAGATAGATGTACAAGTGATTTAAAATAGTTGGGCAGAAAGTTTACAAAAAGTTTCCTTTAAGAAAATCTTAACTAACGTAAGACCTGTGAATTTTTTTCACGTTTCGCCTCTCACATTTCACGAAGAAAAGTTTTTAAATCAAAGCCTAAATGTTATACCTGCAGACAGGCCGAAGGAATTAAGTTTTGTTTTTACAGCCGCATCTTTATTAATAGAAGATAAAGCAAGCCGTGCAGTGGGTGTAAAATTCAAAGCAATTTTTTTACCCAAATGGTATTCGGCGCCTAAACTTATTTGACTACTAAGATAATTGGATTTTAATCCTTCAATATTACTGGTTGATGAACTTTCATTCCCGCTTCCTGTTACAATTACAGTTTCTACTTTTCCTTTTGATAAAATGTTTGCTGCAATACCTACACCCGGAACTACATTAAATTTTCCTTTTCCAATAGAATATTTTATACTTAGCGGGATGCTGACATACTGCAATATATTTTTAGCAGATAAAATTTTAGTACTGTCTCCCTGTACAGGATTAGCACCTGATTTCAGGGGAACAAAAGCAGAGCCCGCAGAGCAGCTAAGCCTGTAATTTACATTACCTCCATTATCAGGACGGGCATAAATAGTTTTAGTGTGAATGTCTGTAACCCTTGTTGATACAGCGATTCCTGATTGAAGTTTCCAATTATTACCAATACCATAATCAAGCAAAACGCCATAGCTTGATGAAGGGTTTATCTTCTCATTATTTTTAATTTCATTCCTGTTGTCTTCCCTGTAACGTGGATGATCACCTTTTACGGTAGAAGAAACAAATTCAGGAGAAAAGAAAACTGTAGCAGAAAAGGGAGATGCCTTTGTTGATTTTGATGTTTTATTTCTCAATGAAGTGTTTTTATTTTTTTCTGTAATATTTTCTGCAGGCGCAAATAAAAAGTGCAGAGAATTTGAAAAAGGATCTGCAAATTGTATCTGCATCATGCTATATAAATTTGGTTGCTTCCTGAAGATCATCGGAACACCGGCAGTATACTTTTCAGGAATAATATTATTATCTCTTTCTCCCTCTTTTTCTATTGATACAGTTTCTTTATTTTTTATCTGCTGCTCATTGCTATCCCTGTCTGCTTCGTTAGACCGTTTTTTATTTTGGTAAGCAATTACATTGGGCTGAGTTTTCTGTGTATGCTGAAGAATAATTTTTTGTTGAGAAGTTTCCTGTTGATTTTTTGTCTTTGCAGTATTGGCAACCGTTTGTACAGCTGGTGAATTTGTTTGTTTATCAGCCGGCTGTTTACTATTTTTTTCAATCTGTGTTGTTGTTGTCTCAGGAGTTGTAAATTTTTTATCAACATTATTTAATGCTTGCTTATTTGTTTTAGTGGCTTTATTAATCTTGTTTTCTTTAACCAGTTCTCTGTTTGTCATTCTGGTTTGCCATACATACATTCCCATTCCAAAAGAAAATAATAACAGTGCAGCGGCCGCCCATTTCAGTTTATTATATTTCCTGGATATAGAAACCACTTTCTTTTTATCAAGGTTTTTATCAATGGCATCCCACACCTTTGCCGAAGGCGTATCCTCATGCTCATCAATAGCCTTTTTAAACAGATCATCAATATTGTGTAGATTTTCACTCATAATTGTTTAATATTTTGTGATGATTGCAAACTGTTGTGTACTGCCTTTTGCAGGATAGCCCTTGCATCTGAAAGATTAGATTTTGATGTGCCTTCCGAAATTTTTAAATGTTCTGCAATTTCCCTGTGTTTCATGCCTTCAAAAACATACAGGTTAAAAACCATCCGGTAAGAAGGCGGCAGTAGTTGTACCATTTTTAAAAGTTCTTTGGTACCTATTTGGGAAATAATGTTTTCATTGCCTATATTTTCAAGCGTTGCAGTATCAATATCAATTACCGCATGCAGCTTTTTACTCCTGTATTTCTGCAGGGCGCAGTTAACCATTATTTTTCTCACCCAGCCTTCAAAAGAACCTGCAAATTTGTATTGATGAATGAATTCAAAAACCTTAATAAATCCTTCCTGCAATACTTCTTCAGCTTCTTCACGGTTTTTTGAATAGCGCAGGCACACCACAAACATCTTCTGCATCAGCAGGGCATAGAGCTGGCTCTGGGATTGTCTATCTCCCCTTATACATCCTTCTATAAGCAGGGCGGTTTGTTCCACTAACAGGCGTTCTTGCTCCATTGATGCTTAAAATAGCTAAATGGTTGGGTAAAAAGGAATTCATTTTGATAAATTTGTCAAAATCTTTTTCCTGTACTTTTGTCTTCCTAAAATCTTTATACAATGAATTTTAAATTAATACTCATGAGCATAATCACAGGCTCTGTAGCTGCCGTTTCGTGTAATAACGGAAGCACCACTGAAACCAATACACAGAAAGATTCTGCAACTGTTGCCATAAAAGAGGATTCTGTAAGCTATACTTTAGATGGCCAAACGTATAAAGGCTATGTAGTTTACGATTCGGCAAATAAGGATAAGAGGCCAGGTGTTTTGGTTGTGCATGAGTGGTGGGGATTAAATGATTATTCACGTAGCAGAGCAAGGCAACTGGCAGAGCTTGGCTATATAGCAATGGCTGTAGATATGTTTGGTGATGGTAAACAAGGGGTTGATCCGGCGGCTGCGCAAGCACTTGCCACACCTTATTACAAAGATCCTACATTGTCAAAAACACGCCTGGATGCAGCGCTGAATAAATTTAAAAGCTATCCACAACTGGATACAGCAAATGTTGCAGCTATTGGTTATTGCTTTGGTGGTTTTGTTGTGCTGAATGCTGCTAAACTTGGTGCAGATTTAAAAGGTGTTGTAAGTTTTCATGGAAATTTATCCGGGGTTCCTGTAAATAAGCAATTACTTAAAGCAAAAATATTAGTTTGCCATGGTGAAGCAGATGAGTTTGTAAATAAAGAAGTTGAACCATTTAAAAAGGCCATGGACTCTGCAGGGGTTGATTATACTTTTAAGAGTTATCCTAATGCAACACATGCTTTTACAAATCCTGCTGCGACAGAAAATGGGAAAAAATTCAATATGCCTATTGAATACAATGCAGCTGCAGATACAGCTTCGTGGAATGATATGAAAGCGTTCTTCAATAAAATATTTACCAAATAATTTTGATGAAAAGAGAACTCTCTTCCTGGTACAGCCCTTCTCTTGCTAAGGATATGCCCGTTGCTGTTTATGGTGATTATGGGTTTGCATTATTGTTAGTGCCTACCGCAGCAGCGGATTACCTGGAGTACGAGCGTTTTCAATTGATAGACTCACTAAAGGATTTTATTAATGCCGGGAAAGTAAAAATATTTTCTATCAACAGTATTAATAATGAAAGCTGGCTTAATAATGAAATGATACCGGAACATAAAGCCATCCGCCATAATCAATTCAATAATTATGTATTTGATGAGGTGATCCCATTTATAAAAACAAATACTTCCGGCGAAACCGATATCATAATCTCTGGTGCCTCCTTTGGGGCATTGCACAGCATGAATTTATTTTTAAAACGTCCTGATCTTATTAATGGCACTATTGCTATGAGCGGTGTTTACGATCTTACTGAATACACAAAAGGTTTTTGGGATGAGCAGGTGTATTTTAATTCGCCACAGCATTATATTCCTAATCTGGATGACGAGAATATTTTAAATAATATCCGCAAAAGCAATCATATTCATATCCTCAGCGGCAGCGGTTCTTATGAGGATCCGGATGCATCAAGAAAGTTTGCCGGCATACTGGACAGTAAAGGAATAAATTATGAGCTGGATATTTGGGGAGAAGATATGAAACATGACTGGCCAACATGGAGAGCTATGCTTCCGCATTATTTAGGAACAAGATTTTAGTAATCTTTTTATTTATTCCCGAAAAGTTTTGGATACTTTTCTATCTCTTCTTTTTTAAAATAGGTCTCTATAATTTTTTTGAATGCGGGTAAGCTTCTTATGTTATCAAGATCGCTGTCTTCTGCCATATGCGCCAGGTCAGTATAGCCGGTTTTTATTGTTTTATCAAGATAATAAAGAGCGTCTTCGGTTTTAAGCTGAACGGATTTTGCGCATGCAATATTGTAATAATAAATTGCCTGGCCGGTAGTATCACGCCTTAATATTTTATTATAAAGAGCAATGGCAGCATCATATTTTTTTGCCATCATATATCCATAAGCCAATTTTGGAAATGATGAGGTATAAGATGAATCCATTGATAATGCTTTTTCCAGGTAAGGAACTGATGCTGCATATTGCTGAAGGTAATAGTATGCAGCCCCCAGGTTTACAAAATAATTAGAATGAGAACTATCAAGTGCAATTGCTTTTTTATAATAAACGATGGCTGAATCATAATTGGTTTTACTGTATAACGCATCTGCCATAAAGTTATAATTGGTGGCGGAAGGGTCAGTTAAGGCGATTATTTTTTTAGAATAAATAATAGCAGAGTCATAATTACTTGTTTTGTAATATATGTATGCAAGGTTATACATTGCCCGGGTGTAATCCGGTTTAATATTTAAAGCTAACTGGTAAGTTTTTTTTGCATCATCATACTTTTCCAATCCTTCATAAGCATAAGCCATGTTATTGTAAAAAGATTCTTCAGGTTTTATTGCAATTGCTTTTTTGTATAAAGCAATGGCCTCATTATATTTTTTTACAAATAAGTATCCATAGGCTAAATTGGAATATGAAGAAGTATAAGAACTGTCCATACTAAGTGCTTTTTCCAGGTATGGAACTGATTCTGCATATTTCTCAAGGAAGTAATAAGCTTCGCCCAGGTTTACAAAATAATTAGAATGCGAGCTGTCAAGCGCAATTGCTTTTTTATAATAAACGATAGCAGAGTCATAATTACCATAACTGTATAATGCATCTGCCAGTGAGTTGTAAGCCGCCGCAGATGGTTTGCTGTTCAGCGCTATGATTCTTTTATAATAAACGGCAGCAGAATCATATTTTTTTGTTCTGTAATATAATGAAGCAAGATTGTTTATAGAAAGAATATAATCCGGCTTAATTTTTATGGCTGATTTGTAAGCCTGTATTGCATCATCATACTTTTCCATGTCTTCATAAGCAATAGCCATGTTATTATAAATATCCTCGGCAGGTTTTATGGTAAGCGCTTCATTGTAAATATCTATGGCTTTTTGGTAATCAGGAAGATCGAGATATACATCGGCAATAGCCCGCAATTCTGAGGCATTTTCTGTGTGTATATATTCCAGCTTCTTCACATAAAATAGAGCAGAATCCTTTTGTTTTAATTTGATAAATAGTTTGGCAAGGCCTGATAAATTGTAAACATTAGTTGGCGAAATAGCATACAACCTCTTATAATAATAAAGCGCCGTATCGTACATCCCTGTTCTATTGTACAATAAACCAAGGTTACGAAGCGCTGTTGTATAGTCGGATTGTAATGCAACGGCCAGCTTATAATATTTTTTGGCCTCATCAAATTTGCCGGCAGTTTCGTAAGTAAATGCAAGGTTGTTATATATATCCGTTGAAGGCCGGATAGCTAAAGCTTTAAAATATAAACTAATGGCCTTGTCATAATAACCTATATCAAGAAAAGCATCTGCAACCTCCCTGATATCAGAAGGGTTATTAGTTGTAAAGCTTTCCATTTTATTTGCGTAAAACATTAAAGAATCGGTTAGCCCAAGCTTTGCAAATGCACCCAGCATATAAGATAAACTGGACATATTGTTCGGGTCTGCATTATATCTTTTTCGAAAAAAATACAATGCAGAATCATACTGGCCGGCTTTAGAGTATAATAATGCTACGTTGCGGATTGATACTGCATAATCAGGATTTAACTGGAGAGCAGCCAGGTAATATTTTTTAGCTTCATCAAATCTTTGAAGATTTTCATATGCCAGCCCGAGATTATTGTAAGCAATAGTTGAAGGCTTTAAAGCAATAGTTTTAATATAATAATTTACTGCATTATTGTAATCAGGGATATCAAGGAATGCATCGGCAATATCTCTCATGTCAGCAGCATTATCTGCTTTTATATTTTCCAATTTTTTTACATACAGTACAACAGAATCCTTAAGACCAAGCTTTGCAAAATTGCTAAGCATAAAAGACAGGTTGGAAACATCATTAGGATTAGCGCTTAACCTTCTGCGAAGAAAATAAAATACAGAATCATATCGTCCGTCTTTGGAATATAACAGTGCAACGTTGCGGATGGATATTGAATAATCCGGATCTAATTGCAGTGCAGCCAGGTAATATTTTTTGGCTTCATCTAATCTTTGAAGATTTTCATAAGCCAGCCCGAGGTTATTATAAATATAAGGCGATGATTTTACTGCAAGCGCTTTGGTATAATAAATTACCGCTTCTTTATAATCCAAAGCATTCACATATGTGTCTCCTATTTTCCTGATATCCTCTGCCCGTGTTGCGCTTGAACCTAATGAGCTTGCCCGGCCTGAAGCTGTGGATATGGCTGCAGGGGTTATAATAGAATTTGCTTTATGCGAACTATTCTTAATGCCGGGATTACTTATTCCATTTTCAACACTAGCCATCTCAACAGCCAATGCATAATATTTTTTTGCCATCTCCTTGTTCTTCATCTTATCATAAGTCAGCCCGATATTATTATAGATATCGGGACTAGCCTTTAGTGAGAGCGATTTACTATAATATTTCAAAGCTTTTTCATAGTCTGCAAGATCATAATAAGTAGTGCCAACAGTTTTAAATTCATCGGCAGAAGAAAGTGTAATAGCTTCCAGCAGCTTAATATAATATTTTGCTGAATCGGCCTGTTTTAATTTAGTAAAACTATTTATGATGCCGGTTATGTTATAAATATCAGAAGAGTTTACCTGGTATCCTTTGCGCTGGTAATAAAGGGCAGAATCATAATTGGCTTTATTTTTCCAGTATAATCCAATGTTACTATACAGCACATCACTTTCAGGTTTTTGAATTTCCAGTGCCCTGCGGTAATAACTTATTACTTTATCATCCTCATTAAGCTTACTGTATAAAACGCCGCTGTTTACCAATGCCAGTTTAAAATCTTTTTTTATTGATAATGCCTTTTCAAAGGCCGCCTTGGCCTGGGGATACATTTTTAATTCCATGTAAAACAAACCGGCAATTAAGTGGGGGAAAGGCCATGTAGGCGCCAGCTGCATCGATTTCCTGAAATACTTAAAAGCATTTGCCGTATCAGGAACTGAGCGTTCTGAATAGCAGCGGGCAATTTCACAGTTAATATACGCGGTGTTTGGAAGGATAGAATCTGCTTTTAAGAGATCTTGTAAAACATCATCATTATAATACCCTGCTTTGCTAAAAAATATGCGCAAAGCCTCTATATCATTATACCGGTAATCATCAGGTGTTATAAGATCAGATTTTATTATTTGCAGCTTTTTATTTGCAATGCTAAAAAGATCGTAAGGGTAATCCTGGAATTCGCCACGGGTAAATCTGTTAAGTAAGGGTTGAACATCATCCTCAAGCCCCGCAGCAAGGTCATACTTCATAGAATTAACAAGATCAACATTTGCAATAACTTTTTTTGCGGTTAAAAAAGTTTCATAGGCATTATCTCCTTCAGGAGTGTTAAGCTTATTATCTCTTAGCTGGTTATAAAATTTCTTTATAAGGATTGAATCACTTAAAGAAATGCCATTATACTTTTTTTGGCTGAATGACCGGGTGGCAACTGATTTTGTTTCCCCATCGCTTTTGGCTTTTGCCAGCATTGCGGTTTTAAGTTCAGCGGTAACTTCTAAAATAACTTCATTGGCATTTCCTTCAATGATTGGATTTTGACGATCATTGGTGGATTTGGAAACTTTGTCTTTTAAAAATTTATCAAGTTCTTTCTTTGTGATCAGGTTATTATTATCCTCATCTGCCAGGCCATACAAAGCCTGCAATAAATAATAAGTAAATATTCCGTGTCCGCCACCTCTGAAATTTGTTTCTTCAGATAATTCGCCGGGGCCGCAACTAAGTATTTTTATTGTGTTTTTAAACCGGCTGCTTAATGCTGTTAGTGTTAATTCTGCACCATGAGCACCACCGGTTAACTTACCGGATCTGCATGCATCTGAGATCAGGATTACTTTTGCCTTCTTTTTCTCAGTAAAGGCATCTACATATTTTTCAAGGGTAGAAATATCAATGGCGTCCGAAGCTGCATAAGGTGTGGCCTCACAATTAAAGCCCAATAAAAAACCGGCATCAATATCATTGTCCACATCACCATGGCCTGCGAAATAAATGATGACCCTGTCATTCTCTTTAAGCTTATCCATTATCTTTTTAATCTCTGCATAAAACCGGGACCGGGTAGCCGTAGAGTCTATAAGGGAGTAGATATTGGCTTCGGGTACTAATTTGGTATCAATTAAAAACTCTTTAAAAGATATTGCATCATCATCTGCATATAACAGCGTTTGTATATTTTGGTATTTTGATACGCCTACAACTAATGCATACTGGTTTCCTATAGCTTTTGCTGTGCCCGTTTCTTCTTTAACCCCTCTAACCGTATTTGTATTCTCCTGGCCAAAACAAATAATAGTAAGTAAGCAAAATATAATTAAGCAGGGGAGTTTAAAAAGAAAAATATTCCTGGTATAGAATATAAAATTCAGGCTCATTTTAGCAGCTTAAGGCAATCAAATTACAAAATTTTTAAGTTGGACAGGGCATTTCTTTGTTAATAATTTATTTTGATAACACAGTCATTTTTGATGGAGACTACCGTTTGCTTTACATTTGCCCGATGGAGAAAAAGTTGTTTTTATTGGATGCCATGGCGCTTATTTTCAGGGCTTATTATGCTTTGATACGCAATCCTATCCTAACTTCAAAAGGTAAAAACACCAATGCACAGTTTGGTTTTACCAATACGCTCTACGAGCTTATAACAAAAGAAAAACCTACTCACCTGGCGGTGGCATTCGATACTGCGGCGCCAACGGAAAGACATACAGATTTTGTTGATTATAAAGCTAACCGGCAGGATGCTCCTGAAGATATTATACTGGCATTGGATGACATAAAAAAAATCATTAAAGGATTTAATCTTCCTGTAATTGAATGCGATGGCTTTGAGGCAGATGACGTTATTGGAGGGTTGGCACAACAGGCGGAAAAGGAAGGGTATGAAGTGTTCATGGTTACGCCGGATAAAGATTTTGGCCAGCTTGTTACTGATAAAATAAAAATTTATAAACCCGGTTACCAGGGTGGTAAGGTAGAAATATTGGGAGCCAAAGAGGTTTGTGAAAAGTGGAATATAAAAAGCGTATCACAGGTAATTGATATACTTGGCTTAATGGGAGATGCAGTTGATAATATCCCGGGCATCCCGGGTATTGGTGAAAAAACAGCTTCAAAACTTTTAGGAGAATATGAAACGTTGGAAAATGTGTTGGCAAATGCTGATAACATTAAAGGCGCTTTGGGAGAAAAAGTAAGAGCAGGAAAAGACCTCGCCATCCTTAGTAAAAAGCTGGCAACAATTGTTACCAATGCACCATGCGAATTTCATGAAGAAGATTTCAGGATCAAGGCCTATAATAACGAAGCGCTTAAAGATATTTTTAATGACCTTGAATTTAAAACGCTTGGCCGGAGAATTTTAGGAGAAGAATATACCGCATACGCAGTTGGCGGCGGCACGGTTGTGCAAACTGATCTCTTCGGGAATGCAATGGAGCAGCCGCTTCCGAAGCCTGAAGAAATTGAAAGGCAGGAGGAAAAACCTGCTATTGTTGTTGATAAAAATATCAATAACACACCGCATCAATATATTGCTGTTGAAGGTGAAACTGCCATAAAAGAATTAGTAGAAAAATTATTGCCACATACTGAAATATCTTTTGATACAGAAACAACAGGTATTGATGCAAATAATGCAGAGCTTGTTGGATTAAGCTTTTGCCTTACACCCGGCGAAGGTTATTATGTACCACTTCCTGCTGACATTGTAGAAGTAAGCATCATCCTGAATCATTTCACAGGTCTTTTTAATGATGAATCAAAAATATGGATAGGGCAAAATATTAAATACGACCTGCTGGTGTTGAAATGGTATGGTATGGAATTGAAGGGAAAAGTTTTTGATACAATGCTTGCGCATTATGTAATAGAGAGCGAAGGCAGGCGGAATATGGATATGTTGAGTGCGCAGTATCTCGGCTATGAGCCAATTGCCATTGAAGAATTAATTGGCAAGAAGGGAAAGGGGCAGGGAACGATGAGGGATGTTGAAATTGAAAAGATAAAAGAGTATGCTGCCGAAGATGCTGATATAACCCTGCAGTTAAAAAATGCTTTTACCCCCTTATTAAAAACAAAACAGGTTGAAAAAGTTTTTGAGGAAGTAGAAAGCCCTCTGGTGAAAGTATTGACTGATATGGAATACGAAGGTGTGAAAGTGGATATGGATTTTTTAAATCATTATTCTAAAGAATTGGAAACAGAAGCGAAGCGTTGTGAGGAAAGTGTATATGCACAGGCAGGGGTTCGTTTTAACCTGGCATCACCTAAACAACTGGGCGAGGTATTATTTGAAAAATTGCAACTGGATGCTAAAGGAAGAAAAACAAAAGGCGGTCAATATTCAACCGGCGAAGATGTATTGCTGAAGCTTTCTCATCAAAATAAAATTGTAGATGATATTTTAGGTTTTCGTGAGCTTACAAAATTAAAATCAACATATGTTGATGCGCTGCCGCAGATCATTAATAAAAGAACAGGAAGAGTGCATACCTGCTATGGGCAGGCAATTGCAGTTACAGGCCGGCTCAGCAGTAATAATCCAAATCTGCAAAATATTCCCGTAAGAACAGAACGCGGAAGAGAGATAAGAAAAGCATTTATTCCAAGAAATTATGATCATGTGATCATTTCTGCTGATTATTCCCAGATCGAATTAAGAATTGTTGCAGCTATCAGTGGCGACCCGGCAATGTGTGAAGCCTTCAAACTAAATAAAGACATTCATACTGCAACTGCAGCTAAAGTTTTTAACGTGGCAGAAGAAGATGTTACAAAAGAAATGCGCTACAAAGCAAAGAGCGTAAACTTTGGAATTATTTATGGGCAGGGAGCGTTTGGATTGTCAGAAAATATTGGCGTTTCCCGAAGTGAGGCAAAAGAAATTATTGATACTTATAAAAAGCAATTCGCCAATATTCAAAAGTATATGGATGAGTCCATTAACTTTTGCAGGGAAAATGGGTATGTGCAAACACTGATGGGGCGCAAGCGCTGGCTGAAAGATATCAACTCATCTAACTTTACGGTTCGGGGTTATGCAGAACGCAATGCCATCAACTCCCCCATACAGGGAACGGCAGCTGATATGATAAAACTGGCAATGATAAAAATTCACAATGAATTTAAAAGGCAAAAATTCCGTTCTAAAATGGTGATGCAGGTTCATGATGAACTGGTATTTGATGCACACAAGGAAGAAGTAGAAATCATTAAACCTATCATCATCAATTGCATGCAGACGGCTTTGCAATTACCCAATGATGTACCTGCAGATGCTGAAGTAGGTGTTGGTGAGAACTGGCTGGAGGCACATTAATAATGAAGACCTTTGCTGACCATATCCTTTCTTTTTTTAAAAACCTTGAATTAAATATAGATCTGCCACATGAGATAGAAGTCATGAATCCGTTTAAGGATAAGCTTACTATGCAGATATGTACCCAGTTCTATAAAAAATATTATGATGATAATAATCGGCGGAGGATGATAATTGGTATTAACCCAGGCAGATTTGGCGCAGGTGTTACAGGCGTTCCATTTACCGATCCTATCCGGTTAAAAAAAGAATGTGGTATAGATAATCATTTTCAACAGAAGCAGGAATTGTCTTCATTATTTGTTTATGATGTTATTCATGCTTATGGAGGTGTAAAAAAATTCTACGATGATTTTTACATCACAGCTGTAAGTCCGCTGGGTTTTACAAAACATGGAAAAAATTTAAATTACTATGATGATAAGGATCTGCAGAATAATATTACAGAGTTTGTTGTTAACTGCATGAATAAGCAAATAGATTTTGGTATTGGCAGAGAGATTGCATTTTGTTTGGGTGATGGAAAGAATTATAAATATCTCTCAAAACTGAATGAAGAAAAAAAGTTTTTCGATAAAATTATTCCATTATCTCATCCCCGGTTTATTATGCAATACAAATTAAAAAAGAAAGAGGAATACATTCAAACATATCTTCAAAAACTAAACAGCTGATTATGAATCCTACGCTTATATATTGTTACGATGCTTATTGCGGCTGGTGTTATGGCTTTAGCCAGGTTATGAAAAAGATACATTCAGAATATAAAAACAGGCTGGAAATAGAGGTATTGTCGGGTGGAATGATATTGCCTGAAGAACCAGTACATATCGGTGCTACAGCGGGTTACATCAGCAAAGCATATAAAAATGTAGAAGAGTTAACGGGAATTAAATTTGGGGAAGATTATTTATGGCATATAAATCATCCTGATGCAAGTGACTGGTATCCTAATTCAGAAAAACCCGCAATAGCTCTTTGCATTTTTAAAGAATATTTTCCCGATCAGCAGGTAAGCTTTGCTGCAGATATGCAATATGCATTACATTATGAAGGCAGGGATTTAACCGATGATGAAGCTTATCGCCTTCTTCTGGAAAAATACAATTTGCCCGCGGAAGAGTTTTATGAAAAATTGCATGATGAAGAATACAAAGAGAGAGCACACTATGAATTTGCTTTGTGTAAACAGCTACAGGTAACAGGATATCCTGCCGTACTTATGCAGCTAAGTGAAAGTAAATTTTATTTACTGGCAAGGGGATATACGGATTATGAAACCCTGAGTGAAAGAATTAATAATGTTTTGAAAGAAAATAACGCAAAATAAAAAACCCCGAACTTAATTCGGGGTTTCAAATATAAAATTATTAATTATTGTCCCGGAGGCCTTTGTCCACCACCGCGATTACGCATAGCAGCTTCCATTTCTTTAAGCTTTGCGAATTGTTCTTCTTTTAAAATTATTTTGAGCTTTGCATCCCGCAGATCAATGATCTTATCCATATCTGCTTTTTCGGGTCTTGTTCCCGGGGCCAAACCTTCTCTTAATTTATCCTGCGATTTATAGTAATCCAAATAAACTGCATTAATATCGGTTGCCTGAACGGTGGATATTTTAAGACTGTCAGTAAGCCTGTCAACTACCATTTTAGTGCGTTCTTCAGGTGTGCGGCGTTGACCACCTTGTTGAGCTTGTGTACTTAATACACCCACTAACATTAGCATAGCAAATAACGTAATCTTGATTTTCATTTGTTTGTTTTTTATTGATTTTGATTTGTAAATATAAGTCGTGAAAATTGATGAGAGTTGCGTTTAACAATATTTTTAATAGTAAATGCCTAAGTAAGACGGGTTATAATTTAGAAAGTTTAACGGGCATTCTAATTATTTTTTGGTGCCAAATTGTTTGCGTGTCTGTATTTTCTGCATCTCTCTTTCAATGATCAGCACCGCTATAATATCAGCAGCATCCTTTCCGGAATTTTCTCTTAAAATACTTCTTAATTTATGCTCATCCACATCAATCTTATATAAGATAGCTACCAGTTTTTTAAAATCGGTTTGAATAAGCTCGTTAATAAAAACAATAAGTTTTTGCTGTAATTCCTGCATTGAAATATTCTCCACAAAGTCAGTGGCGATTTGTTTGTTGATTATCTGTATCAATTCTTTTTCTGCCATACAATGAGTTAGAATTTTTCCATTACACCCAATCCGAATAATGCAAAATCATATTTAACAGGATCGGATTCATCTAAGCTACGAAGGTTTGCAGTTAGTTCCAATGCTGACTGCCAATCGGTTGCCTTGCGATGTAATAAATTAAAATGCCTGGCAACTCTTGCCACATGTACGTCAATCGGGCAAATTAATTGTGATGGTGAGATTTTTTCCCATATTCCAAAATCAACTCCGCGGTTGTCTTTACGAACCATCCACCGCAGGAACATATTTAATCTTTTGCAGGTAGATTTTTTTTGTGGCGATGCAATGTGTTTAACGGTTCTGGGAGGTGAATCTTTTAAAGAGAAAAAATAATTATAAAAATGATTTAAGGCTTCCCCCACCAAACCTCCCCCGGTGGGAGAGGCTTTCGAAGCCTCTTTTAAAAGAGATTGTTTGTTAAAAAATGCTGACTCCAATGATTTATTTTTTGAATAATGATGGTTCAAGAATTCTATAAAATATAAAAGGTCGGTAGTATTAAAAGTCCTGTGCTTAAATCCCATTAATTTTTTTAGATCCGATACCTCATGCCCAAGTATAAATTGGTAAGGCGAATTATCCATAAGCTGCATTAGTTCCCTGCTCTTATTTATTATAGTAGTCCGGTTTCCCCAGGCGAATATTGCAGCAAAAAAACCTGCAATTTCTATGTCCTGTTTTTTTGAGAATGAATGAGGAATACAAACGGGGTCGTTCTTAATAAAAGAAGGCTGATTATATTCATCAACCTTCTTATCAAGAAAAATTTTCAGTGAGGCTTTATCAGAAAGCTTCATGTTCTATACTGTTACTGCTTTTCTTTCAGTACTTTATTTTTGATTGTTGCTCCTCTTTACCAATTGCATTATCAAGGTCTTCTATAAGATCCTCAATATCTTCAATACCTACGCTAAGTCTTATCAATGAATCTACCAGCCCATTCTTTATTCTCTCCTCTCTGGGGATGCTTGCATGCGTCATGCTTGCAGGATGCCCGATCAAACTTTCAACACCTCCCAGGCTTTCGGCCAGGGAAAATAATTTAGTTGAGGAGAGAACTTTATTGGCAGCTTCCATGCTATCATCTTTTAAAGTGAAACTTATCATGCCGCCAAAACCTCTCATTTGTTTTTTTGCAACTGCATAATTAGGATGATCCTGGAAGCCGCACCAGTAAACCTTATCAACCCTGGAATTAGTGCGCAGCCAATTGGCAATTTTTTCTCCATTCTCACAATGCCTTTGCATGCGGATGTGTAAAGTTTTTAATCCACGTAAAACCAAAAAGCAATCCTGTGGGCCGGGAACTGCACCACAACTATTTTGAATAAAACGAAGTTTTTCTTCCAGGACAGCATCATTCATAATTAAACAGCCGTGCACTACATCGCTATGCCCGCCTAAATATTTTGTTGCAGAATGTAAAACAATATCAGCACCCAGATCCAATGGTGTTTGCAAATAAGGGGAGGCGAATGTATTATCAACACAAACAAGAATGTTATTAGCTTTTGCTATGTCAGCCACAGCCCTGATATCTATGATGTTCATCATAGGATTAGTAGGCGTTTCTGTCCAGATAAGTTTTGTGTTGGTATTAATATGCTGTTTAATATTATTTGCATCCTGCATATCAATAAAATGAAACTTCAAACCATACTTTTCAAAAATTTTGGTAAACATGCGGTAAGTTCCACCATACATATCATTAGCGGCAATCACTTCATCACCGGGATTTAAAAGTTTGATAACAGCATCGGTTGCTGCCATACCGCTGCTGAAGCACAATGCAAATTTCCCATTTTCAATTGCGGCCAAAGCATTTTGCAGGGCCGTTCTTGTAGGGTTCTGCGTTCTTGCATATTCATATCCTTTATGATCGCCCGGTGCAGTTTGCACATAGGTTGATGTTTGGTATATAGGCGTCATAATAGCCCCCGTTGAAGGATCAGGCTCTACACCTGCATGAATTAATTTAGTTCCGAGTTTCATAAATTAATGTTTAAATGCGATTGGCAAAACTGCCTTTACATCATCCCAATATATTAACATATTGGCACCTGCATCCGATCTTTCAAAAGTTATGGTAAGTGCTTCTGTGGAATCGTTTTTTATTACTGGTACATCCATACGCACAACATCTTTTGTGGAGTCGTATTTAAAAGCTCCCCAAATATCAGTGTCTTTATTCAGGATGAATGTCCACTTATCAGCGTAAGGAATGCAATACAAAGTATACCGTCCTTTTTTTACGGTTTTATTATTGATCTGTACATCTTTAAAAAATTCAATTTCAGTTGCTTCATTAGCGCCAAGCCGCCATACCTGTCCAAATTTTTCAAGCTCTCCAAAAATTTTACGGCCATTTAATTGTGGGCGACTATAGATTGCCCTTATTACTAAAGGTTCTGTTACCTTACTTTGGATTTTAAGAATGGGGTAACCGGATGGATAATATGCCATATCCATTGGTGATTTATCCAAGGGAGGAAGTTTTTGTGCTAAAGCGCCCAGGCTAAGTGTTACTAATAATACGGTGATAATTTTTTTCATATGTGCTTAATTATAGTACAAATATAGACTGATTCAGATAAGTAAAAGGTTGCTTACATATTGCGAAGCAAATTTTTTAAGTGAGGGGAAGAACATACTATAGCAATCTTTAAGTTCATTATAGTTTTCATTAAATACAGTATAAGCTGTAGCAGATTCATTCATATATGCGGCCCTGTAAACCAATCCTCCAAAACCTTTTTCAATTCCATAAGAATATTGATAATTAAACAACCAGTTATGTTGTTTCATGTGAGGGAGTAAATTTTGAAAACGCTGGGGCAGTAAAGAAAAATTTTCTTCCAGTATATTATAAACCTGCAGGGTAAAATTTTGCAGGACTATTGAGTTTTCAAATTCATTTGTATCCAGCGCTAAAAAATGATCGTATACAACATCTACAAAAGCGCCGGAGTATAAGCGATAAGCCGGGCGGAAAAATGCTGCCGCTTTTTTTGTTACCGGATGTGCATCTGTAAATTCATCAATTGCCCTGTGAAGTGCTATGCCATTTTGTATGTTTTGTGGATAATTGAATTTCGTTTTGCCCTTTACAAAATCACTTATCATATTGCCCACTAATATCCCTGGCTTATTAAAAGAAAGATATGCATGAGCAAGATAATTCATGGGGAAGATGCATATTGGTATATAGTACAAGTAAGCCCCGCAATATGCGGGAACCATGATGCTATGAAACTCAAAAGCCTGTAAACAAAAATTATTTCAATACCTCTGCTAATTTATTTTCAAGATCGGCGCCACGCAATTCCTTTGCAATAATTTTTCCCTGCGGATCTACCAAAACATTATACGGAATACCTTCTATATTATACAAGGGTACTGCTGCGCTGTTCCAAAATTTAAGATCGCTGACATGATTCCACGTAAGGCCATCTTCTTTAATGGCCTGTAACCAGGCGGCCTTTTGTTTATCAAGAGAAACACCAAGGATTGTAAAATTTTTATCCTTGAATTTATTATAGGCAGCAACCACATTGGGATTTTCTGCACGGCAGGGACCGCACCAGCTGGCCCAGAAATCTACCAATACATATTTACCCTTAAATGAACTTAAGGAAACCGGTTTTCCATTAATATCGGGCATGGTAAAATCAGGCGCCATCGTACTTTCTACAGGTTTTGTCTCTCTGTTTTTATTTTGGGCAAGAGATTGATTGTATTGGTTTACAAGATTATTAAGCGCATGGTGATTGGGAAATCGTTGTGCCAATGCAGTAACTGTTTTAGTTATCGTATCCGGCTTAATTTGCTGTGTATATCCCAATGCAAATAAGGCAACAATAGGGCTTGCAGTTGTATCAATATACTTCAGAATAAAATCATTGTACTGCAAAGTAATTTGTGCAAGGCTATTTTCTGAAGCATTGATAATGCTGTCTTTTGCATGTAACTCTCTTAATGAGGTAATACCATTACTTGCTGCATGCATGGCACCTTGCAGCGAATCCAGCATACTGATGAATTTTTTAAGAGAGGCATTCGCAGGCGAATTAAAGGTCTGGGATTTGTAACTTTCCACCATTGCATCGGCTGTAAAGGATATTGCATCTTTATCATTTATAAAAATATAGCCGGAGCCTTTCTCCAGCCTTATCCTGTATAAGCCTTCTTCAGAAGCTATGCTTTTAATATTAACCTTGCCTTTTTCCAACAATGAAGTATCAATTACTACCGGCGGTTCCTGGCTAAAATGAATTTCTTCTAAAAATATTTTTTGATCAGCTGCATTTTTTATTTCACCTGTTACCGTAAACTTCCCCGTTGTATTTTCATTTTTGCATGAAAATAATGCCAAAGAACAAAGTATAATAAGTAATCTTTTCATTGAATATTATTGATTTAATTTTTCAGTTAATAATTTATTCACCTGTTGCATATCAGCTTTTCCTTTGCTTAATTTTTTTACTTCTCCTGCAAATAAGCCTATCAAAGTCTTTTTACCTTTTTTATATTCATTTACTTTTTCCGGCATTTTATTAATCACTTCATCTACCCACAAAGTTAAAGCATCATCATTGCTCTCCTGCAATAAATTGAGTTCAGTAACAAGCTGCATAGGCTCTTTCTCCGGCTCCTGTAATAATGCATTGAAAATTTTTGTTGAAGCTATGCCGAAATTTATTTTTCCTTCTTCTATCAGCCCGATAAGCGCAGCTATGATTTTTGCAGGCAGTGGAAAGCCGGCTGTTTCAATATTATTTTCATTAAGGTACGAGCGAACCGGCCCCAGTAACCAATTAGCCGCCGCTTTGTAATTGCTGGTATGTTGTACTATGGATTCAAAAAAATCTGAAGTGGATTTATCTTCACAGAGAACTTTGGCATCGTAAGCTGATAAGCCAAATTCTTTTTGATATTTTATTTCCAACTCTTTTGGTAATGCAGGAATAGTTTGCTTTACTGATTCCAGCATTTCATTGGTGATGAAAAAAGGGGTAAGGTCAGGCTCAGCAAAATAGCGGTAATCATTTGCCTCCTCTTTGGTGCGTAGCGAAAAGGTTGTTCCTGTGGCTGCATCAAAACTCCTGGTCTGCTGAATTATCTCTTCATTATTTTCAGACAGTGCTATAAGCCTGCTTATTTCATACTCAATTGCTTTTTTTACATTACGGATAGAATTTAAATTTTTCACTTCCACTTTAGTTCCAAGTTTTTTTTCTCCTTTCAGCCGGACGGAAACATTTGCATCGCAACGCATACTTCCTTCCTCCATATTGCCGTCACAGATGCCTAAATATCTTACCAGCTTGCGTATTTCAGTAATGTATGCAAACGCTTCATCAGCGCTGTGCATAGCAGGCTCACTCACTATTTCCAGCAAAGGGACACCTGCCCTGTTCAGGTCAATGCAGGTATAATTTTCGTCTATATCATGCAAACTTTTGCCGGCATCTTCTTCTATATGAATGCGATTCAGCTTTATATTTTTTTCTTCTGAATTTATGTTGATACTTACAAATCCATTTTTACAAATAGGCGTAGTATGCTGCGAAACCTGGTAACCCTTAGGAAGGTCAGGGTAGAAATAATTTTTTCTTGCGAAATAATTATTCTGTTCAATATCGCAATGAAGTGCAATCCCTAATTTAATTGCATACTCAATTACCTTTTTATTCATTTTAGGCAAAGTGCCCGGGTGCGCTAAAGAAACAGGGCTGATATTAGTATTGGGCAAAGAGCCAAATTCAGTACTATCCCCACAAAATAATTTGCTTTTTGTAAGCAGTTGTGTATGCACTTCAAGCCCGATAACAGCTTCATATTTTTGGGTATCCAACATTTTGCTAAGGTATGAAAAACCCGCGGAGGTACTTTAGCACAAAAAAGACTGCCCATGAGAGCAGCCTTTAAATTAAACACACTAAGAGAGAGTTTATAAATCCGCTTTATTAATTTTTTTAGGAATTTTTATTTCGAAATTCATATCTGAGCCATTTCTTTTAGCTTTAATATTATAAGAATTTTTATCTTTTACCTCTCCTAATTCTTTTCTTACTTCATTAACATCTTTTACTTTTTTACCATTCACTTCTGTAATAATATCATTCTCCTTTAGTCCTGCTTTTGCAGCCGCAGACTCATCATCCACATCGGTAATTTTTACCCCGCTGTCATTGTCTGTATCTTCAATTCTCACACCTAATCTTCCCCGGCCAAAACCCCAGGCCATGGTAAAAGGCTGATGCGGCATGGGAGCTATTTTAGGCATAGTAAAATTGAAATCGTTCATCCCGTTACTGTTAAAAGAATATGTCCTGGAAAAACTTCTACCGCCCAGGGTAGCTTTTACATCGCCTGCCTTGCCATCTCTTTTGTAAGAAATAGTTACCTCTTCTTTAGGCTTGTAAGTGGTAACAGCATCCATAAGATCATCCGGATCAGTTATGTTTTTGTTTCCCACTTTAGTAATAACATCTCCCTCTTTTAAACCGGCTTTTTCGGCAGCACTGCCTTTTGATACATCTGTGATCTTTACCCCGCCATCTGCTTTCTCTGTTGTCACACCAAGAAAACCTTTATTTTCTCCATCCCGGTTATTAAAATAAATGTTCGCTCCCGGTGTGTAAAGGAAATCACTCTTAAATTTTTGCCTGATAACATTAACATCATCATCCTTATATTCAGATGATGGTTTACCGTTTATGAATACTTCACCATCCTTGGTTTCGATAGTAAGTTTTTTTTCTTTATCACCACTTTTTATAATGATGATCTCCCGGCTGTTATTTTTTGTTTTCTCCTTTTGTTCTTTCTGGGCATAAAGAGGATAAGAACAGAGAGGCCAGGCTAGTGCCAGTAAAATAATCTTTTTCATCTTTTAAATTTTATGTACGAAATATTTAGTAGATGCCAAATATAGAAACATTTTTTGAATTACGAAATATTTCGCAGATATATTTTTGGCCTTATTTTTACTGGTTATATAGCAGAAAGGCCCAAATGAGTATTATCTCCGGAGAGAATAAGAGAATAGGCCTTGCAGTGTTTAAGAACGATGTGTATTAGAGTAATGATTTTACTTTTTCAATTACTTCAGTAAGATGTGCGGCATCCTGACCGCCTGCTGTAGCCAGTGTTTTTTGTCCGCCGCCACCGCCTTTAATAAGCGGGGCTATATATTCTTTGATAATTTTTGGCGCTTCCCAATTTTTGGAAGCGGCCACTGTTTCATCCAGCATAAGCGCTATGTTAGGCTTACCATCAATATTGGATGCAAGAATTATTACATAATCTTTCAATTCGCTTTTTAAAGAGAAACAAATCTTTTTTAATGCATCAGGATTTGACACAGTTACAATTTGCCCGATAAAATTTATACCATTGATAGTTTCAATCTTTTGCAGGAGGTCTCTCTTTATGGACTCTGCATTTTGTGCTTCGTATTTTTCTATATTCTTCTTTAACTCTCCGTTTTCGGTTGATAAATTTTCAATTGATTTGGTAATATCTTTTGGATTTTTTAAAGTATCACGAATTGCACGGATTATTTCGAATTGCTCATTAATAAGATCTTCAGCAGCTTTGCCACTTACTGCTTCAATCCGGCGAACACCTGCACCCACTGCAGTCTCCTGTTTTATTTTAAAGATGCCAAGCTCTCCTGTACTTCCAACATGTGTTCCGCCACAAAGCTCAATTGAATAACCAGGATCAATGATAACAACCCGAACTATATCGCCATACTTTTCTCCGAACAATGCCATAGCGCCTGTTGCAATAGCTTCATCCTTTTTCATTTCTTTTATTGCTACGGGAATATTCTCACGGATCTTTTCATTTACCAATGCTTCAATTTTTTGGAGTTCCTCATCAGTAACTTTTGCAAAATGCGAAAAATCGAAACGCAGGTATTCATCATTAACCAAACTGCCTTTTTGTGTAACGTGTTTACCTAATACTTTACGCAGCGCCGCATGCATAAGATGGGTAGCAGTGTGATGTACCTGTGTAGAGATTCTTTTTGCAACATTTATTTTTGCAATTACTTTATTTGAAATTGAAGCAGGCAGCTTTTGTGTAAAATGAATAATGAGGTCATTATCTTTCTTTGTATCAGTTACTTCAATTTCTTCTCCGCCAAAAAATAAAGAGCCTTTATCTCCAACCTGCCCGCCACTTTCCGCATAGAAAGGCGTTTTATCCAGAACAATTTGAAATGCTTCTTTACCCTGTGATGTTGTTTTGCGGTATTTTAAAACTTGGCTTTCTGTTTCAAAAGAATCGTAGCCAACAAATTTGGAAGAACCGTTTTCATTTACGACAACCCAGTCTTCTGTATCAACAACACTTGCGGCACGGCTTCGTGTTTTTTGAAGTTGCATTTCTATTTCAAATCCTCTTTCATCTATTCTCCAACCCCGTTCCATAGCAATCAATCTTGTTAAATCCAAAGGAAAACCGAATGTGTCAAATAACTCAAAAGCTGTTTTACCATCAATAATAGTTTTTTGCTCAAATTCTCCAATACTTGTTGATTCGAATCTACCAATCACCTTAGAAGCCTCTCTTGTTATTTCCTTAGTCCTTTCTTTAAAATATTGATCAATTTTTTTTAATCCCTTATCTAATGTGTACAAGAAAGCTACTTCTTCTTCATGGATAACTTTTGTGATAAAGTCTCTTTGTTTATCCAATTCAGGAAATACATTTTTGAATTGTTCTGCAATAACAGGAATTAATTTATACAACAATGGTTGCTTCACACCCAAATAAGAAAAATAATATCGCACAGCTCTTCTTAATATCCTTCTTATTACATAGCCTGCGCCTGTATTGGAAGGCAGTTGACCATCTGCAATTGGAAATGCAATTGCTCTTATGTGATCTGCAATCACCCGAAAAGCTATATCAGGCTTACTATCTGTATTTGTATATTTTTTTCCCGATAATTTTTCAACTTCGGCAATTGTTCCTGTAAAAATATCCGTATCATAATTGCTTTGCTTGTTCTGTAAAACCCTTACCAGTCTTTCAAACCCCATTCCTGTATCAACATGTTTTGCCGGCAATGGCTCAAGACTCCCATCTTTTTTCCGGTTATATTGAATAAATACATTGTTCCATATTTCAATTACCTGCGGATGGTCATTGTTCACTAAGCTTTTTCCATCAACAGTTTTTCTTTCGTCATCGGTCCTGCTATCAACATGAATTTCGGTGCATGGTCCGCAGGGACCGGTATCTCCCATCTCCCAAAAATTATCTTTTTTATTCCCCATGATTATCCTGTCTTCGCTAATCCACTTCTTCCAAAAACCAATTGCTTCATCATCCCTGGGTAATTTTTCTTTTGCATCACCCTCAAAAACAGTAACGTATAAACGGTGTTTATCTATCTTATAAACTTCGGTCAATAATTCCCAGCTCCATGCAATCGCTTCTTCTTTAAAATAATCACCAAAGCTCCAGTTGCCCAGCATCTCGAACATGGTATGATGATAAGTATCCACGCCAACTTCTTCCAGGTCATTATGCTTACCACTAACCCGTAAACATTTTTGTGTATCAGCAACTCTTGTATGCTGTGGCTTTTTGTTTCCAAGAAAATAATCTTTGAACTGGTTCATTCCTGCATTGGTGAACATTAATGTGGGATCATCCTTAATAACAATTGGCGCAGATGGAACAATGGTATGTGCTTTCGATTTAAAAAAATCAAAAAAATGTTGCCTTATTTCAGAACTCGTCATCATGCCAATGGTGTATTTGTGGTTGATTTTTGCTTATTAAGCAGTTATATTTGCGTGTTTCGGGCAAAGATAAGAAAAGCCTCCTCTAAATTTCCTCCACCAGTTGGCGGAAAGATTTGCTAACTCATAAAGACAATGTCTGCTGAATAGGGAACAGAAAGTAGAAGTGAGTGACACAACGATGACGCCATGAAAAACTTCTGTTGGTAAACAAATTAATTTAGAAATTTTGAATTGCAGCGGTAGTCATGAAAAAAATAAAATACTATTATAATACAAATACTCTCCGTTACGAAAAGCTGGTTACGCCGCTTAGGGTAAAGCTTCTGCGTTTTTTTGGGTTTATAGCAGCAGCACTTGTAACCGCATTAATATTAGTTTCAATTGCCTTCCGGTTTATTCCTTCGCCCGAAGCAAAACTGGCAAGGGCCCAATACCAGGGCATGAAAGAAAATTATGATGTGCTGAATAATAAAGTACAGACTTTACAACAGGAGATGGCTTCTTTGGAAAACAGGGATAACCAGGTTTACCGGTCTATTTTTGAAGCCAATCCTTTACCGGACAGTGCAAGAGCAAAATTAATTGAGCAGAAAAAAGAAGTTGAGAAAGTGGAAGCAATGAATGAAGATAAACTGGGAAATGAGTTGGCAAATACTTTAAATAATCTTAGTGCAAGAATAAATTACCAGTTTGACAGCTATAATGATATTGAAAAATTAATAAAGAACCAGGGAGAAAAATTAGCCAGTATTCCTGCTATACAACCCGTAAGTAATCGTGATCTTGACAGGATTGCATCCGGTTTTGGTATGCGGATTGATCCGGTTTACGGAACGCCTAAAATGCATAAGGGACTTGATTTTACAGCGCCGCAGGGAACACCGATCTATGCTACCGGGAACGGCGTGGTAAAAGAGGCATCGTTTTCAGCAGGTGGTTTTGGCAATCATGTTATCATTAATCATGGCTATGGCTATGAAACTTTATATGGGCACATGGTGCGTATAAAAGTAAGAAATGGCCAAAGAGTTAAGCGTGGGGAATTGATTGGCTGGGTAGGCAGCACCGGAAAAAGCACAGGGCCGCATTGCCATTATGAAGTTCATGTAAACGGGGTTGAGGTTGATCCGGTTTACTTTTTTTATAACGATCTTACACCTGAACAATTTGACAGGCTATTAAAAAAAGCTGCAAATGGCAGCGCTAAAAGTTTAGACTAATGGCACCAGAACAAATAACATTTGCTTTTGATGATTCTTCTTCAGAAAAAAAAGCAGATAAAAAAAAGAGTGGAGCTGCTAAGCAAACAGCAAAGGATTTATCTTCTCCCGGGAAGATAAAATCTCCAAGGGGGCGAAAAAATTTAAAAGATATTGTTGATAATGATTCGATAGAGATACCCGAAGATGAAATTCTTTTTAAAAAATCTTATTATTCAATAGGCGATGTGTCAAAAATGTTTAATGAAAATGCATCGCTGATACGCTATTGGGAAAATGAGTTTGATATTTTAAAACCGAAGAAAAATGCAAAAGGTGATCGGTTCTTCCGGCCGGAAGATGTAAAAAATCTTAAACTTATTCATCACCTGTTAAGACAAAGAAAATATACTATTGAAGGCGCCAAAGAATTTTTAAAAAGCAATAAAACAGCTTCTGAAAAATTTGAGATGATACGGTCGCTGCAAAAGTTAAAATCTTTTTTAAATGAATTAAAAGCAAGCTTATAAAATATCTTTGCATCCTATGAGAACAAAAATTTTATTTACCGGTGTTTTAGTAATGCTAAGCATCGCCACTTTTTCGCAAACCCAGTACGAGGTTAATGCTGATCCCAACCATCCCGGAGCAAAAATTCTTAAAGGGATCATTAATAAAGAGCTTATTAAAAATGATACGGCATTTAAATGGTATGCAGATAATCAAAAATTTTATACCAATCCCGATACAGCAATTGTTGGCGTATTACACAGGGACAACACTGTGAAGTATGTAATTTTTGGGGGAACATGGTGTGATGATACCCGTTTTATTTTGCCGAAGTTTTTTATACTCCAGGAAAAAGCAGGTATTGCAGATGACAGGATAACCTTTTTTGGAGTTGACAGGCAAAAACAAACCTTAGGCAATATAGCTTCTGCACTGAATATTACAAATGTTCCTACTATTATTGTAATGAAAAACGGGAAGGAAATAGGGCGTGTAGTTGAATACGGCAAAACAGGAAAATGGGATAAGGAACTGTCCGAAATAGTAGGTAATAAATCAAACTCATTGTAGGGAATAAACCTGCAGGTTATTATTCTTTAGAAAATAAATTTTATTAACACCTACTTTTAAAGAGGTGTAATTTTTAAAAGCTGCAGGCAATGCGTATTGTTTTAGGCTGAGCGTACCAAGGCCATACCGGTACAAATACACATCATCAAATCCATACAAACTTTTTTCTATCACAGCAATGTTTTTCCAGTTATGGAATGGTATTTTGTTTTTAAAACTTCCGTAGTAATCAAAAACATAAACGCCTTTTTTGGGATCATACAAATACACAAAACCATCCCTGTCTACAATTTGAACTGGCGAGGGCACAGCGTCAAAGAGCAAACGGAAGTCAACTGTTTCCATCAGTACTTTGCCGGCATCATCAATCTTTTTTAATTTATTTTCCTGCTCATCAAACAGCCAGATATTATTATCATAAGAAGCAGCAACCGTTTTTACTCCAAAAATATTTTGCTTACGCAGATTTATGTTAGTAAGAACATTTAAGTATTTATCTAATAAAACTATGGTTGAGAAATTCTCATAAAAGAGAATAGTTTTCCATGGGTTTTGTGCATCAACATAAGAGAGCTTACCATATTTTGTTACCTGGTTAAACACGCCAACAGAATCGCCTCTTTCATTTAATTTTTTAAGCTGGTTGTTGGTATTGATGATATAAAGCTCGCCAAGATTATTTACCGTAAAAGAGGCGATGGGATAATTAATAGCCCGCTGAAAGCGAAAAACCGTATCCTGTTTTGCGGAAAGCTGATCTACACTATCCTTTGGAGCAGTTTGCCCAAACGTATGGCTAGTGAGAATGCCAACCATGGCGAAAATTATTATGAGATGTAATTTCTTTTTCAATTGGTATAAAATTTCAATTCAACATTTTCTCCATTAAAAATAGCGTAGCTGTTATACTTTATCCAGTCGCCTAAATTAATATAATAAGTTGCATCGTTCAATTTAAAATCTATTGGCAAATGCCGGTGGCCAAAAATAAAATAATCATAATGTTTTGTCTTTAGCATTTCCCTGCTGAAAATAATAAGCCATTCTTTATCCTCTCCTAAAAACTGCTCATCTGTTTTTCCTGTGGTTGCCCTGCTTTTACGGCTGAAATAATCAGCCATACCAATTCCAACGCGGGGATGCAGAAAGCCAAACATCCATTGCGAAAACTTATTTCTAAAAACTCTTTTCAGGGCTTTATACCGATGATCTCCCGGTCCTAAACCATCACCGTGACCGATAAAAAATTTTTTTCCATTCAGATCAAATTCATGTGGCTGGTGATATACTTTTATATTCAGTTCTTTTTCAAAATAGCCTTTCATCCACATATCATGGTTGCCAACAAAAAAATGTATTTCAATTCCTGCATCTGTCAGTTCGGCCAGCTTACCTAAAATTCGTACGAATCCTTTGGGAACAACTGTTTTATATTCATACCAAAAGTCAAACAGATCTCCCAGGATAAATATTTGTGCTGCATCATTTTTTATTTCATCCAGAAATTTAACGATACGTTTCTCTCTTATTAAGCTGCTTGCATAATCAGGTGCGCCGAGATGAAAATCGGAAAGAAAGTATATTTTTTTATCAGGTGATAAGATCATTAAATTTCTTCAGATAATTTTTTATTAATGCCAATTAGTTTTTCCTGAAGAATTTTTAAATCATTATGGATTATTAACCAAACGGTAGTATAGTTTGTTCCAAAATAGTCGTGAATCAGGGTGTTTCTAAAATCTTTAACCTCTCTCCAGTTTATACTACTATACATAATTTTAAATTCATTAGTTAATCTGCCGGAAGCCTCTCCAATTATTTCAAAATTTCGACTTACAGCGTCCTGGGTTTTATAATCAGCTAGAAATTCATCCTTTGTAATGCCAGATGTATATTCCAGTATTTTTTTTATACTTTCCAGGATATCCTCTAATAAAAATGCATTGCTTCTTTCAGACATACAATAAATCGGGTTCTATAAATTTTAGATACTTTGGTTTAATAGCTGGCTTCGAAACTAAATCTACCTCTTTATTAAGAATATCTTCCAGGTCATGCGACAACCTTATAAATTCCATACCTACAGGGTGTGTAAATTCTACCAATACATCTACATCACTGCCCTCCTGAAAATCTCCCCTGCTATACGAACCAAAAAGCGCAAGGCTTCCTATAGGGTATTTATTAAATAAATCCCGCTTATGTTCTTTTAGGATTTTTATAATTTCATTCATAGAATAAAATTAATTTTAAATCTTGTGAAATAATGAAATATAGTATGGGTAAATATTATGCCTTATCTACCAAAAACAAATACACTTCTTTTGGTCCGTGCACACC
>JAQBNL010000019.1 GCA_028288585.1 Chitinophagaceae bacterium | reverse complement strand
GATTTTTATAATTTCATTCATAGAATAAAATTAATTTTAAATCTTGTGAAATAATGAAATATAGTATGGGTAAATATTATGCCTTATCTACCAAAAACAAATACACTTCTTTTGGTCCGTGCACACCAACCACTAAAGTTTTTTCAATATCTGCCGTGCGGCTGGGTCCCGTAGCAAATGTTATTGAGGATGGAATGTTGCCTTCATATTTTTCTTTTAGTAACTGTAGGGTTTCTTTTATATCATACACCAACTGGTTAGTATAAGCAATGCAAATATGAACAGGCGCATACACGCTTACTGTTCGCCCGGTTTGTGCCGAACTCATAACAATAGTACCTGTACGGGCAATCAAATATTCGCAGGTGGTAATGGATGCATCACAGTTTGCAAGCGTGGGTTTATCTACCTTGTAAAGGGCCGAATGAGAAATGATGTGAAATAATTTTTCTTCATTGCAATAAATATTATCCCATTTCTTTTCGGTGAGCAATTGTTCAAGCTGCCTGGAAAGATCCGCCTCATCTACACAAAAAGCAAACTTGCCCAGCAGCCGTGTAAACTCTTCGGCAAACTGAACTTCCAGCTCATCTGCCTGTGGCTGAAACACAGAATTATTGCCCTCGCTTTTTGGAAACGGAACAGGCACCGGGTGACTCAGTGCCTGTCTGATTTTTTTTAAAATATTTTCTTTTGAAGAAGATACTTTCATAATAAAAATTATGCTGGGGTTGATACTACACCGGGCATAGGATCATCTATTACTGCGTCTTTTGGATTATCAATTATATCCAACGCTTTCTTTTCTTCGTAAGGCCGTTTGCCTATTAATGCTTCCACATCGCTTTTAAACAGAACCTCTCTTTTTAATAATTCCTTTGCAAGAATTTCTACTTCCTGCTTATGTTTTGTAAGTAGTTCTTTTGTTCTGTCATAAGCATCCTCAATCAGTTTACGAACTTCCTGATCTATCATCTTCCCTGTTTCTTCACTGTAAGGCTTGGTAAACATATTTTCCTGTTGAGGATCATAAAAGCTAATGTTACCAACTTTCTCATTCATGCCATATACAGTAACCATGGCATACGCCATCTTTGTTATTTGTTGAAGATCATTGCTTGCCCCGGTGGAGATCTTCTTAAAGAATATTTCTTCTGCCGCCCTTCCACCCAATGTCATACTCAGCTGATCATTTAACTGGTCAGTGTTATACAAATATTGTTCTTTCGGAGTATATTGAGCATAGCCCAAAGCAGCCGTGCCTCTTGGTACAATGGTAACTTTTAATAAAGGATATGCATGCTCAAGAAACCATCCGCAAATTGCGTGTCCGGCTTCGTGGTAGGCAATAATCTCTTTTTCTTCAGGTAAGATGATCTTGTTTTTCTTTTCCAGCCCCCCAATAACCCTGTCAATGGCATCCTGGAAGTCACTCATATCTACTGCATCCTTTCCTTTTCTTGCGGCAATAAGCGCAGCTTCATTACAAACGTTTGCAATATCTGCTCCTGCAAAGCCAGGTGTTTGTTCTGCAAGTTTATGGATGTCGAGTGTTTGAGAAATTTTTATAGGAACAAGATGCACTTTGAAAATTGCTTCACGACCCACCAGGTCAGGACGATCGATTGTAATCTGCCTGTCAAATCTTCCCGGCCTTAATAAGGCGCTATCCAATACATCAGGGCGGTTAGTTGCTGCTAAAATGATAATGCCGATATCAGTTCCAAAACCATCCATTTCAACCAGCAATTGATTTAAAGTATTTTCTCTTTCATCATTGCTCATCATCATATTCTTTCCTCGTGCCCGGCCGATGGCATCTATCTCATCAATAAAAATTATGCAGGGCGCTTTTTCTCTTGCCTGCTTAAAAAGATCTCTTACGCGGCTGGCGCCAACGCCTACAAACATTTCAACAAAATCACTTCCGCTAAGGCTGAAGAAAGGAACCTGTGCCTCGCCTGCCATAGCTTTTGCCAGCAAGGTTTTACCCGTGCCCGGAGGGCCAACAAGCAATGCGCCCTTTGGAATTTTACCGCCAAGCGCTGTATATTTTTTGGGATTTTTAAGAAAGTCCACAATTTCCATTACTTCTATTTTGGCTTCATCCAAACCGGCCACATCACCGAAATTTATATTTACCCGTGTGCCTTTATCAAACAAAGTAGCCTTTGATTTACCAATATTAAAAATGCCGCCGGGACCACCGCCACCACCGGATCCGCCAACTTTACGCATCATCATAATGAATAATAACCCTATTAATAAAATGGGCAATAAAGTGCTGATGATCTGCCCGAATAATTCTCCCTCATCATCATAAGTTGTAGCGAAGGATTTTAGCGTTGGATTTTCCTTTCTGAAATTCTCCATCTGGTCAGTAAAGTTCTTATCATCACCTATAGTAAAATATAACTGTGGCGGCTCGAGTTTGGCAATTGTTTCCAATTGTCCTCTTTTTAAAATGGAATTGTATACAGCAGGTTTATTGCTGATACTATCCTTACTTACAGACACTCTTACTATTTTTTTATTCCTGATGATTTTTATCTCATTAACATCACCCTGCTTTGCCAGTTCTTTAAAAGCTTCAATATTGGTTTCAACGCCTGCAGTAGAAACGCCTCTGAATAAATTATAGCCTACAATAGCAGCGAATATCAATCCGTATATCCAGTACACGCTAAAACGCGGACGTTTTTTAGGGTCTTCATCAGTTCCCGGGAGATTATTAGGGTTTATCTTCCTGGGAGTTTGTTTTTTTAAATCTTGTTGTGCCATAACTACTTTTCTTGCAATATTTATTTGGGCTAATTCACCAGTGCGGTGCTTTAGATATTTTAAAGTTATTTATTTAATTATTAATGTTCTATAGCAGGTGCATCGCTCCACATTTCCTCCAATCCATAAAACTTTCTTGGCTCGGGCAACATGATATGTACAACCACATTTACATAATCTATCAGTATCCATTGCTCACCCTGCCTTCCCTCATGTTTATACGGCAACTCGCCACAGTTTTTTTTCACTTCAAATTCTACAGAATCAGCAATAGCTTTTAATTGGGTATTATTTGTGGCTTCGCATACGATAAAAAAATCTGCCACAGCTTCCGGTATTTTACGAAGATCGAGACTTATAATTTTTTCACCTTTTTTTTCCTGTATTGCGTGGATGATGGTTTTAAAAATCTTACTATTTCTTGTTAATCTTGTCTGACTGTTTTTCTTTCTGGTAGCCAATACGGTTAAATTATTCAAATGTTATTCTTTTTTAAATTATTCTCTAAGAGAAATGCTCCGGAGAAATAAATTTTATTCGTGTAGATTGCAGCGATTTTTTTCAATTTTTTTAACTGCAGGTTTTCATTCAAAAATACTAATTCTTTCCCAATCGTAAGCAATGCAATCCGCTTCAAAATCTTTCGTAATTCTTACCAGCGTTGAGAGTACCAACAACTATGCCATGGGAATGGTTCGTGAAGGCACTGCAAAGCATGGAACGGCCTGGTTTTCACATGAACAAACACACGGAAAAGGCAGAAGAGGAAAGATTTGGAAAACTGAAAAAGGAAAGAATATAATATTAAGTATTGCAGTATCCACGGGCTTTTTAACGCTTTACCAACAGTTTCACCTTAGTATTGCGGTATCATTAGGCAGTATTGACTTTTTTAAAAAATATGCAGGAGATGAAACCAAAATTAAATGGCCAAATGATATTTTTTGGAATGACAGGAAGGCAGGGGGAATATTGATAGAAAATGTAATTAAAGGAAATACCTGGCAGTGGGCCGTAATCGGGATTGGTATAAACGTTAATCAAACCGCCTTTAATTTAGATAATACTTTTTTGCCTGTATCTCTTAAACAAATAACAGGGAAAGAATACGATGTTATTGAATTGGCAAAAGAACTTCACCAGGCAGTAATAAAGCGGTATGAGGAACTGGAAAATAGCGGGGCTGAAAAAATGCTCGGTGAATACAATCAATATTTATTCGGGTTGAATAAAAAAGTAAAATTGAAAAAAGGAAATACAGTTTTTGCTACAACAATAGAAGGAGTATCATCCCAGGGGAAATTAATTACTATTGATGCTATTGAAAGGGAATTTGATTTTGACGAAGTTGAATGGATTGGCTAAGAGAACAAAGAGATTAAAGAGACCAATAAAGAATATTATAATTAGAAACTAATTGCCTTTCATCTTCTTTTCCCATTTTATCTCTTAGCTAGCCCCGGCTTTTCTTGCTTCTACCTCATACTTATTATTGCAATAGCCATGCTTAATACTTTCCCATAAATATTTTACAATGAAGGGCACAAAACCGTATTGTTGAAATTGCCTTACATGGCAAAGCTCATGTTTAACCCAGTTTTCATCTTTTAAAAATTCCTGTTTTGAAGTATTGTGAAGATGAATTGTTTTCCCAATTACAATGGCAACTCTTTTTGATTTTAATTTAAGCGCTGCCAGCTTTGCTATCCACGAATTTTCTTTGATGGAGTAATCGGTCATCGCCTGAAATTAATTATTTGGAGCGCCGCTGTTTATCCAGCAGATGATTGTATTTTTTTGATCAGCAGTGAGAGAACCGGTTTTAGGCATGAGACCATTTTCAATTTGAACTTTAATGTTCGATCGTTTGGCAAATATTAAATTATAATCAGTAAGAGGCCCGCCGGTATTAACACTGGCTGCCCCATGACAATTAGAGCTGTTTGCACAACCCGTATTTATTATTAGTTGTACATCTGTTGAAAATTTAAAAGATAAACCGGCGCATGCATCTGTTGTGCCTGATGAGCCGCCCTTATCTTTAGTACATGCATTAAATAAAATTGCAGTAGTGATAATTAAAAAGAGAATATATTTTTTCAAGGGATATTTTTAATTGTTATAACTCCTGCCATGCTTTTAAAATTTCTTCCGAATGCATTTTTGATCTGGGCTTTTTAAATATTTTTTTGATAATGCCTTTTTCATCTATTAAGAAGGTAGTTCGATGCAGTCCCATATATTTTCTGCCATATAAATTCTTCTCTCCCCATACACCGTATTTATCAATTATTTTTTTGTCTTTATCTACAACCAAAGTAAAAGGAAGATTGAATTTTTGCTCGAACTTTTTATGTTTTTTTTCATCATCCGGGCTTACTCCCAAAACAATTATTCCATTGCGTTTTAATAACGAATAATTGTCTCTAAGATTGCATGCCTCAACTGTACACGTTGGTGTGTCATCCTCAGGATAGAAATACAGCGCTACTTTTTTTCCTTTAAAATCGCTTAATGAAACTGGATTTCCGTTTTGGTCTTTCGATTTAAAAGCCGGTGCTTTATCCCCTTCTGTTAATGTTATCATCTAAAATGTTTAATTAAGATTGAATATTGAAATGTAAAAATCCAAAGTTCAAATAAAATACTGAAGTTTGGCCTCCCTCTCTGCAAAAGAGGAAATACGGGTGAGGCTATCTTGTAAAATGAAAAATCTTCGTGGTTTTATTTCCTGCTTCATCCTCCACACTAACTTTTAATTCATGGGCGCCATGTGTACACATCTCATCAAATCTATAAATAAAACTTCTGCCTTTATCATTGGTAAAACGCAGCCACTTACCATCAAGCTCTCCCCGGAAGTTTTTTATTTTCTTCATGTTATCTGTTATCGTAAAAATTATTTGCAACGACTTTGAAAGATTTGAATTATCTCTTATGCCTACAGGAGAAATTACAGGAGAACTATTGTCAACCAATAATTGAAAATTTCCGAACTCCCTGAATTTTCCTGTAAACCATTCTCCGTCCCTCTCAGGTTTTACTACATCCATTTTACCACCCCATGTTCTTTGCATAATTATTTTATCGGCATCTATATTTTGTAAACCCTCTGGCTTTAGCCGTATGGTGAAATAGCCATGAACGGGTACCAGTGCAGTATGTACGCTATGCAATGCAGAAACAGCCAGCGGTGTTATTGAGGGTTTTTTTGAATAAATAAAATTAATGGAATCATAAAGGTCGTTTTCACTAAGTATTAGCTGGACATCTTCTTTTTCAAATACATTCACAAAACCGGGACTAAATTTTTGTTCAGGCGGTAAGCTTTGATTGTACTTATTTTCATTTATATAACCACGTTTAATGGCAAATTGTAAAACTGAAGTATTGCCATAAGCATCCTTCACCTCTACCTTTATTTGATGAAGACTATCATCTTCTAAATAAATTATACCATCGCTTTCGCCATCTTTATATACACCTTCGGGGTAGCCCGGAAGTCTTGAAAGATGCTCAACAAAAGGGCCGCCCCCGGCCCTTAACTTATAATCAATATGAGCATTGAGATACCTCGTCTCATCGTATGAAATATTATCTAACCGGAACCCTGACATAGCCAGGTCATCATAATATATTGTCGCTTCATAAATTCCATTTGGATTTGCTGAACCTGTATACCTGTCCACTGCAGACATTCCGAAACTTACTTTGTCCGTATTTGTAATAATAACAGGAGAGGCCGGCTCATACCTGCCATTTACTTTTTTTAAGGCATATAATTTTGGCGTTTGTGAGTAGGTGCTAAGGCACCTGTCGTACATTGCCAACCGCATTAATGTTGGCGGTACATTATCAGGAATGGGAAAGCCAAACAATGAAGGATTGAGAACCTTATCGGTTTTGGTATTTCTTATTTCAAAATGAAGATGTGGCCCCTGTGACCCACCGGTGTTGCCGCTGAAAGCAATGAACTGGCCTTGTTTTACCGGGAATAAATTTGAAGGAATGTCTAAAAATACCTGCCATGATTCCAGTTTATACTGCTGCTCTTTTACATATTTTTCCAGTTCCGGAAAAAAATCATTTAGATGTGCATATAAAGTTGTTAATCCATTGGGATGATTAATGTAAATAGCCCTGCCAAAACCGGAGGGTTCAATTCTCACATGCGAAACATAACCATCAGCCGCAGCTAATACTCTTGCATTTTGTTTTTGGTCGGTTCTGCAATCAAGGCCCATGTGATAATGGTTGGGGCGTAGTTCCCCAAAGTTTGCTGCCAGCCCTATTTTGGCCTGCACAGGGTAAATAAAATAATTTTTAGGATAATTTCTTGAAGGAAAGATTTGCGCTGGAAGCCGCAGGAAAAAAGCGAGGAAACAAAAAAAGAGGAACGGTTTATGTAATGTAACAATTCTGTAGTTCAACATATTCAAACTGATATACAAATCTAACGCCTAAAAATTAAAATAATAGTTATGTCGAAAGCAAACACAATAGGAGCACTTATCCTGGGAGCAGCAGCAGGCGTTGCCCTGATGAAATTTTTTACTATGCCCGAATATGAAAAAGAGGAATTCCTGGCCCATTTAAAAAACAGGGCCCACGATTTATTAGACGATGCAGAAGGTACTGTAGATAAAGTAAAAGCTCATTTTTCAGAAATAGACATGAAGCCAAAGGAAGCCTGGGTAGATAAACTTTTTGTTGCAAAAAGATTGCTTACAGAATTATTTGGCTCGGAGCGAAGATTTTTAATTTAATTCACCGCAGAGAAAATAAGAAGCAAAGTTTACGCAGAGCAAAAAAATCTCTGCGTAAACGCCATTAACTCTTTTCTCTGTGGTTAACTTCCATATTCTTGCGGAAATTAATTTCCTCTGTAGTACTTTTGCACGCCATTTCACGGCAAATAAACTATGCCTAAAGATTCATCCATTACATCAGTTCTTATAATCGGTTCCGGACCAATTATTATTGGCCAGGCGTGTGAATTTGATTACTCCGGTACGCAGGCTGCCAGGAGTTTACGAGAGGAAGGTATTAAAGTAATTCTTATAAACAGTAACCCGGCCACCATCATGACAGACCCTATGATGGCAGACAAAGTTTATCTTCTTCCATTAACTATTGAAAGTATTGAACAGATTTTAGAGGAAAATAAAATTGATGCTGTTCTGCCTACAATGGGTGGACAAACCGCTTTAAATCTTTGTAAAGAAGGAGACGAACTTGGCATTTGGGAAAAGTATAAAGTAAGATTGATTGGTGTAGATATTAAAGCAATAGATAAAGCAGAGGACAGGGAAAAATTCAGGCAGTGGATGATAGAGCTGAAAGTTCCCGTGGCCACTGCAAAAACGGCTAATTCATTTTTAGAAGGAAAAGAATTCGCACAGGACATCGGGTTTCCTTTGGTTATTCGTCCATCCTTTACGCTGGGTGGTACCGGCGGAAGTTTTGTACACAGCAAAGATGAATTAGACGAGGCACTTAACCGTGGTCTGCAGGCATCACCCATGCATGAGGTATTAGTAGAAAAAGCATTGCTTGGTTGGAAAGAATTTGAGCTTGAGTTGCTGAGAGATGCTAATGATAATGTTGTTATTATTTGTACAGTAGAGAATTTTGACCCTATGGGTATTCATACAGGTGATTCAATAACAGTGGCGCCTGCTATGACTTTGAGTGATACTGCTTATCAAAAAATGCGCAATACTGCCATTGCTATGATGAGAGACCTCGGAAATTTTGCCGGAGGATGTAATGTTCAATTTGCATTAAATCCACAAACAGAAGAAATTACTGCTATTGAGATAAATCCAAGAGTAAGCCGTTCATCAGCGCTTGCTTCAAAAGCCACCGGTTATCCAATTGCAAAGATCGCTGCAAAGCTTGCCATTGGGTATAATCTTGATGAATTAAAAAATCAAATCACAAAAACAACTTCAGCATATTTTGAGCCGGCATTGGATTACGTGATTGTAAAAATACCACGCTGGAACTTTGATAAATTTAAGGGCGCTAACGATACTTTAGGATTACAAATGAAATCGGTTGGCGAAGTAATGGCAATAGGGAGAAGCTTTCCTGAAGCGATTCAAAAGGCTTGTCAGAGTTTGGAGAATGAAGCGGTAGGCTTAGGTTATTATGGCAAAAGTCTTATGTATGCAGAAGAGCTTATTGAATATATAAAAGTGCCGAAGTGGGACAGGATATTTCGCATTAAAGATGCATTGATGATTGGTGTAAGTGTGAAACGCATTTGTGAATCCACAGGCATTGACAGGTGGTTCATTTACCAGATACAAAAAATTTGTGATTGTGAAAAAGAGATTGCAAAATATGACCTCGATACAATTCCTGATGAGCTTTTAAAAGATGCAAAACACCTGGGATTCAGTGATGAGCAGATGGCAAGGATAATGGGCGAAGGATATACCGATGAAGATATTTATGAAAAAAGAAAAGCACTTGGTATAACCCGTGTTTTTAAAATGGTAGATACCTGCAGCGCAGAATTTGAGGCGAAGACGCCTTATTTTTATTCAACCTTCGAAGACAATCAAACTGCAGAGTTATCAAATGAAAGCAAGGTTTCAGAAAAGAAAAAAATTGTTGTATTGGGCTCCGGGCCTAACAGGATTGGCCAGGGTATTGAATTTGATTATTGCTGTGTGCATGGACTTTTGGCAATTAAAGAATGCGGTTATGAATCCATCATGATCAATTGTAATCCCGAAACTGTTTCCACTGATTTTGATATTGCTGATAAATTATATTTCGAACCCGTTTTCTGGGAACATATCTGGGAGATAATTGAGCATGAAAAACCTTTGGGGGTTATCGTTCAACTGGGTGGGCAAACTGCTTTAAAGCTCGCCAAAAGATTGCATGAAAAAGGGATTAAAATTATTGGTACCTCGTTCGACAGTATGGATATTGCAGAAGACCGCGGCAGATTCAGCGACATGCTGAAAGCTTTGGAAATTCCTTACCCAAATTATGGAACTGCCTATGATACTGATGATGCAATTGAAGTTGCGAAACAAGTGGGTTATCCTGTTTTGGTAAGGCCAAGTTATGTTTTAGGCGGGCAAAGAATGCGTATCGTTTTAAATGATGAGGAGCTGGAAAAAGGAGTACTGAGTTTATTAAAGCATCTCCCCGGAAATAAAATTTTGATTGACCATTTTTTAGACCGTTGCCAGGAAGCGGAGATAGATGCCATATTTGATGGCGAAGATTTTCATGTAATGGGAGTGATGGAACATATTGAGCCTGCAGGTATTCATAGCGGCGATAGTAATGCTGTATTACCACAATTTAATTTATCGCCGTTGATTGTGCATACCATGGAAGAGTATGCTGAAAAAATTGCAAGAGAATTAAATATTAAAGGCCTTATCAATATCCAGTTTGCAATAAAAAATAATGAAGTGTTTGTTATTGAAGCAAATCCAAGAGCATCAAGGACAACACCATTCATAGCCAAGGCATATGAAATTCCATATTTGAACATTGCTACCAAAATAATGCTGGGGGATAAAACATTAAAAGATTTCACCTTCGATAAAAAATTAAAAGGCTTTGCTATTAAAGAGCCTGTATTCTCTTTCAATAAATTTCCGGGAGTTAATAAAGAGCTTGGTCCTGAAATGAAAAGCACCGGTGAAGCTATTAGGTTCATTAAAGATCTTCGTGATCCTTATTTCAGGCAGTTATACAAGGAGAGAAGTATGCATTTGAGTAAGTAGTGTTTTCTCCTTTATATTTGAAATATAGAACTACGTCATGCGAATTATTTCCTACAACGTCAATGGTATCCGGGCAGCAATAAAAAAAGGCTTTATTGATTGGCTTAAAACCGATCCTGCTGATGTTATTTGTTTGCAGGAAGTAAAAGCACACAGAGGTGATATTGATATAGCTGCTATTGAGGTATTAGGTTTTCACACACATTGGTTTTGCGCACAAAAAAAAGGTTATAGCGGTGTAGGTATTCTTAGTAAAATTAAACCCGGTAATACTGTTGAAGGCTGCAATATTGAACAGAGTGATTTTGAGGGGAGAGTTATCCGTGCTGACTTTGGCGATGTTACTTTAATAAATGCATACTTTCCATCGGGCACCAGCGGCCCAATAAGGCAAGACTATAAATATGTTTGGCTTGATGAATTTTTAGATTACCTGAATGAGCTTAAAAAAACGAGGAATAAATTAATTGTTTGTGGCGATTATAATATTGCCCATAAAGAAATTGATATTCATAATCCTGTCTCCAATAAAAAAACAACCGGCTTCTTACCTGAAGAAAGGGCATGGTTTGATAAGTTTTTAGCCACTGGATTTGTAGATGGGTTTCGTGTTTTAAATAAAGAGCCTCATCAATATACATGGTGGAATGTATTACGGCCCAGTACCCGGTTAGAAAATAAAGGCTGGCGTATTGATTATATAAATGTCACTGAAAATTTAAAAAGCAAAATTAAAGATGTAAAGATCTTTCCTGAAGTGAAACACAGTGACCACTGCCCTGCTTACCTTGAAATTGATATTTAATGTTCATCTATAATATTACCATTAAAGTAGATGCTGCCATTGCAGAGGAATGGATGAAATGGCAAATAGAAGAACATATTCCCGCGATAATGGCTACCAACCTTTTTGAGCAATATAATTTTTACCGGCTCTACGATCAAAATGATATTGAAGGACCAACTTATGTTTTTCAATATCATACCCGGGAGAGAAAAAATTATGATCAATATATTATTGAGTATGCCCCGGCCCTCAGAGAAAAGGCTGTAAAAAAATGGGGCGATGGGTTTATTGCATTCGGAACCTTAATGGAGTCTGTGCAGTAATTGTGCATAAATCCCGAAATAGTATTCTTTAATTTTTTTTATAGCTGTTCAATAAAACCCTTTGCTGTAAAGGATTCTGCACCTTGTTCTTCATAAACGCTTTGTGGTACTGTATTTAAGCTCATACGTTAAAAACCTGCGTCTCAAATATCAAACATCATACCTTTATAAAACCCTTGCCACATGGGCATTTGCAGAGATTATTATATTTTAAAAAATTATCATAAAAAATTTTGTTGCAAATAAAAACCGTCTATATTTGCCACTGTTAAAAATCAAACATTTTACTATGAACAAAGCTGAATTAATTACAAAAATTGCCGATGATGCAGGTGTTACAAAAACCCAGGCAAACGCTTCTTTAGATTCTTTTGTTGCAGCAGTTACCAAAACTTTAAAAGGTGGTGGAAAAGTTACCTTGGTTGGTTTCGGTACATTTTCTGTTAGCAAAAGAGCTGCCCGTAATGGCCGTAATCCACAAACAGGTGCGGTTATTAAAATTAAAGCTAAGAAAGTGGCTAAATTTAAGGCAGGTAAAGAATTATCAGGTAAGATATAACTCCTGGCAACGCATTAAAAGCAAGATGCAATCTGTATCTTGCTTTTTTATTTAAATATTAAATTCAAAATAAGTATATGGGACGTGGCGATAAAAAAACAAAAAAAGGAAAAACTTTTAAAGGGTCTTTTGGAAAGACAAGATCTTCAAAAACTTCAAAGAAATCTGCTCCTGCTAAAAAAGCATAAGCATAAGTGTACAGAAGTATATAGTATAAAGTAAGCCGCAGCGGCATATACCCTGGTTACGTATTTACTTTTAACTTTCAGGGCGCCAACCTTTCTATTAACCATTTATCATTACCGTGCGTGTATTGTAAACGGTCATGCAACCTGCTGGGTCTTCCCTGCCAGAACTCAATAAGGGTGGGCTTTACAACGTAACCTCCCCAATGTGGAGGCCGGGGAATTACTCCATCACTAAATTGCTGTTGATATTTTAGTACATTATTTTCCAGCTCCTCACGGCTCTGTATAACCTTACTTTGCGGAGAGCTCCATGCACTTATTTTGCTTAATGCCGGCCTGCTTACAAAATAAGCAGTACTTTTTTGTTCATCTGTTTTGGTAACTGTTCCTTCTACCCTTACCTGCCTTTCCAGTTCTTTCCAAAAAAATAAAAGTGCAGCCTGCGGATTTTCTTTTAATTCATTTCCTTTCCTGCTTTCATAATTTGTAAAAAAAACAAAGCCATCATTGCTCAGGCTTTTTAATAAAACAATTCTTGCTGATGGTTTTCCTTCTTTGTTACTTGCAGCAAGCGTCATTGCATTAGGCTCTTCAATATTACTCATCATAGCTTCATTCCACCATTTTTGAAATTGCCTTATTGGATCCGCATCTACATCCTTTTCCAAAAGCGATTGCAGCTTATACTCTTTTCTTATATCTGCAATGTTTATGTCTGCCATTTTTGTTAACTGTTATAGTATTACAAATGTATAACAGGTTGGGATTACGATTTAATAAAAAAAGCCCCGGATATCCAGGGCCCTAAATAATATCTAAATTTAATATTTAAAGAGGAGGATTAGTATTTCCAGGGTTATTTTGATTTGTATTGCTCCCGGTATTTTTCATCCTGTCATCAATATCTTTTTTAAAACTATCAAAGCCTCCCTTTATAGTATCTGTGGGCGACCGAAACATAAATGCTGCTGCTACTACTCCAATTGCAGCAAGGGCCGCCAGGTAAATACCTAAAGACATGCTTGAGCCAAACCCATAGTCGCTGGATTTAATGATATTCCAGACAACAATAAGCGTAGCGAGGGCTCCGCATATTAATGTTATAATCCATGATGTGGATGGAAGAGTTTTTGTTTGGTCGCCCAGGTAGGCCATAACCCCTGCAACTGCAAAGCAAATGAAAACTAAAATGCCATTGCCATGCATGCCATTAATAGATCCCGACGCTCCAAATATAGAAAATGAATACCATGGCAAAAACATTCCAATTACGCCTGCCAATGCAGCAATTAAAACAAATTTTCTTTGTTTACTCATTGTTTGAAAGTTCATAAGTGTAAGTTTTAGTTTTGAAAAAATATGAAAATGATTTATTGTTTGCAAGTGTTTACAAATAAATTTTTACCGGGCCTATGCATACTTTTCTGCATTTAGCTTTTCCTGCAGTTCCTGCAATTTTGAGGCTAAGGCTTCATTTTCTACTATAATTTCTTCTATACTTTTTCTTATATCCAGTTTTTCATATTCTGATATTTCAATGGTGCTTTCAAGTTCGGTTAAACGATTTATTTTTTGTTGTAATAAAACATCCCTGTTATTTATTTCCTTTATCCTGTTTCTTAATTCATCCGCTTCACTTTGTACAAAAGAATACTGCTGTTGTATCAATTCAAAATCTTTATAAAGTTCCTGCTGCGTTTCCAACTGTTGCTGTAATTCATTTTCCCTTATTGCAGCGCCTTCCAGTTCACGCTGCAGCTCTCCTATTTTATTTTGCAGGGTATGCGCCTTATTTAATTCATTTTCCAGTTCGCTTCGTTTTTCTTTCCATCCGGTTTCTCTTCTCTTTAATTCACTTACGAGGCTTTCTGTTTCTTCCAGTTTTTGATTGGTAAGGTCCAGTTCACTTTCCATTTTTTCTTTCTCATCATGTAAATCATAATATAGCTCTTCCCAATTTTCATCCTTATCATATACCTCTTTACCTTTCTGATAACCTGTTCCCTTATCTTTTTCCAATGCCTGTATCCGTTGCTGGAGTTTTTTTAATTCACTATAATAAAGCATGGAATTATTTTCTACAGACTGTAATTTTAGTTTCAGGGAAGAGATTACCTGTTGTTTAGTAAAAGGAAGGGATTTGCGTATAAGGTTATAATTCCTTTTTAAAGGAAATTCTTTTTTTACAGGCGTTGCCTTATAGCTGCTATAAAAAATATACAAAGAAAATATTATAGAAGCCGTAAGAATTGCCAGCGACACTATCCACCAAAGCCACATAAAGCTGTTATTTTAGTAATAAAATTGAAACCCCAGGTTCCGTGAATTTATATTATTTCTACGTGTTATGCAAAGGTTAAGCTGTAATAAACCTTTTTTACTTAACTTTTGATACAATAAATGCTTTGGGGCAGCGTATATGGTTATCAGGGTATCTTAATTTGTAAAAATAAGGGGTAAAATCTATATTTTTTTTGACAGATGAAGAAATAATAAAAGGCTGTATACAGGAAGATGAATCAAGCCAAAGAGAACTTTTCCGCCGGTACGCAGGCAAAATGCTTGGAGTATGCCAGCGGTATGCCCGTAGTACAGCCGATGCTGAAGATATTGTGCAGGATGCTTTTATAAAGGTTTTTGAAAAGATTTACCAGTTTAAATCTGAAGGTTCTTTTGAAGGATGGATAAGAAAGATAGTAGTTAATACCGCTTTAAAAAAGTATACAGTAATACGGTATGATAAGGAGGTAAGCGGGTATGAAGTTACTGACAGGAATGAAAGTCCGATGGAGGCTTCGGCTTATTCTCACTTAAATGAAAAAGAATTACTTGGTATGATAAATAATTTGCCCGATGGTTATCGACTGATTTTTAACCTGTATGTAATTGAGGGTTACCAGCACGAAGAAATTGCGCAAATGCTTAAAATTCAGCCAGGCACATCCAGGAGCCAGCTGGTAAAAGCCCGAAATATGTTGAAAGAACGGATATTAAAAAAACAAAGAATTGCAATATGAGGGATAATACTCCTTTTGACGATTTTGTGAAGCAGCAGTTCAATGGCTATTCACCTAATGTGCCGGGGCATATTTGGGAGAATATTATTGATAAGCGCAAATCAAGGCCAAAAGGATTTTGGGTGAGCATGCTTAGCGGCCGTAATCTTTTAATATTATCCCTGCTATTGCTAATAGGCGGGGGAACATCCTATCTTTTGTTTTCTCCGGCAGGCAATAATTCTTCCACAAAAAATGTTGCCGTTGATAAAAATATTCCTTCTTCCCAAACAATAAATACATCTTCAGAAAAAAATAATAATGAAAACAAACCAACAGCTGTAAGTGATAAACCCGCAGCGGAAGAAAAAAATATTGCCGATGTTGTTGCTGATGAAACTTCTGTAAATCCAGGCAATTCATCAAACCATGATAATTTATTTATCCCTTCATCCCGTAAGAATAGGACAAAGAATAATGAAGTGAATAAAAACGAGGAGGTTAATAAAGATAATGCTGATGAGATAAATAAAGATGCGCTATCCGTTATTCAAAACAGTAAAGAAGTAACCAATACCATATTGTTTTCTCCTTTCAGGTTTAATAATGCAAGAGAATTATCAGAAGCTAAAATTCTTAACTCAAAAAATAATATAAAGTTACCTGACTGCCCTGCAATTGAAAAGAATGCCGCAGGGAATAAAAAATATTGGGAAGTATACACCGGCCCTGACCATGCTTTTGAAAGTTATAAAACGTATGGTGATACTGCAAGCAATAATTATCTGCAAAAAAGAAAGGCAAGTACAAAATTCGCATCTGCCTTTAGTGCCGGTGTGCGTTATACGAAAGTGTTTAATAATGGCACCAGCGTAAGGACAGGCGTAAACTATACCCAGGTAAATGAGAAGTTTCTATACTTTAACCCTAACGAAATAAAATATGTAACAGTAATTACTACACGTGTTGTAATAAGAGCTCCCGGTGACACCATTTTTATAAACGATACACTGCAATACCAGCAAACCGGTACAAGAATAAAAACAACTTATAACCGTTACCGGAATATTGATATCCCGCTGGTAATTGGATATGAATTAGGAAATGGGAAAATTCATGCAAACATAAATGCAGGTGTTATCATAAATATATATTCATGGTATAAAGGTGATGTGCTGGATAGTTTATACCAACCCGTTACCATGACAACAGGGAAATCAAATTCCATTTATCAACTTAAAAATAACATAGGCATAGGATTTTTGGGAAGCATATCTGTGTATTATAAAATGACAGATAATCTTCACCTGCTGTTAGAGCCATATTTCAGGTATAATCTATCACCCATCAGCAAGCAGAATTTAAACCTGCAACAGAAATACAACATAGCAGGTTTGCGTGCAGGGGTAAGATTTGATTTGAAGTAACAGGCAACATTTTTAATAATAAAAGTATCTGGTAATAATAATGAAGATGAAGACAAAAATAATTTTATTCCATTTGGTGATTGCAGCAATGTTGTTCACTTCCTGCCAAAAGGATACAGATATATTTATCCCGGATACAACATCAATTGGGTTAGACACTAATTGGGTTTCATCCATTACTGACCTGGCTGCTGTTAGTGAAGTAAAAAGACTTTTACGAAAAGAAAATTTTCTCGACAGCCTTGATGCCACTGCAGGAGGTACTGTACAAACATCAGAAGGATTAACCGTGATAGTTCTTCCCGCCAGCTTACAGCTTTCAAATGGCCAATTGGCAACAGGAAAAATTTATGTTGAAACGATGCTGGTAAAACAAAGAGGTGATATGGTGAGACTTAATAAACCTACTACATCTTTTGGCAGGATATTAGTTTCCGGGGGCGAAATTTTTGTGACTATAAGAAAAGAAAATGAAGAATTGCATTTAGCTCCGGGTAAAACAATTTACATAAAGTACAATGACAGCAACCCTTCTTCTTTAATGAAATTATTTTACGGTGATGAAAGTGATCCACAAAGATTTAATTGGGTTCAATCAACTTTAAACGGTTCGGCAGCAATAGGGGCAAACTCCCAGGGATATGAAATTGTTACTGATAGGTTACGATGGATAAATTGCGATTATTTTGCAGATTCTTTAGGCTCAAGAGTAAATGTAACGGCAAGTCTTCCGGCTGATTATACCAACGCCAATACTTTTGTTTATCTCGTTTTCAAAGATATAAAGTCTGTAGCCGGGATGTATGGAGATGTAGCATCAAAAAAATTCTCATCATCCAAAGTCCCAAATGGTAAAGCAGCCGTTGTTATTTCAATTACAAAGAAGGGGACCAATAGTTACTACCTGGGTCATGAAACAATTACTACCGGGCAAACAAGTCTTAATGGAGTTCAAACTGTGCCTCTGAAACCACAGCCTACCTCTTTAAGTGACATTAAAGCTTATCTATCTACATTGTAATTGTGAGTAGGAGTAAGCTACCCTGTTACAAGTGTTCCTACTTTTTCACCGGTGATTACTCTTAACAAAGTACCTGCAGTATCCATATCAAAAACGATAATAGGCAGTTCGTTTTCCATGCAAAGCGTAAAGGCTGTCATATCCATTACCCTTAAATTTTTTGTTATACAGTCGGCAAAAGTTATGGTTTCAAATTTTTCTGCGGAAGGATCTTTTTCGGGGTCTGATGTATAAATTCCATCCACTCTTGTACCTTTTAAAATAACATCAGCTTTTATTTCTATGGCTCTTAACGAACCTGCAGTATCTGTTGTAAAGTAAGGATTGCCTGTTCCTGCCCCAAAAATTACAACACGTCCTTTTTCCAAATGTCGTATTGCTCTTCGGCGGATATAGGGTTCAGCAATCTGTTCCATTTTTATAGCGCTTTGCAATCTTGTATAAACACCGGCTCTTTCCAAAGCGCTTTGTAATGCCATACCGTTAATTACAGTTGCGAGCATTCCCATATAATCACCCTGTGCACGCTCAATGCCTGTCTCAGCTTCATTCATACCCCGGTAAATGTTTCCGCCGCCAATAACAATGGCTACCTGTACGCCAAGCTCTGTTATTGATTTTATATCCTCTGCATATTTTGATAATACATCAGAATCTAATCCGAAATTTTTATCACCCATTAAAGATTCACCGGAAAGTTTTAAGAGAACACGTTTGTAGCGAGGAAGCATGAAGGTTTGAGATTTTAATTTTTCGGCTGCAAGATACTGGAAAAGTTATAAATGTCTGTAGCATTACCAATTCACTTTAGTACAGCTTCCACCTCATGCCGGTACATACGGCTGATGGGTAATTCCTGTTTAGCTATCCATACCAATTCATGATTATAAGATTCTATTTTGTTCATAGATACTATATAAGAGCGATGGATACGAATAAACATTTCATTAGGTAACATTTCTTCTACGGAAGAGATAGATTGTTTGGTGATAATTATACCTGTAGTTGTTATTACTTTAATATAATCTTTGATACTTTCTATATACAGGATATCATCCAATACAACTTTTATCATCTTACGGTCACTGCGGAAACTGATAAAACCATTCGATCTTTTGTTTTGCATTTCATCTTCTACTCTGGTTTCACTTAATGGTGTTTGCATTATTTTGCTTACCGCTTTTAAAAAGCGATCAAAGGAAATGGGCTTTAATAAATAATCAACAGCGTCCAGCTCAAAACCTTCTATTGCATACTTGCGGTAAGCTGTTGTAAAAATCACTTTGGGCGGGTTCTTTAATGCCCGGATAAAATCGGTGCCTAATAATTCTGGCATTTTTATATCCAGGAAAATGAGATCAACAGTTTTTTTCTGAAGAAAGTTTATTGCCTCAATTGCATCAGCACAAGTACCGGCTAATTCCAAAGAATGAACAGAGGTGATAAACTTTTTCATTACCTCCAATGCAGGTGGTTCATCATCAACAGCAAGACAAACAATTTTTTTATCAGGCATAAGGTTTTGCTTGCATTTTTGGGTTTAAAATATTTTGATTAGCAGCATCTTTCAGGTTTACAAGGTCAACCTGCAAATGCACATTAAAGGTATCATTTGCAGAATCTGTTTTCAGGTAATATTTTCCGGGATAAAGCAACTGCAATCGTTTTTGAACATTTGACAAACCGATTCCTTTTTTATTGCCACTGATCGTTTGTACCGGCTTGCTATTGTTAAGCTGAAAATCAAGCTGGCTGTTTTTTATATCAATTTTTAAATTGATCCATTGATGTCCACGCATAATACTGGCGCCGTGTTTAAAACAATTTTCTACAAAAGGTATCAACAGCAAAGGTGCAATCATTTTATTTTCAGGATTACCGTTTATTTTCACCTGCATATCCAATCTCTCGTCATACCTTACCCTTTCAAGACCGATATAATCATTTACAAGCTGAATTTCTTTTTCAAGAAGTACCAATGGTTTTTCTCCTTCAGTGGTCATATAATCAATCATGCCTGATAATTTATCTACCAGCCCGGCTGCCCGGTCGTTTTTATTTAATACAAACGAATAAATATTATTAAGTGTATTAAATAAAAAATGTGGATGCACCTGTGCCTTTAATAGTTGAAGTTCTGCTTGTATGTTTTCCCGGCCAAGCTGCTCTGACCGGCGTTGTTTTATAGACCAATTTTTATAATATTTTATTGCCAGCATAAGGCAACACATTGTAAAGGTGCCGGTAAAATTAATGTTGGAATAAAAACTAAAATAGACTAATGCAAACGTTGGCCAATTCTTTATGTTCGGATCCGCCTTTGCATAACGAAACCAAATGAGTGTTACCAAATACAACAGTACACCAGATAATAAGAATACAATTATGAATTGCCTGAGTCGCCCATTTCGGGTAAACCGTGGCACAAGAAAATAAACAACAAAATAACAAAATAGAAAAATGACCGGTAACCGGTTAAGAGATCTAAAAAGCTGGGTATAAATCAGATCTGATAAATTAACCGGCATTCCTCTGGAAAAAACAGTTACCTGAACAATTCCCGAAAACAAAAACCACCCCAGCCAAAAACATAAATGGCGGAAAACTCTGTACCAACGATTAGTAGAAAATATAAAATCATGCAGGCTCATATGCTAGTTTTGTTTCTACATCATTAATAAGTTTTTCATGCATGTTTTCAGAATCAATAAAAAGCTTCAGAGAAAACATTCCGTTTTTCAAGTCAGTTTCCATCCGATGTTTGCCCGGGTATAACATTTCCACTCTTTTCATTACATGGTTTAATCCCCCAGTCTGCTGCAATGTTCCATTGATGTTCTCATAATAACCATTACAATGAAGTGAAAATTCCAGTTGATTGTTTTGTGTTTTCAGGTCGATCTCAATAACCAGCTTTTGCTGTAATGAAAGCAACGATTGTTCACAGCAGTGCTGAACAATAGCAACGATAATCAATGGGGCTATATAAATATTATTTTTTTTCTCCGGTTCCCTAAAGTGAATAACGATGCGATCCCCGTAAAATATTTTTTCCAGTTCAAGATAATCATTTACCATTTGCATCTCCTGCTCCAGTGGCACTCTCTCTCTTTCATTTTCATACAAAAAATAACTAAGAAGATCCGCCAGTTTTAGTACTGCATTTGGTGCCTGTGCTGAATGATTGCGAATAAGATGCGAAATATTCTGCAGCGCATCAGAAAGAAAATGTGGATGGAAATGGTTTTTGATTATTTCTAATTCAGTAATGATCTTTAATTTTTCCAGTCGTTCATTTTCTTTTTGCTCCAGGTAATGAATTTTCAGCAAGCGGGCTACTCCTGCAAAAACACCGGCGGCTGTTCCAAGCCCCAATCCATAAATGATAGGTTGAAAAACACTGACTTGAACAGGCGATTGGTTAAAAGCGATCTCTTGCGTTAGCAGGACATAGACTTTTGTGATCCAATAGGCGTTGAAGAGATTAAGTCCACAAAGACCGATGAATAAAATTACAAGGCTGAAATACCTGCCCTTTAAAAGAAATCCTGGCAAAAGATAATATGCAGTAATATAGGCTGACACAATACTCACCGGTATATACATCAGTTTGTGAAAGGCCGTGGCATAAGCTTTTGTAGTCGTAAAATCAGCAGCACTCGTTGGAATAAAATTGACAACAAAAAAATATAGGCAAAAAATTATCCAAAGTGTAAAATGTCGTGACAGGCGATGCTTAAGGTTGTCGGAGAATATAAAATCATAAGCAGTCATAATAACATTCTATTATAAATTTAACCATTTCAACGACTATAGTTTGAATAACACTCCCACAAAAACCTGGTAATTTCCCGAACCCCCCGGGCTTACTGTATATACTCCTGTATATTTTGTTTTAAATTTATCCGGAAGATTCTGACTTATTTTTCTATCAATTATAAATGGTACATAAGCATAAATAGAAGTCTTTTTCATTTTATAAATGATCCCCGGTTCGGCCGATAAATTATGACCGGCACGGCGAACACCTTCACTGCCGCCTATAAGATCTTTAACAGGGGAACCCTCGTTTCTTAAGCCTGCAGAAAAGGACCAGTTCTTTACACTGAAATTAACACCTGCTCTTGTTGAGAATTGATCAGCCACACTAAGTATGATATTGTTTGCTAAACTATCAATACGGGGAGGGATTCTTCCGTTAGTAATTGCTGTTCCATTTTGTTCTCTGGGATTTATCATGTAATAAAAGTTACCATATAAACTGATTGTTCCTGCAGTATTCAAAAAATAAAATAAATTCAATTCTGTAATGATGCCCGTTCCGCCATCTCCCAATTGAATGGAGGGGTTAACTGCTGAAAGTACTTTTGTTGAATCATTCCTGTAAAAATAATCCTGGTATTTATAATCACCTGTTGGCAACTTAAGCCCCAGGCCCAATTGAATATTCCCTTTTTGCTTTACGGTTGGTTTTAACAGCCATTTGTAGGCAGTAAAACGAATATCACCAATGCCAAATGAATTTGTTGTATGCCTTGTTGTATTAAGTCCCCCATGTTCTGCCGATGCTTCCCTGCTATTGGATGCGATGGGCAGACTAAAGTTCAGCGACCAGCCTTTTCTCAAAAACCTGCTTAATGAAAAATCCATTGAAAAGGACTTAACAACCGCTTCGTTTTGTTCCGGAGTTTTTTGATCAACTTTCTCTTTAAAATCCCTGAAGGATTTAAAATAGCGGGTATTAATATTTAATTGCCAATCTGATATTGAAAAAGCATTATCAGTAAGATTATATTGCCCAAATCCTGAAATATTGCGGACAGCAATACAACCTTGTGATTGTACTTGTACTTTAAATAACAGGGAAATAAACAGTAGAATGGTAACCTTTTTCATAAAAGAATGTTTTTAGTATATAATCTTTTAATCACAGGGTAAGTTTTCAAAAGGTACTTCAAATCTTTATTTGCAAAAAGATTTCTCCCCTAAAATTATTTATCCAAATCATTAAAATGATGATAAAAAGACAATTGACTTATTAATGTCGACAGATTTCATTCGTCGACTTTCATTTGAATATCTTCTTTGTATCCGGCTAAATATCATTCTTACAGATCCTTTTGCCGAAATAATAAATCTCAGCCTTTTGCTGCAAATAGATTTGGCCTCTCAAACAAAAAATTTTGAGAAAAACAAAATCTATTCATCACTTAAACAAAATTGTTTATGAAAAATGTAGCATCAGCAGTTAAATTGTTGTTTACAATAACAACAATTCTATTAATCCAAAGTTCCTGCAAAAAAGATCTGCGAAACGGATCAGAGAATGCAGAAGATCTAAATGAACCTGGCACTTCATCTTTTGGCCATTTGAAGCAAACAAAAACTTATTCATCCGATGTTGTTGTAAGGTGGCTTAATATGCAAAAGGATATGCTACAGGTACCAATGCCAACAGGCGTTGCAGCGCCTGAGGCAAACCGTGCCATTGCTTATTGCGGTATTGCATTATATGAAGCGGTTGAACCGGGAATGCCTGCTTATCAAACATTATCCGGGCAATTAAATGGATTACCAGCCATACCATCAACACAGAGGGCGTTAGCTTATCATTGGGCAGCCAGTGCTAATGCAGCTTTAGCATATATGAACCGTCATTTATTTCCCTTGGCATCCGCTGGAAATAAAACAGCAATAGATAATTTGGAAAACGAATTAGAAACTGTTTATGCTTCTGAAACCGATGCAGCCACATTACAACGTTCCATAGATTTCGGTCGTGCGGTAGCTGAAATAGTCTTTAACTGGTCACAAACTGACGGCACAGCTACATTACCATCACCGGCAACTTACATTATACCTGTTGGGGCGGGTCTTTGGGAAAAAACACCGCCAAACTTTGCAGGTCCGGTAAATCCTTTTGCAAGCCAAAGAAGATTACTGGTGAATGGTAGCACCGATGCAACTGACCTAACCCCTCCACCAACTTATTCTACAGATCCTTCATCAGATTTTTATGCTATGGTTAAAGATGTTTATGACAGGTCGCAAACTCTTACACCTGAACAGATCGCTGCAGCTATTTATCATAGAGATGCGCCGGGTTATCCTGGTGGTGGAACACTTGTTCCTATGTTAGCACAAACATTTCAACAATCAAATTGCAGGCTTGATGCAGCTGCATTAGCCTATGCAAAAGTTGGGCTTGGAACTTATGATGCCATAATGCTCGGCTTTGTAAAAAAATACCAGGTCAATCTTGTAAGACCAATAACATATATACGAAATGTAATGGGTCATACAACCTGGAATGCACTCTTCGCCACGCCAGGTCATCCTGAATTTCCATCAGCACATGCAATCAATGGTGGCGTTATTTCTATAATGCTTACTGATGTGTTTGGAGAAAATTTTAACCTTACGCTCGATCATTATAGTATCCTGTCACCACCACTACCTTCACGTCACTATACTTCATTTGATGAATTAGGAAGAGAAATGGGTGATTCAAGAGTATTTGGCGGAATACATTACCAGGCGTCCTGTGATAAAGGGTTCTGGTTGGGTAAAAAAGTAAGTCAGAATATTTTAAGTAAAGTGAAATTTTTAAAAGAGTAAATAATTACAGGTGATATGATCTTCAAAAATTGTGACACCAATCCTAAAAATCATAAAAGGGAAATTTTAAATTTCCCTTTTTGTATTACTGTTAATAGCACTGGTTCCTATTTGCTGTAAAAAACCTTTCTGTAAAAATTGTCTAACACAATATGCCACCCATCGCAAACAAATATTTTAGTTTTTTGAATGTTGCTCTTTATAATAAGCACAAACGTTACTCATCACACATTCCTCATGTTGCGGATGAGAGGGCCGGCAAATTTCTCTTCCTAAAAATGAGATTGCCATTCCAGCTTCGCCCCAGTCTGATTGAGGAATGACTTCCATGATTTGTTGTTCAATCTTTTTTGGATCAGCACTGCTGGCAATTCCCAGCCGTTGTGCCACACGCACAACATGCAGATCTACCATTACTCCTTCTGCTTTTTTTCCTGCTTCACGCAGGATAACATTTGCAGATTTTCTGCCAATGCCACTTAGTGCAGTAAGCCCTTCCATAGTAAGAGGAATATCTTTATCCTTTTTTATTTGCTTAGCAATTGCACTTAGCCATTTTGCTTTATTGGCAAAATTGCGAACCTTGCCTACTAAAGGAAAAAGGGTATCAGGTGTTGCATTGCTTAGCGCTTCCATGTTTGGAAAATGTTTGAATAATTCCGGCGCCAAAGAATTGATATGCCTGTCAGAATCCTGAGCAGATAGAACAACCATTACCAGCAGCTGATAAATATTTTTATAATCAAGAGGATGTTGCCTGCCTTTGTATTTTTTTATGAGAGGTTTTATGGCTTGCGCCCAATCAACTTTATTTGGCATAAGTAATTTTTAATAAGGCATAAAAATAGAAAGATTGCAGGGTAACAAACAAAAAAGCCGAAACATTGTTTCGGCTTATAAAATATGTATGTTTTAAAAGATTAGCCCAATGCTACTCTTTTAAACTCTATAACCTTAAGATCAGCATCAAGACTTTTTAAGTATTCTGATACAGATTTGTTAGCATCTTTTACAAAAGGCTGTGCAAGTAGTGTACTGTCTTTAAAAAACTTATTGATCTTTCCCATAGCAATTTTCTCGGCCATTTCAGCGGGCTTACCTTCAGCCTTCACCTGTTCAAGAGCAATATTTTTTTCTCTTGCAATAACTTCAGGAGCAACTGATGATTGGTCTACTGCAATAGGATTCATTGCTGCAATCTGCATAGCAATATCTTTTCCTGCTTCGCCTGCATTTTTATTAAAACCAACCAATACACCCATTCTATAAGCGCCATGAATGTATGCTGCAACATATTCTGCTTCTACTCTTTCAAATTTTGATACGCTTATCTTTTCACCAATTTTTGCAACCTGCTCATTCAATTTATCGGCAACAGTTTCGTTGCCAATTTTTACTGAATTTAATTCGTCGATGCTCTTTACATTATTTTTAATTGCAGCTTCCATAATTGATCCCGCAAAAGCAACATACTCTGCATTCTTACTAACGAAATCAGTTTCGCAGCTTACATTAATAATGAAACCTGTTTTATTATCTTCAGTTGTTTTAGCAATAACTACTCCTTCTTTTGCTTCACGGTCGCCTCTAAGCGCTGCTACTTTTTGTCCTTTTTTTCTCAGATAATCAATAGCTGCTTCAAAGTCTCCATTGCTTTCTGTTAATGCTTTACGGCAATCCATCATGCCTGCACCTGTTTGCTGGCGTAATTTATTTATATCTGCTGCTGTAATAGTTGTTGTTGTACTCATAGTTTTTTAATTATGAATTACATTAATAATATTGTTTCTAATCTCCTCCTAATACCCCTTTAGGGGATAGGGGCTATCTGCGACCACCCGGTCCGCCCGGCCTGTTACCGCCACCACCTGGACCGCCTGTTGTTCTGCGTCTTTGTGGTCCGCCACTGCCTGGTCCGCCGCCCGGTCCTCTGCCACCACCGCTTTGTCCACGACGGCGACGTTCCCTGTCCTCATCACTTCCGGCTTCAAACTTAGCTACTTTACTTTCTGTATCATCCTGAGTTTCTGCAGGCTCATCATCTTTCTGCGCCTGTCTTTCAGCAAGACCTTCTGCAATTGCTGCAACAATATAATTGGTAACTATCGCAATTGATTTTGTTGCATCATCATTTGAAGGAATTGAGAACTCAACTTTATTAGGATCACAATTGGTATCAACCATTCCAAATGTAGTAATGCCCAAACGTCTTGCTTCAGCCAATGCAATGTGCTCATGACCTATATCAACCATAAACAAAGCTGCAGGCACACGGCTTATCTGGGCAATACCACCCAAAACTTTTTCCATCTTTTCTTTATCACGTGCAAGCGTTAAGCGCTCTTTCTTTGTGATGCTGTCAAGCGTTCCGTCATTCAACATTTTTTCAATGCTCTGCATTTTCTTTACGCTCTTACGCACTGTGTTGAAGTTTGTCAACATACCACCTAACCAACGCTCGGTTACATAAGGCATGTTTACACGCTGTGCACACTCAGTTACAATTTCCTTTGCCTGCTTTTTAGTGGCAACGAACATTATCTTTTTACCACTCTTTGCAATTGATTTCAATGCAGCAGCGGCTTCCTGTAAACCTTCAACAGTTTTGTTGAGATCAATGATGTGAATACCTTTTTTCTCAGCAAAAATGTAAGGCAACATTTTAGGGTTCCACTTCTTTTTCAAATGTCCGAAATGAACACCTGCTTCAAGAAGTTGCTGTTGTAAAGAAGTATTATTTTCCATTTATTACGATTGAATAATTTATAATTTATATACTTGAAGCTTGCAGCTAATAGCTTGCAGCTTCTCTTATCTCTTACTGAACTGGAAGCTCTTTCTTGCTTTTTTCTTACCTGGCTTTTTACGTTCGACAGCACGTGGGTCACGTTTTAGTAAACCTGCTGCTTTAAGTGCCGGACGAAACTCAGGGTTAACCTGTAGTAAAGCACGGGAAATCCCAAGCTTTACTGCTTCCGCCTGGCCTTTAACGCCACCGCCTTGAGCATTTACAACAACATCAAATTTATCAGTAGCTTCCAATGCTTTGAAAGGCGCTTCAACCTGGTTTTGTAAATAAACTAATGGGAAATAAGTTTTATAATCCTTTTCATTAATAGTGATCTTTCCTTCACCCTTGGTGAGGAAAACCCGTGTTACAGCTTCTTTACGGCGACCAACTGCGTTTTTTTGTTTTTCCATTATGTTGAATTAGAAAGTTAATATTTTAGGTGCCTGTGCAGTGTGCGGATGAATATCGCCTGCATACACAAATAATTTTTTATACATCTTACGGCCAAGACGATTTTTTGGAAGCATACCTTTTACGGCTCTTTCAATAATCGCATCCGGACGGCGGCGCAGAAGTTCCCTTGCGGTCTCTTCTTTTTTGCCACCAGGGTAACCGCTGTAATTGATGTACAGTTTATCATCCAGCTTGTTGCCGGTAAATTTAATTTTATCGCAGTTTGTTACGATAACAAAATCGCCGCAATCAACGTGTGGCGTGTAATAGGCTTTGTTCTTACCACGGAGAACGGACGCTATTTTAGCGCACATACGACCAACGGTTTGATTAGTGCCGTCAACAACGT
>JAQBNL010000096.1 GCA_028288585.1 Chitinophagaceae bacterium | reverse complement strand
GGTTATGATAAATGCCCGCTCGGCCATTTTAAATGCATGGAGAAAATATCTATTGATGGTATTGTTAATCATGTAAACATTATCTTAAGAAGGTGATCCTTTAACTTTTTATTTCAAATGTTGTTAGCATTTTTGTATTCAGCTCCTAATGTTTTTTGCATGATTAAAAAATTATCTCTCTTTCTTTCTTTTATTATTATTGGTTGCAGCAGCTATTCTCAAAAAGTATTGGTTAATGTATTTATGGAAGATAGAGTTGCAAAGCCGGCAAACGATACTATTTATCATGATGTAAAAAAAAGATTAACGTGGGGCGATTTTAAAGGAGTACCCGATACAAAACATTTCGGTGGAGCTGTAACTGCATCGGGCTATGCATTTGACGCAGATATAAAAATGGAGGGGAAAATAATTTACCTGAATATTGGGGTGTATGTTTTTTTTACTAAAAGTCAATCCTGGAAAAAATCAAGCATTAATTCAGATTATCACCTGTTACATGAGCAGGTTCATTTTGATATAACAAGACTGGGAGCAGAAAATTTCATTAAGGAATTAGTAAATTCAAAATTTACCAAAGACAATTATAACCAGCTGCTGGATTCAGTTTTTGATAAATCGTATGCTGAAAATATTGCTTTACAAGATCAATACGACAGGGAAACACAACACAGCATTAACCGGCAGGTGCAGTTAAAATGGAATGATAAAATTGCAGCAGAAATTAAAAAGATACAATAACCCACGGATTTATAAGTGCACAACCAGCACAGGTATTTGTAATTCATGCCTCACCGTGTTTACCGTTTGCCCGTAAATAAGATCTTTTAAACCCGTATGGCCATGAGCGCCTATTACAAGCATATCTGCATTTTTGTCTTTTACAATTTTTATAATTTCTTTAGCCCTGTTTTTAAAACCTATTAGTCCTTCTGCAACAAATCCCTTTTCTTTTAAGCTTTGAATATAAAATTCCATTCGCTCATTATCTTTTCTTGTTTCAAAATCATCACTTTCCTGCCCCAATAGTTTTGCTGAAGCGCTTTCCACAATATGAATAAAAAGATAGGTGGTATTTTCTTTACCCTGGCCCAATGCATAAGCAATTAATTTTTTGTCATTATCAGTAAAGTCAAGCGCAACAGCAATTTTACTAAAAGATGGAATGGGCAGGTCGATAATACTTTTAGCATCCGGATGCATTAGTATAGAGGCAGGTTTTTTCTTTCCTTTTAAGAAGGGATGAACAAGTATGTAAACCAGCAGTGATGCAAATAATAAACCCGCTGCAATAACAAGTATTTTAGGAAGAATTTGTGTATTACCAAATATACCGGCTACTTCATTTATAAGCATTTTACAATTTAAAAAAATAAGTATAGATGCAATAATCCATGCTGCTATTTTTATAAATGGCTTAATGGTAAAAATCCCCATTGTTTTTTTATCACTTACAAAATGAATTAAAGGAATAATGGCAAAACCCAATTGAAGGCTAAGTATTACCTGGCTTAGTACCAGCAAGGCATCTACTTTATGTTCGCCATAAATAATTATAACCAGCAATGCAGGAATTATTGCAAGCAGCCTTGTTATCAGCCGTCTTATTATTGGGTTAATGCGTAATCTTAAATAACCTTCCATGATTATCTGGCCAGCCAGTGTACCCGTAATCGTTGAGCTTTGTCCTGCAGCAATTAAAGCCACTGCAAAAAGAATGGGTGCAAGATTTCCGAGAAACCCGGGAAGTAACCTGTGGGCTTCTTTTATTTCAGCGACCTGTGAATTTCCTGTTTTGAAAAACACAGTAGCAGCAACAATAAGAATGGCTGCATTAACTAGAAAAGCAATGTTAAGCGCTATGGTAGTATCTATCCTGCTATATTTTAATGCCTGTTTTATTCCCTTATCTGTCCTGTTTATTTTTCTTGTTTGTACCAATGCGGAATGCAGGTAAAGATTGTGTGGCATTACTGTAGCGCCGATGATGCCGATGGCAATGTACAATGCTTCTTTGCTGGGAAATGTTGGTATCAATCCTGTTGCCATTTCACCAATTAAAGGTTTAGCCAATAATATCTGTATTAAAAAACATACTGCAACTATTGCCACAAGCGTAATAATAAACGCTTCCATTTTACGCATGCCAAGTCTTTGAAGATATAGTAATAAAAAAGTATCCAATACTGTTATTGATACGCCCCATACCAATGGTAATCCCGTAAGCAATTGAATACCGATTGCCATTCCTAAAACTTCGGCAAGGTCACATGCGGCTATGGCAATTTCTGCCAATATCCAAAGCATAATATTCACCGGCTTCGGGTATGCTTCCCTGTTAGCCTGGGCAAGGTCTCTTCCTCTAACAATTCCTAATCTTGCCGCTAAACCCTGTAACAACAGTGCCATAAGGTTGCTCATCAATAAAACCCATATCAATGAATAACCGAATTTGCTTCCGCCCGCAAGGTCGGTTGCCCAATTGCCGGGATCCATATAACCAACGCTTACCAAATAAGCAGGTCCGAAAAAAGAGAATATCCTTCTCCAGCCAATGAGCCTTTTTGTATCAATACTTTCGTGAACTTCACTTAATGATGTATCATTTGCTCTGTTACTCATCATAAACAAATATATTTTTTGCCACCGGTTCGCTGATAATGCAGGCAGGTTGCTTTAGTAATTTTATTTCTATTGATTTATCAAAATCAAATACTTTATTAATTTTTATTTGTGAGCCAATTCCAATTCCGTAATGTTTAAGCATTTCAAGCATTTGCGGGGATTGATTGCCAACGGAACTGACAACGCCTGTTTTTTTTAAAGGCAGCTTAAATAAATTCATTTGCTTAATAACAGGCAGCCTTCCATTTACATCGGGGATAGGGTCGCCGTGAGGATCTATTTTAGGGCGGCCCAAATAGGTATCTAATTTTTTTATTAATTCCATACTGCTAACATGTTCCAGGTCTTCTGCAATAATGTGTACCTTATCCCAGTCAAAGCCAAGCTTTGATACTAAAAAAACTTCCCAAAGGCGATGGCGCCTTATGATAATCAGGGCGGTTTGAATTCCTTTATCATTTAGTTTAAAGCCATAATAGCGCTCATATTGAATAAGCTTTTTTGTTTTTAATTTTTTAAGCATATCGGTAACGGAAGCTGCCTTGGTATTTAATTCTTTGGCAAGGGAATTAGTATTTACAATATTGCTTACCAACTGCAGGTGGTAAATACTTTTTATATAATTCTCTTCGCTGGTTGATAAATTCATATCTTCTAAAAATAAATTTAGACAAACCTAAAAATTTTAAACCAGATAAAAAAATATTTGTACCCCATAGCTGGCAAAGTGTGTATGGTAGTCTTCCAATTGAGTGGCCGAATTTGGTTATGCAAATAATATTTTTTATGTTGTTGTATCATTACTCCTGCAATCTTTTATTATGCAAACAATAACTGCCAAACAACTTCAAAAGAATTACCGGATTGAATCAATAGACCTGTTACGTGGATTAGTGATGATAATTATGGCATTAGACCATGTAAGGGATTTTTTTCATTATGATGTACACGTGGGGCATGACCCGCTGGATTTTTCAACAACCTGGCCTGCTTTATTTATTACCCGGTGGGTAACACATTTCTGTGCACCTGTATTTGTTTTTCTGTCAGGCACTTCAATTTTTTTATACTCTCAAAAAAGAACATCTAAAAAGCAGGTGGCCTTTTTTCTTTTTACCCGTGGTCTATGGCTTATGGCGGCAGAAATATTTATTATTGGTCCTTTATGGGATTTTGATTTTGGTTCGTTTATAATGCTGCAGGTAATATGGGCTATAGGGCTTTCAATGGTTTTTTTATCCGTTTTGCAATTTCTGCCTTACAGGATTTTATTAGCAGTTGGGTTGCTGATTTTTTTTGGACATAATTTATTAGATGGAATTAAAATTGAGCAGCCTTTTGCTGAATCTTTCGGCTGGTCAATTATTCATGTTTCTCATTTTTATAAAGTCAGCCCTCATTTAGCAATATTTGTTCTTTATCCTTTTCTTCCCTGGCTGGGGTTAATGATTGTGGGATATTGTTTAGGAAAATTATATGTAAAACAAACCGGCGTTGCTTATCGAAAAAAATTTTTATTGATCTCCGGTTCTACCATGATCTTACTTTTTATAGTGATAAGATGTATAAATATATACGGAGATATGCATCCTTGGCAGCAACAGTCGTCTGCAATTTTTAGCGTGTTGGATTTTATTAATACTACAAAGTATCCTCCTTCATTATTGTATATGCTTATGACGATTGGGCCAGCTTTAATCTTTCTTGCCTATGCAGAAAACATGTCTAACTGGTTAAGCAGAAAAATAACTGTATTCGGCAAGGTTCCTTTTTTCTATTATATTCTTCATGTATTCCTCATTCATGTAATGGGTATATTATTATTTTTTATTTCCGGCAGAATATGGAACGATCCGTATCTTAATAAAGGGTATCCTTTATGGGCAGTATATATTGTATGGATAAGTATAATTATCATTTTATATTTTCCCTGTAGATGGTATAGCAGGTACAAGGCAAATCATCCGCAGAATAAATGGCTGAGTTATTTATAAAGTATTTATGAACAATATTAACAAGCTGCCGTAGCAAGTATTGTTACTGGTCGGTATCCATGCCGGCCCATATTTTAAAATTGGCTGCACAAAGGTTTACTGTTGAACGGAGCGTCGCCACCACCGATGCATAATGAGCAATTGCCCGTCAACAACAAAAATTTTTCTTAGTAAATAAAGTGTATAAAACACACGTTTATTTTTTTCATTTTATATTGCACTCTAATTAAAGTAACCACAAGGATGAGTTTTGAAAATTTTCAGGTTCCTTACCCGGTAGAGGAACGCTATAAAAAGAAGGTCGCATACTTCTCAATGGAATTCGGAATACACCAACCCTTAAAGATTTACAGTGGCGGTTTAGGATATTTATCGGGCTCGCATTTGCGCAGTGCTTATGAATTACGCCAGAATCTTGTAGGCATCGGCATTTTATGGAAATATGGTTATTATGACCAGGCACGCAATCCGGACCAAACCTTACAGGTGCAATGGAACGAAAAGATCTATAATTTTTTAGAAGATACAGGAATAAAATTCGCTATTAAAATTCACGATCATGATGTTTGGGTAAAAGCATTTTATCTTAATCCTGAAACATTTAAAAGTGCTCCGCTGTTTTTGTTAAGCACTGATCTTCCTGAAAACGATTATGTTTCTCAAACAATTTGCCACCGATTGTATGATGGCAATGTTGCTACTAAAGTTGCACAGTTTATTTTACTTGGAGTAGGCGGGGCAAAGCTTGTTGATGAATTAAATTATAATCCTGATCTATATCATCTTAACGAGGCGCATGGTGTAAGTGCAGCATTTTATCTCTACCATAAATTTGGCAATCTTGAGGATGTAAAAAAGAGATTGGTATTTACAACACATACCCCTGAGGAAGCAGGGAATGAAAAACATGATATTTATTTATGTGAGAAGATGAGTTATTTCTGTGGTATGCCGCTGGATGAAGTAAGAAAATTATCAGGTATAACTGATGATCAGTTTAATCACTCATTAGCAGCATTGCGTTTTGCCCACCTTGCAAACGGAGTTTCTCAACTGCATGGAGAAGTGAGCAGAGCAATGTGGAGCAGGTATCCCGGCGTTTGCGAAATAAAAGCTATTACCAATGCACAGAACTGGAGATACTGGGCAGATAAACAATTGTACAAGGCAAGTGCTGAAGGTAATGATGCAGCGTTTGATGACAGGAAAAAATATTTGAAAAAAAGAGCTTTTGAAATAGTTGCAGATCAAACAGGAAAGGTGATGGATCCTAATATATTAACCATTGTTTGGGCAAGAAGGTTTGCAGGATATAAAAGAGCAGAACTGATAACAAGAGATCACAAACGCTTTGAAGCGCTTTTGAATAATACAAAATATCCTGTGCAGATAATATGGGCAGGAAAACCTTATCCGCTGGACTACCCGGCGATTTCTGATTTTAACCAACTGGTTCATCTTAGCAAGCAATATAAAAATGTTGCAGTGTGTACCGGCTATGAACTTACCTTAAGTAAAAGGCTAAAGCAGGCTTCTGATATATGGCTTAATAATCCCCGTGTGCCAAGAGAAGCCAGCGGAACAAGCGGCATGACGGCAGCTATGAACGGCGCAGTAAACTTTAGTACCAACGACGGGTGGATTCCTGAATTTATTAATCATGGCAATAATGGCTTTGTTGTACCGCCTGCCGATTATATGAATATGCAGGTTCAGGAGTTGGATGAATATGATCTTAAGAAAATATACGAGATACTGGAAAATGAAATACTGCCTTTGTATTACGATAACTATGATACATGGAGGCAGGTTGTAAAAAATGGAATGAGAGATGTGCAGTTCCAGTTTGCCAGCGACCGGATGGCAAATGAATATTACGAAATACTCTATAAATAGGTTCAACCTTCCGGTATTCTTTTTCGTATATGTTATAGTATAAAATGTGAAAAAGATACTATCTATAATACGCTCAATAGTTGCTGCAATACTATTTGCAATACTTTTACCTGCATTAATTTCATGCGGTAAAAAAAGTATGAGTATAATCCAAAATGAACCCCTGGCAAAAACATATCTGGCTTTGGGTGATTCATATACTATAGGACAGTCAGTATCTTCTGTAGACAGGTTTCCAAATCAAACAGTGTTTTTATTACGGGGCCTGCATATCAAGATAGATGACCCTAAAATAATAGCAACTACAGGTTGGACAACCAAAAATCTTTTAGATGCATTGTTGTCAACTAACCTTCCAACCAATTATGATGTGGTTTCCTTATTGATAGGCGTAAATAATCAATACCAGGGAAGAAGCATTGAGGAGTATAAAACTGAATTCACTTTGCTGCTGGACCGTGCAATACAATATGCGAATAACAGACCCACACATGTTTTTGTTTTATCCATCCCGGATTATAGTGTTATGCCTTTTGCCAATGGTTTAGATAAAGCAAAAATAGCTGCCGAAATAGATCAGTTTAATGCAGCCAATAAAATAATATCCCTCCAACTTGGTGTAAATTATCTTAATATAACTGCTATTTCCAGGGAGAATGATCCGGAATTTATTGGTGGAGATGGTTTACATCCATCAGGTAAAGAATATTATCGATGGGCCCAACTTTTAGCTCCTATGATGATGCCTGCCTTTCAATAAAAAGCAGCCAATCCTAAAGTACTTCCTTAAGAAATTATCTTTGTGTGCAAATGTTAACTCAAACTGTTTCTCTTTATAGAAATGCTTATGGCGGACTTTCACGCAGCACATGGTGGCTTGCCCTTGTAATGCTCATCAACCGTAGTGGTACTATGGTGGTGCCTTTCATGACGATCTACATGACACAGCATATTGGTGTAAGCATAAGTAAAGCCGGTTTTGTAATGAGTTTGTTTGGCTCAGGTGCTGTTATCGGGGCATTGATAGGAGGCAGGCTTACGGATAGATTGGGTTCCTATTATATACAGATAACTACATTAGTTGGCGGGGGAATTATGTTTATTGTATTGGGGCAGATGCGTACTTATGTTTCCATTTGTATTTGTACTTTTTTGCTGGCGTTTATTAATGAAGCATTCCGTCCGGCTAATTCGGTAGCTGTAGCGCATTACAGTAAAGAAGAGAACCGCACCCGTTCGTATTCATTAAACCGGCTTGCCATAAATTTAGGCTGGGCAGTAGGTGGCGGATTGGGTGGGCTTATTGCATCTTATAATTATGAGCTATTGTTTTGGGTAGATGGATTAACAAACTTATCCGGCGCCGTTTTATTATACTTTGTTTTAGCTCCATCGCGAAATGTTGCCACTGAAGTAAAAATAAAAAAAGAAAAAATTGCAGGCAAAACAGCTTACCAGGATAGTAATTACATGATATTTATTTTCCTGCTCTTTTTATTTGCTATGTGTTTTTTTCAGTTGTTCACCACCATTCCTGTTTTTTATAAAGAACAGTTTCACCTTACTATTTTTTTTATAGGAATGGTAATGACGTTGAACGGATTGATAATTTCTCTTTTTGAAATGATAACTATTTTTAAACTGGAAGGCAGGCGGCCACTGCTGCATTTTATTTCTTTGGGAGTGGTATTAGTTGGCATTGCTTACCTGATGCTGAATGCTCCTGTAAGTAATAAAGAGGCATTGGCAATAATAATTATGCTGCTGTTTACATTTGGCGAAATTCTTTCAATGCCATTTATGAATTCGTATTTTATATCCAGAACATTGCCGCATAACCGTGGGCAGTATGCAGCTTTATTTACTGTGGCATGGGCTTCTGCGCAGGCTATCGGGCCGTTTATTGGAGGATTGATCGCAGAAAATTATGGTTATGATATTTTATGGTTTGGCGTTGCAGGTGTTTGCGTGTTGATTGCTTTGTTATACCGTCTTCTGCATAAAAAAAATGATATACATTCTTTAACCTAAAGAGAAGATTGTGTTTTAAATCTTCACTGCAATTTTTTATGCAGGTTTAACAGAACTGGAAAACATAACTTTTGTTGTCATTGGAATTTCCAATCCCTGTGCTTCAATTGAAACAGTGCCTGAAGATTCCAGCGTAGTATTTTTTTCCTTTATTATACCCGTAGTTATGTCTAATATTTCCTCACCCTTTAAATTTCCCTTTGATTTATTTACAATATTCATTCCCTGCATTTGCGACTTTACATCTGTATTTAAAATGCCTGTAATAATTATTAATGCATTATTACCCTTTATTTCTTTAACTGTATAGGTGGTTATATTTTCTATCCCGTCTTTGCTGGAAGAATCTGTCCAGTTGTAGCCGGCAGAAATTTTTGATGGGGTTGAAACAAATGCAAGATTAGCCCCATAGCCCGTTTCTTCAGGATTCCCTAAAAGCTGCTCCATCATCATTTTCATAATATCCGGCTGAACACCGGTAGTTGTGGTTTCTTCTTTTTTTGAATTTAATATTTTACCTGACTTGTCTATCACCACTTCTTTGGGCACATTGATTATATCTTTTAAAGAAGCGGCATATTCTCCGGCCATATCTTCTTTTTTATCGGAATCAAAATTTACATCATTGCCCATGGCAGACACCTTTGCTTTCAGTTTAGCAAAAGTGTTGGTGAGGTTATAATTATAGCCCTTTATAGCTTTTACTTCGATGGAATATTTTGCAGTAAGTTCTGCATTTGATTCCATCGACTGGCCCATTAATGTTTGTGTGGTAACGGCCGTTACTTTATTATCAACTGAAAATTTTTGTCCTTTGGTTAAATTAATCCTCCCTTCATTTTGGGCAAAAGCGATTGAAATAAATAATAAAGAAAATAATATAAGAGCAATTCCTTTCATAAGTTTTTAATTATTGATGGCAAATATACCATGGCGAATGTGACCTATGCCTCGTTTAATAAACATTTAACAGCAGTGGGAATACGATATATTTTGTGAAGCCGGGTTGATAATTTTACCTTGTAATAAATTTACTAATTGAATACACAACATTGGCTGCTACTTGCCTTATGGATATTGTATAGTGTACTGCATAGTTTTTTTGCTGATGCTGTTATAAAACAAAGTATTCAAAAAGTTGCCGGCAGATGGTTTCGGTATTACAGGCTTTGTTATTCGTTTTTTGCATTAATAACCCTTGTTATATTGTTGTGGTACCAGTTTTCACTGCAAAGCATTTGGCTGTATTCTTCAGGTATAATCAGGTATTGTATATCAATAATTTTACTGGTACCGGGTTTAATTATTATGATAATTTGTATAAATAAATATTTTTATGACTTGAGCGGTATACAGGCATTGCAAAAAGATCAGGTAACAGTTTCTCCTGCACTTCAACAAAGCGGGTTACATAAATATGTTCGTCATCCTTTATATTTTGGAACATTATTATTTGTTTGGGGATTGTTTGTACTATTTCCTTTATTGAGCAATTTAATTGCAGCCGTGGTAATAACAGTATATGTGCTTATCGGCATTAAGCTAGAGGAACAAAAATTGTTTTTAGAATATGGAGAAGAATATGAAGCATACTCAAAAAAGGTTCCTAAACTAATCCCGGGATTTAAAAGAGAAGGTTGATAAAAAAAATAAGGGCCTCGAAACGAAGCCCTTATAAATTTGTAAAATATGGATCTTATCCTATTAATTTCACATTTACGGCATTCATGCCCTTTTGCCCATTTTGAAGATCAAATTCAACTTTGTCGTTTTCTTTGATCTCGTCAATCAATCCGCTTGCATGTACGAATGTTTCTTTGTTAGAATCATCGTGTTTAATAAAACCGAATCCTTTTTCTGAATTGAAAAACTTAACGGTTCCTGTGTTTTTACTGTCCATTTTGTATTATTTAATTAAAATTGAAAAGCGAAGATAGCCTTTATTTTTCAAAACTGCATCATTGCTTAAGAAAGGGTAGTGTCTCAGTTTGAAAATTTTGCCACAGATTATCACAGAAGAAAGCTTAGTACTGCTTTGCGGAAAAGATCAATATTCTGTATATGCGGAATATGACCAATCCCCGGCAGGACGACAACTTTAGAATTTTTTATTTTGCTGCCTGCTTTAGCGGCAAGCACAGGATAGTTTCCATATAGCTTTTGTTTTTTAGCAGGCAGCATGTCTTTACCCACCACAGTTCTGTCCAGTTGGCCTACCAGTAATAAAGTAGGCACATTCAATTTTGCAAAATCGTATACTACAGGCTGTTCGTATATCATCTGGTAAGTCAATGCATTTATCCATGCTACGGTCGAGAAATCTTTTTGTTTTAAAGGTTCTGCCTGGGCAATTACATATTGCTCATATTCCGGCTTCCACACAGGATAATAGCTTTGCTGGTATTTTTTGTAAGAAGCGTATGTTGCAGATAATTCTTTTTTATACTGCTGCTCCATCGTGTTATAGGGAATAAATTTTTTGTAATCTTCCAGGCCCAGCGGATCTTCCAAAATTAACTTAGCTGTTTTTTCAGGATACATTAATGCAAATCTTGTAGCCAGCATCCCACCCATTGAATGGCCTATTACATTTACTTTATCTACCTGTAATGAATCAAGTAAAAGTTTATTGTTGTGCGCCAGCATTTCAAAAGTATATTTTGCATTGGGTTTTGTTGACATGCCCCATCCCAACTGGTCGGGTACAATAACCCTGTAGCCTGCGTTAGATAAAAAACCAATTACATCTTTCCAATAATAACCTGTGAAGTTTTTACCATGAAACAATATTACAGCCTGGCCGTTGGGAGTTGCAGGCTTAATATCCATATAAGCCATTTTTGCATCCTGCCCGTCAATATTTATATCTACATATTTTATGGGATATGGATACTGGATATTTTGCGCCTGCAGGTTAAAAGAAAATAAAATGGAAATAAAAATAACCAGGAATGATAATTTCTTTAAGAACATATTTTAAAATCTTGATTTGAATAAGAATATACAAAGAAAATCAAGCCAATCTCGGATTTTATTCTAAATGAATTGTTACTATTTGGACGGAAGAATTAGTTTAAGCTGTGATTTTAATATCTCCGCTTTTACATTACTTACTCTTCCAAGATATTCACCATCTACCTGGAAGTGCGTTTTTTTTGTGGTTGTAAAAACAGCAGATTCGGCCCGGAACAGCTCAACTTTTTTAGGATTGAATCTTTTAAATTGCAAAAACATTTTTAGTACAGATATAAAGTTTATCCGGCGTACTACAACAATTTCAAAAAGCCCGTCATCGAGATCCCCTTCCGGATTAATTAAAGCACCTGTACCATATTTGCTTGCATTGGCTATCACTACCATAAAAGCCCGGCGTTTAATTTCCTCTTTATTGGTTTGTATAGTAACATTCATTAAACGTTTTCGCCAAAGCACTTTAAACACCTTTAAGAAATAACCAAGTTTCCCTCTCAGGTTTCCCTGGTCAAAATATTTAATCAGTTGTGCATTAAATCCAAGGTCGCTTAAATGCAAACAGATTTCCTTATCATTAATTCTTATAGCATCACACGGTTTTATAACGCCGTTTAAAATAATATCTAAAGCTTCGTTCACATCAATTGGTATATCTAATTCCTTTGCCATCCCATTTGCTGAACCGGCCGGCAAAATTCCCATAACAATGTTTTTACCCAGTAATTGTTCAGCCACCAGGGATATCGTTCCATCGCCGCCAACCGCTATCACTCTTTCAGGTTGTAATTTTTCAATCCAGTATTTTAAAGATGTAGCATCATCTTTGCCGTCCAATAAAAAAAAATCAAAGCTGTGCTGGAGGTTTACAAAATAATTACGGATGGCAGGTTCCCAGGCAATCTTTGCTTTGGTTCCTGATACGGGATTGATAACAAATAATATCTTTAATTTAGAAGGTATGGCCATTAGTGATTTTTAATACATGTAAGCAATGCTAATATTAAATGATTAACCATAAAGAAAAAAAAATTTCTCTGTTTGAGCGTTTAAAGAAGAAGATTCTTTTCTGGTTTCATCTTACCAATGAGCCTGTTATTAAATTATATAACGGCTATGGAAATGATAAAACTATAATTGTATTTGGCCATGTATTAAGACTAAGCCCGCTGGCAAGAAAGAATTACAGGAAAAACATTTTAAATAATTCCTATGGATTATTGCGCTTATTTATGGTAAAGCCTTATGTAAGTGTTAGCCTGCAATTACAATGGGACGAAACTATCTATGAAACTAAAACTGAAGATGATGGATTTTTTAAATTTGAATGGAGCCCGGCAATCTCACTCTCTCCGGGCTGGCATTCTGTGAAGGTTCATCTTAAACACGGGGGTTCGGATATAAAGCCGGTTGAGACAGCGGGGGAATTTTTTGTTCCTTATAAATACCAGTACGCATTTATTTCTGATATTGATGATACATTCCTGATTTCCCATTCTTCAAACCTGCGAAAGCGGCTTTATGTTCTGTTTACAAAGAATGCACGAAGCCGCAAACCATTTGAAGGCGTTGTAAATCACTACCAGCTATTAGCCAGCACAGGTGCTTCAAGAGATACATTTAACCTCTTCTTTTATGTATCCAGCAGCGAATGGAATTTGTATGATTATATTTTTGAGTTTGCAAAAAATAATAAGCTTCCCAAGGGTATTTATTTGCTTAACCAGTTAAAAACATTCAGACAGGTTTTTAAAACAGGGCAAAACAATCACAAGACAAAATTTATGCGGATAAGCAGGATTATTGAAGCTTACCCAACACAGAAATTTATTTTATTGGGTGATGATTCCCAGGAAGACCCGAATATTTATTCGGCAGTAGTGGAACATTTTCCGCAAAATGTTCATGCAATTTATTTAAGACACGTAGTAAAATCACATCATGGCAGGGTAACTGAAATTGTGGAAAAAATTAAATCTACAGGTATACATTGCTGTTATTTCACTCATAGTTCAGAAGCCGTTATAGATTCAAAGCAAATCGCCTTAATCTCACCAGATTAATTTTGTTACAGTGGTATAATTATTGAATAGGGTGATTGAACTAAAAATTTAATCATGAAAAAGCAATTTTTTTTATTAGGTGCAGCTGCAATTTTCGGTTTTGCTGCCTGTAATGATAATGGAACCACTACAGCAACAACTACGGATACTACGGCAACAAATCCCGGAGACACAACTATCCAGACTACCACCACCACTACTACCACTACAAAAACAGTTCATCCTATCGCCAATTTTGAGCGTAGAACATTTTATAATGTAGTTACTCACAAACCGGTTAAGTTGCGGATGGATACAGTATTGCATTATTATGTAGACGTTTCAACAAATCAAGAACCTACTTATTATTATTACGATCCTGCAACAAAAGACACATTTGATTACTGGGGAAGAGTATTAAACAATGCACTTATAAATAATAATGGTGATTATACTGTTGACGAAACCAGGCTCTCATCTGATTATACAACCCCCAGTACAGATACTGTAAAAATGAGTACTGATAATAGTGGTAAAATGAAAATGAAAGCAAAAGATGATAAGACTAAGGTTAAAACAAAAGATAAATAAATAATTTATATGGCTGGTTAATAATAAAGGCTCTCAATTGAGAGCCTTTATTATTTAGTTGATATTTCTTATAAAATATCGATTAACCTGGCAGGCTTTTGTTTTGCCTCTTCTCTTTTGGGAATTTCTAACTGCAATAATCCATTTTCATATTTTGCTTTTATCTTATCAGCATCTACCACATCTTTTGGCAAATGGAATGTTCTGTAAAATGACTGGTAGCTGAACTCCTTTCTGTTATAAGATTCACCTTCATTTTCTTCATGCTGGTCCTGCTTTTCCGAACTGATAGTAAGCGTGTGCCCGTCAAGTTCTATTTTAAAATCTTTCTTTTCCATACCGGGTGCAGCCATTTCAACAAGGAAATTTTCAGGAGTTTCCTTAATATTTACTGCAGGCATGCTGTTGCCTGTATTCGCAAAGTTGGTACCCCAGTTAAAAACATCTTTATTAAAAAAATCATCTAAAATAGATGGCATATTGTAATTAGAAATACTGCCATTACTTCTTTTTACGATTGACATAATTATAAATTTTAAGGTTAATAAATTTTGTTTTCGCATCTTAAAAATCAAAGAAAATGCCACGAGATTTTTTCAATAAAAAAGCTGAAAAAAATTCAGCTTTTAAGAAAAGAAGACAGTAATAAAATATAAAATGTCAGCGCTACTCAGGTTCACCAGTATTAGCCTGGTTAGGAACACCTTTGTTTAAACCTCTGCCTGTTTTATGCTGTAACTCCTCAATACTTTTAGAGGCTTCTGCTTTAGTAAGATTCTCATTTAATTCCTCCCCGGCTTCATCTGATAACGTTTTTAAATAAGATTTTTGAGCTCCTGTCATTGGCTCATTGCCTGTAGTCCATTCATCAGGATTTTTTACAGTATTATCCCCCGGCATATTCTGGGTTTGATTTTCAGCCTGTTGATTGGTAGCAGCATTTTGCTCCTGGCTATTGGTAATATTATTATCCTTTGGCATAAATAGAATTTTAATTAATTAAGAATTTCCGGATACATTATCATTGTTCTCATCACTTGCACTGTACACATTATTTTCTTCATCCTCTTCTCCAATTTCTTCGTTTGCATTATCTGCATCTGCTCCGGAAATATCCAGGTCACTTCCGCTTACATCAGTACCAAAGCCTTCTTCATTTAAAGGTTCTCCATCTTCATCTTCATTATCCATTGTTGCATCAACTATGGTTCGGTCATCTTTTGTAGGCATATTTTCGTCTGCCTGTTGCAGGTCATTCTTTTCCTGCCTGCTAACATTGGCATTATTATCCGTGTTTGCCTCTATATCTTCTTCATCTTCAAAAATGCCTACACCTTCTTCATCGTCAGAAGCTATTGTTTCATCAGCCATTTCCCCCATGGGTGCAGGATGTATAAATTCCTGTCCTGGTATATCCTTTATGTCAGGCAGGTCAATTATTCCAGTCTCAGGCTCCAATTCGGCTTTATCCCGGGGATTATCAGGGAGGTCCTCTCCACCTGAGATATTAAATTTCCTGGGAATATTTCCATTACTGCCTCCACTTGTATTTGCGGTATTTTTTGCTATAGTATCCATATGTATATTTTAATTTTGCTGCTGAAAATTCTATGCCATTAAATTTTTATAGCACTTTTTGGTTTTTTTAAGACAAATATGGAAAAAGATTCCCCTTATTCTTTGCTATTTAGTTTCATCCCCTTACCTTTGCACTCCCAAATAAAAATGGGAAAATTTAAAGTTCTTTCAATATGTCTCAAAGAATAAGGATCAAACTTCAGTCTTACGACCACAACCTGGTAGATAAATCTGCAGAGAAGATCGTTAAGACCGTACGCAGCACCGGTGCAGTAGTAACAGGACCAATTCCTTTACCTACTCATAAAAAAATATTTACCGTATTGCGTTCTCCCCACGTAAATAAAAAAGCACGTGAGCAGTTCCAGTTGTGTACGCACAAGCGTTTGTTAGATA
>JAQBNL010000039.1 GCA_028288585.1 Chitinophagaceae bacterium | reverse complement strand
CTTGTCATTTTTAAAGGGTCTAAAATTCTTTTCTGTATAAAATCTTCCCAACTCATGCCTGCAACTCTGGAGAGCACTTCGCCTGCTACCATGTATAAATTATTATCGTAATCATATTTTGTTCTGAATGACGAAGTTTGTTTTAAGTAACGCAGGTTATGGATCATATCTTTTTTGGTGAAATCACTTGAGTCGGGCCAGAACATAAGGTCACCTGCGCCCAGGCCAAGACCACTGCGATGTGTAAGCAAATCCCTGATGGTAAATTCTTCCGTAACATAAGGATTGTACATCCTGAATTCGGGAATATAATCTATCACCTTATCATCCCATTTTAATTTGCCCTCATCAACCAGTATACCCAAAGCCGCAACCGTAAAGGCTTTAGAGTTAGAGGCTATCCCGAATAAAGTATTCTCATCTACCTTTTGCATTGTATTTAACGACCTTACTCCATATCCCTTTGCATGAATAACCTTTCCGTCTTTCACCACTGCCACTGCAATACCCGGCACATTAAAAGTTTTTAATGTAAGCTCTGCCAGTGAGTCAATTTGCGAAGAGGTGATAACCTGCGCCTGCAGTTGTATTGAGAAAACAACAAGAAGAAATACTATTAATTTTTTCATGGAGAAATTTTAGAGAGAATTATAATTAGTATGAATGTATAATTTTTTTTTAGTTTGATAATTCATTTAATAACTCTTCTGTTTCCAGGCGGTTTACTTCATCTCTCCCAAACCTCTTTACTATGTTATAGGAATGAGTCATGAATGATTCGTGGAATACGAAATCCAGGGAATAGGTAGCTATGGGTGATGGAAGTGGGAACACCCACCGGGCCTAAACAATTTTATTACAGGCAGCAAAATACACAGCAATAGCATCATCCTGTTTTAAAAACATCTATATGCACTTATACAAAAAACTTCCTGTGTTATTGTTGGCAACCTTTATTATGCTTGCCTATATCTCCTGTCAAAAAGAATTGGCCGGTGATGGCACTACATTAATAATTCCTGTTGATGACCAGGCACAGACCACAGCATCCGTTCAGGGTTATGTTACCAACGAGATAGGGCAACCTGTAAACGGGGCTGTAGTAACAAGTGGTTCTGCCTTTACTACAACTGATGTAAAAGGATATTTTCGTTTTTCAGATATCCAGCTTTCAAAAAATAATGGCTATGTAAAAGTTACTATGCCCGGTTATTTCACCGGCAGCAGGAGTTTTATAACCAATACAGGCAGGGTGAATCATATCCGCATTCAATTGATCCCAAAAACCAATGCCGGAACAATTGATGCGGCAGCCGGTGGTTCGGTTACATTATCTTCAGGCATCAGCATCAGCCTGCCCGCAGGCAGTGTTGTGAATACTTCTACCAATGCTGCTTACACAGGCACAGTAAAAGTGGCTGTGGCATGGATAGATCCAACTTCAAGATCATTAACTGACCAGATGCCCGGCGATCTGCGTGGTATTACAACAATAGGTAGTGAAACAGGTTTGCAAACATTTGGAATGGTTGCGGCAGAACTTACCGGGAGCAGCGGAGAGTTATTACAGATTGCCCCCGGCAAAAAAGCAACCGTTAATTTTATTATACCAGCTTCTATTATATCATTAGCACCTGCTACCATTGCTCTTTGGCACTTTGATGAAACTGCAGGCAGGTGGAAAGAAGATGGAACAGCAACAAAAACCGGTAATACATACATTGCAGAAGTAAGTCATTTTTCTTTCTGGAATTGCGATGCAAAATTCCCGCTTGTAACTTTTTATGCAAAGATCGTAAATGGGAATAACAGCCCTCTTATAAATGCACAGGTAAGAATAAAAAGAGTTGTAAATAATTCTTTCGGGTATGGGATAACTGATTCCTCCGGTTATGTTTCCGGAAGCATCCCTGCCAATGAAGACCTGGTGTTAGAAGTTTTAGATCAATGCGGTACTGTGATATATTCACAAAATACAGGTCCTTTTTCTGCCAATGCAAATCTTGGAACTATTACCGTTACCACTTCAACCACATCCTTAATTACTGTGAGCGGAAGTGTTACCGATTGCAGCAATGCCCCTGTTACAAAGGGTTTTGTTGAAATATATCTTTCCAGCAGGTATTATAAGGTTGCCGTAAATAATGGAAATTATAGCGCCACGATAACCAATTGCAGTCCGAATGCAACACTCATCATAATCGGAGTGGATAATGTTGCCAACCAGCAAAGTACTCCGCAAACTATTACGATAAGTTCGCAGGCTGTTGTTATTCCTGCCTTCCAGGCTTGCGGAACATCATCTTTACAAACCATAGATTATACCGTGGATGCAACAGCGTATAATATCATTGCACCACCTGATTCAATTTATACAACTGCATCGGGCACTACTACCCCACCCAATAGTAATGATGGTTATATTGGGGGATACAGCCCAACAAATTCAACCAACCGGATAACATTTTCATTTAGTGCTCCCACAGCAACACCCGGAACTTATCCTTTAAAGTTTGTGAGTGTTGGCCAGGTAGATTCTACTGTTATAACAACACCTTCGCCCGTTATAAATATTACGCAGTATGGCGCTTCCGGCCAGTTTATTATTGGAAATTTTAGTGTGCAGCTAAAAAAATTGTCAGATAATTCACTTCATCCTGTAACCTGTAATTTTAAAATAAGAAGAAGATAAAAATTTATTTATAAAACACCTGTTATCCCATTGTTGTTGCAATGGGATTTTTTTTAATTGCAGGGTGTGACACTATATTTTATGATTAGATAACTAATGTTTGCTGATTGTTTTATAAGTCCTCTTTGCAAACGAAGAATAGTTTGGGAATCGGTTCGGGTAATACCTCAGGCAAACTATTCAGCATGTTAATTATCCACATCCTGTAATTGTATTAGTATAAATAAACTTCAGGCACAATTTTGAATGGGGAATATGTATTAAAATACTAATCATGAAAAAGTTATCTGTAATAATATCCGTTATCATATTATTTACCGGTTGTGTTTCTAATAAATTATACCGGCAATCACAGGCAAGCGTCGCTGCATTACAGCAGGACAATACCATGCTGGCATCCAGGAACAGCGCTCTGCAAAATAATATCACATCGCTGGAAAATAATATTGCCGCACTAAAAAATAATATCAATGATCTTAATAATAGGATATCAACACTTAGTAATCAAAACACACGGCTTGGCCAGCTATCGGCCGAGCAGCAAAGCCAGTTAAGCGAAAGCCAGCGCCAATTATACACCCAGCAACAAAGACTGCAACAGCTGCAGGCTATCCTGCAACAACAGAGGGAACAATCGGAGAACCTTAAAAATAAAATGCTGGAAGCATTGAAAGGATTTAATTCAAACGACCTTTCTATTATACAGAAAAATGGTAAAGTATATGTCAGCCTCTCGGAGAATTTATTATTCCCCTCCGGTAGTGCCGTAGTTAATCCTAAAGGTGTTGATGCATTATCAAGGCTTGCCGCTGTACTTAATATAAATAATGATGTTGCAGTAAATATTGAAGGGCATACTGATAGCATCCCGATACGGGGCCGCTACCAGGACAACTGGGACCTGAGTACTGCCCGTGCCGATGCAATTGTTCGCATATTGGTTAACACTTATAGAGTAGATCCCAAAAGAGTAATAGCATCAGGACATAGTTATTTTGACCCTCTTGATACTAATACAACTCCTGAGGGAAGAGCAAGAAACAGGAGGACAGAGATTATACTTTCGCCAAAGCTTGATGAAATGTACAGGCTGCTTGAAATGTAGATCATAGCTATGTTCATAATTATAAGTTGGTAGTTGCAGGCTACTGACTTATAATTATTCCCACCTTTGTATATCCATTCTAAAAAGTTTACAATATGAAATTAGCCAACAACAAAATTTTAATTACAGGTGGCGGAAGTGGTATAGGCCTGGGGCTTACCGAAAGATTTATCCGGGAAAACAATACGGTTATTATTTGCGGAAGACGTGAAGCAACTCTAAAAGAAGTTGCAGACAAATTTCCTTCTGTGATTACTAAAGTATGCGATCTGTCAATTGAGGCAGATCGTATTGAACTTTATAATTGGATTACAGAAAACCACAGCGACCTGAATGTACTTATAAATAATGCGGGCATTCAAAACTGGATGAGTGTTACAGATAACGACTTTTACAAAAAGGCAAATGAAGAAATTACAACGAATGTTTTAGCGCCCCTTCATTTAACAACGCTGTTTACCAATTTAAAATCGTTAGACACTATTATTAATGTTACCTCTGGACTGGCATTTATCCCGCTCTCAAAAGTTGCTGTTTACTGTGCTACAAAAGCATTTATGCGTTCGTTTACACTTTCTTTACGGCACATGTTGAAATCAACAAACATTGAAGTAATTGAAATGATACCACCAGCTTTAAACACCGACCTCGGTGGAAAGGGCATACACGACGGGCAGCCTTCTGTAAGCGATTTTGTTGAATCTGTATTTGAGCAAATGAAAGAAGGTAAAACCGAACTTACTTTTGGAACAAGCGAAGCAAGAGCAAAAGAAAATAATGAAACTATAACTGAATATTTTAATAAAATGAATCCGTAGCTGGCACATAAATTATTCGCATAGCTCGATGGTACTTGCCGACCGGGTACTGAACTGAATCTTATTTATCTTACCCGCTTTATTATAATATAAGATCAATACACCGTAATTAGTTTTAAAAGCATCCCAGTTCACGTCTTTTATTTGCGGCTGTCCCAGCCATTTAAATAAACCATTCCGCGGCGCTCCCATTAGGGGTATGCTCAACTTCCCTTTAAAAGCAGGACCTATTTCTATGTAATCACGTGTAGTATAAAAATATACATCCTTGTCTTTATAAAATACACCAGCGCCGCATTTAGCCGATGTGCCTTCTTCTTCAAAACTACTGGAGCATGGTAAATTAAGTTTGATCTGGCCAACCGTGGAAGTTGGAAGAAGATTACCATTTATAATTCCATCAAGAATATCAATTTTAATTTCAGGGCATACGGGTGTTGTTTTCAATTGGGCTGATGTGCCGCCACATACAACCATGGCGAAAACAAATACAATAATGTTTTTCATTGAATAATTCTTTTTAAATATGATTTTGTAAAAAGAGGATCATACCTGATAAAGCAAATTCCTTGCTAAACAATATTAATAATGATTTTAGAAATAGAATAAAAGTTAAAAGAAACAAAAGGTTGCTGAAATTATAAGAACAAATTACTTCAAATACCTTTATTAATTGATGGCGTTTATTGGATTAAAAGCGGAAGGGGTTTTTCATTTAGGGATATAGATTTAAAAACAGGTAATGTAGGAATCAGGGGTATTAATTTGTCTTTAATTTCTGTTTTGAGATAAGATAGCTTTACCTGGTTTTCTTCTTTCAACAGTTTTATGGACAGTTTGTTAAATCGTGCAATTTTGATTGCGTTTTTAATAACTATCGTTACAAAAAAGAGAAAAATTATTGAAAGAAAGCCGAAGACAAAATTTACGATTAAGTGGTTCATATTGCAGGTTTATACCTCTATAGCCAATAATGTGTCCACAAATCAGTTAAACCTTGTCTTTAACACTAAAGAAGATAATTAATGAAATTAACTACAGCATTTGTAGTTGAAATAGTGTTAAAGTGCTAATACCTCGGTAGGTGTCTCACGAACCGGTAACGTTTTTATGTGATTTCGGGAGACAAGAACCTTGGGAGTAGGTGCTTCTCTATCCGTTTTTTTTATTACATATTAAACACCTTACATATAAAATACATTAAACGTATGCCCGTCAGGGTCTGCAAAAACAAAACCGTAATATCCTTCTCCAAATTCTTCAGGCTTAGAAATAATTTTTCCGCCTGCTTTCTCAACTTCTTTCGCCCATTTGTCCACCTGGTCTTTGCTTTCAGCAGAGAGAGTGAACATAACTTCGATTGCGTTTTTAGTGTCCGCAAATTTTACTTTCATGTTGGTTTCGATTATGTCCTTTAAAAAAAAGTGTATTACAAAATCGTCATCGCCAACAAAAAAACTTGTCAGTTCTTTAGAGCTACCATTAGATCTAAATCCTAATTCAGTATAAAATTTAGTTGTCCGGTCCAGATCACTTACGGCTAAATTTGACCATATTTTTTTTGGATTCATAAAATTGCTTTTGGGTTAAAATCTACCATCCATTCAATACCAAATTTGTCTCTAAACATTCCAAAATATGAACCCCAGGGACTGTCGCTAATAGGCACTTCAATATTTCCGCCAGCCGATAGCCCGTTAAATAATTTATCGGCTTCTTCGCGACTTTCTGCACTAACAGATATCTTAGACCTGTTTTCATTTTCATTTACTTTTCCCATAAATTCCGGAACGTCGTTGGCCATTAAAATGTTTTTGCCTATTGGCAAAGCAATGTGCATTATCTTATTTGCATCCTTTTCTGTTGCTTGATACGCATCGCTTGATATATCTTTGAAACGTATAATCTTTGCGAACTCTCCGCCAAATACAGATCTGTAAAAATTGAATGCTTCTTCGGCATTTCCGTTGAAGTTAATGTGAGGATTGATAAGTGCCATAATTTTTAATTGCTTTTGTTGCAATACAAATCTCGCTAACAAACACCGTTATATTGTGGTGTAAATGCGACAAACTTAGAGGCTGAATACGACAAGTATTGATAGTCCTGGTAGACAACCGGAGTTGTCGCACAATTCGGTTCCTTGTTATTGCCTGTCCACTGTATAATTCAGTTCAGTTACCCCGGAAGTAAATTGCCGGGTAGTTAATAGATTTAATTTTATTTTGTCTTTGATGTCTGTAAACAATGGAATGCCCCGTCCAAGAATAATTGGATTTACAAATAGCCAATAGCCGTCAATTAAGTTTTGTTGAATAAGTGAATGTGTTGCTGTCGGGCTGCCAAAAAGCAGGATCTCGGTGCCTGCCTGTTGTTTTATTTCATTTACCCTGTCCGCAAGGTTGTCGCTAATAATTGTTGTGTTAGTCAAATCCGCTTCTTTCAGTGTTTTTGATAAAACAACTTTGTGAGCTTTGTTATACCACTTTGAATGATCGATGTCGTGCCTGCTTGCTTTCGGTTTGTCTCCTGCGGCAGGCCAATAATTTTCCATCATCTGGTAAGTTACCCGTCCATATATTGCAGCGTCGGTTTCGCTTATCCGCTTACCCACGTGATCAAAAATTTCTTCATCAACTTTGATCCAGTTCATTTCTCCGTTCGGTCCTGCTACAAAACCGTCAAGCGATATGTGCATAAATGAAATAATTTTTCTCATATAATTCTATTTTTTTTTGTTGTCTATGGTTTTGTTATTGTTTATGTTTCTAATTCTTTTTGGAGAACATTGGCAGCAAAATCAACTTCTTTTACCGTATTAAAAATATGGCAGGAGAATCGTATGCCATTGAACCATTGTTTATGGGTTGGGCGAATACTTAATTTATGTTTATCTAAAAGCATTCTTACGAATGAAGTTCTTTCAATACTGTCAGGTACCAGGCATGCAAGCATTGGAGAGGCTAATGGCCCGGCCGTGGGGCTCATAATTTTTAATTTGGGTATTGAGGAAAGCCGCTCATACAATCTATTCCGTAGACTCATATTGTGTTCTTCCACTTTAGTGATACCGACAGATTCTAAATATTCAATGGCTTTACCCAGCCCTAAAATACAAGCTAAGTTTACTACTCCATTTCCATCATTGTATGTATCGTAGGATTCTTCAAACTGTATCGGCTTAATAATATTCTGTACATCTTTAGATAAGTACAGCAGGCCAGTCCCTTTCGGCCCCATCAACCATTTGTGTCCACTTGTTGCATAGGCATCACATCCTAATTCTTTTACATTTACCTTAATGGCCCCGGCTGCCTGTGCGCCATCAACAATACATAAAATACCTTTCGACCGTGCTAATGAAGAAATTTCAGCAATAGGCATCCTAAGCCCGGTAGCTGAGAAAATATGACTTACGCTAATGAGCTTTGTTTCTTTTTTAATGCTATCCTTTATCCTGTTCAATATAGCCTCTGCATTATTTTCGCCAGGTGGAATAATTATCATATCGATGATAACTCCATAATATTTGGCAAAATAATTCCAGCATAACAAGCCTCCGCCATGCTCCTGGTCAGTAGTAAGAATGTGATCTCCTGATTTTAGCCGCAAACCCTGGGCAATAGCGTTCATTCCATTTGTGGTACTTGTGGTAATTAGAATTTCTCCAATATCGCAGCCGAGAAACCTTGCGGCAATGGTTCTCGTTTTCTCAGCCAATGATTCTGCGCCAAATTTTCCATAAAACTTCACAGGCAATGATTCCAATTCTTCCCATGTCTTTTTTGATACTTCTATAGTGTCTCTGCGGCAGGGTCCCAATGTGCCTGTATTTAAATAAGTAAGACCGTCAGCAAAAAGGTATTCACTTTTGGGGTCTTGATCAGAAAGCAATGAATTTGTTTGAGCGTTTGCTGTAGAAAAGGGAGCGATCGTATTTATAAGGATCCCCCCGGCGGTGCTAACTGAAATAGCACCTAAAAATTTTCTCCTGTTATATTTACCCGATTTCATAATTATTGCCTTATAATTTAAAAAGGTTGCGTATCAGCTGAAACCAATTGTGCCCAACCCGCTTCTTTGCGAACTTTAAATCTACAATCTTTCGCAAAGCAACCCAAATATGCTGGCTTTATGCCCAACTCCTCGGTTCGTGTCTCACGAACTGAAACAACTTTTAATGTGGTTCGTGAGACACGAACCATGGAGTTGGAAAAAAGAATTACAATTATTTAAGATTATAATTTCCGGTTATTAATCTGCAAAATGAATTGATATCTATGCTTTCGTTTATAAATGTTTGAAGTGTTGTTATAAGGCATCCCGATTCTTATCGGGACACCAGAGAATATTTGTAATTATGAAAGATGAAAGAACCTTGCGCCAGATTTGGCGGACGCTTGCGCCAGAGATACTTTTTAATTATGAAAGATGATGGCAACCTTGCGCCAGCAATGGGAAGACAAAAACTATTTTCTGCTATATCTGATACATACCGTATATTTAAGCTACAACCTACTCAGAACTGCACTTCCGTTTTTTTTATTCATTCTAAAACTAACAAAAAATGAAAATTTTAATTGGAGCAGTAATGCTGTTTATTATCGGTTGTAACACTTCTGATAAAAAAGAAAATGCAAGTATGCCGGGAGCATATAAAATGCTATCGCAACATGTAAAAAGTGATTCTACAGACACCACCTATACATCATTGCAACAAATGAAAATTTACACAGATGATTACATGATGTACGCTAATGTTAATTCTCCTGATTCAGTAAGCAGTTTTGGGATCGGCACTTACACATCGGATAAAGATACCGTAACAGAAAATGTTATCTATAGTGCCTCTGATACTTCGAAGAATGAAACCGCCGCTACATTTAAATTAGTAATTGAAAAAACAGGCAAAGGCTATAAACAGATAATCCCGGATATGCTATCCCGGGGGCAACACATTATGCTTACAGAAGAATATGAATCCGCAGGCACAGCAACCAAATCTCTTTTAGACGGTGCATGGAAACAAACCAAATCATATTGGGTAAAGGGAAAAGACACTACTGTAAGTAGTGGCGGCGTAACTCAATTTAAAACTTATTATGCCGGTCATGTTATTTGGGGAAATACATATGCTGATTCTGCCAGTAAAATTCATACCTCGATAGGGTTTGGCACATTTGTAATGAATGGTGATAATAAGGTAAAAGAATCAATGACGGCATCAAGTACTTACATGGTAAGGGGTCATGATTTTGATATGGATATTACAATGAATGGCACAGATGGATTTACCCAAACAATGAATAATAAAGATGGAAGTAAAAGCGTGGAGGTTTATGAGCGCCTTAAAAAATGATAAAAGAAAATAATACAAAAAAAAGTCCTGGGATAAAAACTCAGGACTTTTTTATTTTCAATATAAAGTTTACAAGTCCGTAGTCACAGACTACGGACAGCAATGCTTTTATTATTTTGAGATACTAAGGATAGCAGGGGGGCTGAATAAATGATAACTATTACTTTTGTTATGTAAATAACATTTTCATATGCAATACGCTGATCATAAAAATTCTGTATTAAAATTTTTTGATGAATATGCGTTAAAATATTTGGTTAGTGACTTAGAAATGCTTGATTCGATTAAAGCGGATGATAATGGAATTGGGGGTTGTGCAATTCCACAAGCAATTTCGACTTTTTCCGCTGTGGATTTATTTGGTTTCTTATTAGATACACAGGATGTCGGATCAAATATTACTAAAATGAGGTTAATGCCTTTTTTAAAAAACAAAGATTTATTTCCTACAATTGATGAAGTTAAAAAAATGGAGGACTTTCTAAATTCATTTCGAGATGACATAAGGAGCATCATGACTCATAGGTTTTTTCTAGCCAAGTACGATATTGCAAAACTTCCAGAAACATCTTTATTAATTCAGAATGATGATAAACGGATATTCAATGTGTCATATTTTACAAAACTAGTAGTTAGCGCTATTCGAGAAATATATAATAAAATAAAGAATGATGTCTTTATTCTTCCGGGTGATAAAAAAAATGAGGAAACAATTGAACGATTTTATAACCGCTTGGAATTATTAAGAAGTTATGAAAGTGAATCCTATCAAATTGCGTCTGCAGAAGTTTACCCAACATTAACCGAGACCCTAACTGTCCAAACCACTCAATCGCTGAATAGGTAATAAACTTTTTAGAATATTTATTTTGTTTAGATGCCTCATACAATTATACAAAGCAACTACAAATTAGATTCGAAAATTGTAGCCCTTTTGTTTAAAGGCCGCTGGTAATTCCTCAAGTATTGAAACACCTTTAATAAAATTTTCTTTCAATTTTCTTTCAATTTTTTTTATTGAAGCAATATCTTGAGGATGACTTGTACTATTTCTTGGATATACGAAGCCTCGACAATTACCAAGAATTCCTAAATCAATTATTTTTTCATTTAATAACTCATCAATTAATTTTGTCAATTTATAAAAACGCCCCGGTACATAGTTAGAATTTCTAAGCTTGCCTCTTCCTATAGCTTGTGTTGCTAAAACAGTCATACATTTTTCCATAAGCTGTCCTAATTCCTGAACTCCATGTTTTGGATCTCCACTCATATACATATCGTATGCATCAATAACTTTTGGACGTAATCCTGATTTTATTTGGCTAAAATCAATAGCAGGAATACTTAAAATAGAAGAAACTCCTTTGTATTCTATGTTAGCTTTTTTAGTCGTAGCATCAACAGACATATAACCAATACCATGTTGTTTGGCTTTTCGTAAGTCCTTTTGAAATTCTGTAATTGATATAGAATTGTCATGTGGATAAGCAACAATAATACGAATTGGCAATCCCGATGATTGAATATCCATAAAATTTGAATTAATAATTGGCGGCAATGGTTTGAATGCTGGTTCACACGCCAAGTATTCAGTCGGTTTTTTCCATAAAAATGTTGGACGCCAAGAAATATTTGGATTAATTGCTTGTTCAATTAACGGGTTTCTTAAGTTATATCTAGACATAATCTCCTTCATTGCATATTCAGCAATCTCGTGAAGATCTGGGTCTAAAATAAGATACGTCGAAGGCATTAGTTAGCAGTAAAGAGTTTATCAAGCTTTCTTTTAATTTCCAGTAAAGTCTCTTTTAAGTCTTCGTCTTCCAAATCTTCACTGGTAATTCTTCTTATTCGCTGTAAAAAATTATAGGCATTACTATTTAATTTTTTATCCCCCAGTAATGCTTCAACAGTTTCTTTATAGACTTCATCTATACTTACTTTATTATCACCAAAAGCCTTTATCAAACCGGATTGAATTTTTGTTAGTGGATATTCAACATTTTTCCATGCAGTTGCAATCTTTGCTAATTTTCGAAAGTCAGTTATATTATTAATAACTTTATTCTCGTATTTTTTCATCAAAACATCCCGTACATCATTAATATTTTTCACAGAGTCAGGCACATTGTTTTTTACAGTTTTTAAAGCACCTTCCATTTCAAGAAAAAAATCTTCTGAAAATATTTGATCCTTTTTCGGCTTTTTTAACTCTTCAAGTATAATTTTTTTGAACCTATTTGGAAGAGCGATTATAAGTTTACATCTACGAAGAATACCTCTTGTTAAACCAGTCTCAGTACTCAATTCGGTTTCAGTTGGCTCTTCTCCAGTTTGAGACTTAATAAGGTCAATAATTCGGGTAAGTTTATTTGCAATTGTAAATACATCCCATTGTTCTCTTAAACCGTGAATATTAAACATTAGAATTAAATTCTCTAACTCTGTCGGTTTAGGTTGAATTATCGCAGGTATTGTTGGATAATTAAGCTTGAAATATGTTTTCCATCGCCTTTCTCCATCAATAATTATATAGTCATTCCCATCCCTGTAAACAGAAATAGGAACCTGCAAACCAATTTTTTGGATTGATGTTAATAGCTGATCAAGTTCTTCTTGTCTAAATACTATTCGAGGATTTTCAGGATTTCTCTGAACTTGTGATAGAGGAATGTGCTTAAGTTCAGATTTGATTTTTTCCATTCCTTTATTATTTTATGCAGTTTGTAAATATGTATTCTTTTATATTCTCTCGTTTGGCACCATTACCCCCAATATGAGAATGACGCTCTAAAATTTTTGGTCTTTGAAGATGACTATATATTTCTAATATTTTTTCATGTTTAGCATTGGTCAGTAAATAATATGCTCCTTTGGATATAATCTTTTGAATTGCTTTGGAGAGCCTGATTTGGTCATCTAATGAAAATAGTTTTTTATTATACTCTATAAAACCATTATTCTCATGTGCTACTGTATAGGGTGGATCAATAAAAACTAGATCACCCTTTCTAACTTTAGCTATAGCTTCTTCAAAATCTATATTAGAAATATTCGCATTCGCTAATTTTTTATTTACTTCAAGTAAATTCATTTCACTTACAAAATCAACATTTTCCCTATGACCGTAGGGTACATTAAATCTTCCTAAACTATTAACACGATAAATTCCATTGTATCCAGTTTTATTCATGAAAATTAATCTTGCAGCTCTAAAAACTGGATCCGAATGGTCATGCTGATTTCTAATTTTATAATAATACGCTTCTGTATTTTTAAATTCATTTAAAATTTTAATTAATCCAGCAATATTTTCTTTTATCTGAACAAAAGCATTTATCAAATCTTCATTTACATCAGACAAATACGCCGCTTTATAAGATTTAGCAGGAATATTAAAAAAAGCAGAGGCAGATCCCAGAAAAATTTCATGATAATTATTAAACTTCACAGGGAGAAAATCATTTAAGTATTTTATAAACCATTTTTTCCCACCAGCCCATCTTAAGAAAGGTTTAGCATTTATTGCAGTTGTTTCCATTACGATGCAAAATATAAATCTTTTTAAATACTATTTGATTATTCTTTCTTTGTTTTATTCAAGCTAAAGAATATTTTTCCTGTCCACGGGCTGCCTGATGGAAACGAATACCACGCTGAAGATTTTGTGCAATGGTTTTTGTGGCGGAGTAGCAGCGTACAGCAGGAACTGAAGTTGAGAGAAGTTATAAAGTTGACAGCCCCAATAATTATGTGATCCGGCTGGGACTCGAACCCAAGTCCCATAACTCGAATCCGGTCAGGACCTCAACATTATTTCACTTATCATCAATCCTTCGCCGGGCTCAGGATGACAGCCCCTTTTTATTTCAGCCTCTCTTCCAAATCCAAACCAAACTTTCTCGAAAAATCTTTTGCAACATCATAACCTGCATCGGCATGGCGGATAACACCAAGCCCCGGATCGTTACGCAGCACACGGCTAAGTTTTGCGGCAGCTTCATCAGTACCATCGGCAACGATAACCATACCGGCATGTATGCTGTAACCCATGCCCACACCGCCGCCATGGTGCAGGCTTACCCAGCTTGCGCCGCCGGCAGTATTCACCAGCGCATTTAATACCGGCCAGTCGGCAACAGCATCGGAGCCATCAAGCATAGCCTCCGTTTCCCGGTTAGGACTTGCCACAGAGCCGGTATCCAAATGATCCCTGCCAATAACAATGGGGGCTTTTACCTTTCCTGTTTTTACCAGCTCATTAAATGCAAGGCCGGCCTTTTCCCTGTCGCCCTGCCCTATCCAGCAAATGCGTGCAGGCAATCCCTGGAAAGCAATTTTTTGCTGTGCCATTTTTATCCATCGTATCATGCCTTCGTTGTGCGGAAATAATTTCATCATCACTTCGTCGGTTACGGCAATGTCGTTAGGGTCGCCGCTAAGCGCTGCCCAGCGAAAGGGTCCTTTGCCTTCGCAGAAGAGAGGACGGATATAAGCCGGTACAAATCCTGGAAAGTCGAAGCATCTGTTAAGTTTGTAGTTTGTAGTTTGTGGTTTGTAGTTGGTAGTTGGTGCAGGTTCAATTGACTGTTGACTATTGACCATTGACTTTTCATATTCTTCTGCTCTTGCCCGGATGTTATTTCCATAATCGAAAGTGATGGCGCCTTTGTCCATGAGTTGCAGCATGAGCTGAACATGGAGGTACATGCTTTCGTATGCACGCTCAATATATTCATCGGGATTCTTTTCTCTTAAAACATTTGCCTGCTCTAATGTGAGTGTATGCGGTACATAACCCACCAAAGGATCGTGCGCTGATGTTTGATCGGTGAGTGTATCGGGAATAATGTTTCTTTCGATGAGCCTTTGTAACAAATGAACAGCATTACAATGCACGCCGATGCTTTTACCTACACCTTCTGCCTTATACCTTACAGCTTTGTCGATAGCCTCATCTATATTCTCAGCCATCTCGTCTAAGTACTTTGTTTCCAGGCGTTTTTCTATTCTCCATTTTTCAACTTCGGCTATTAAGGCAACGCCTTCATTCATGGTTATTGCCAAAGGTTGTGCACCACCCATCCCGCCGAGACCTGCGGAGACGTTGAGGGTTCCTTTGAGTGTGCCGTTTGTAGTTTGTAGTTTGTGGTTTGTAGTTGGGGAGTTCTTTTCTATGGACGGTTGACCATTTATCGTGGACTTTCTGAAATGTTTGTTGGCAACAGCGCCATAGGTTTCATAAGTGCCTTGTACAATTCCCTGGCTGCCGATGTATATCCATGAGCCGGCGGTCATTTGGCCGTACATCATAAGGCCTTTTTTTTCAAGCTCATCAAAGTGTTCCCATGTTGCCCACTTGGGTACGAGTTGCGAATTGCTGATGAGAACTCTTGGTGCATTGGTATGTGTTTGTAAAATGCCAACGGGCTTGCCACTTTGTATTAAAAGTGTTTCATCATTTTCCAGATCCTTCAATGCCTTTATTATGAGGTCGAGGCTTTCGAAATTTCTTGCTGCTTTTCCACGTCCGCCATACACGATGAGTTCATCGGGTTTTTCTGCAACTTCGGGGTTGAGGTTGTTCAGTAACATTCGTAAGGCGGCTTCCTGTATCCAGCCTTTGCAGGTTAATGTTGTGCCGGTTGGGGTTTTATATTTTGTGGGGTTGTATTTTGATTGGGTTGTTTGCATTACCAGGCTTTTATTTATTAATCAACTGATGAATTAATTATCAAAATTACATTTCTAATCGTCAATGCTTCGCCGGGCTCAGCATGACAACCTTCGGGTGGTTTGGATGACAGATTTTGGATTAATGATCATTCGGTTTTCGAAAGGCTCAGTCTTACAAACCCCAAAAGTTCTGTCACTAATAGAGTGTGTCACCCTGAGCCCGGCGAAGGGTTGTTGAGAATTGTTGGACTGTCGATGTTTAGTGCTGATGCCAATTTTGATTTTGCTACTGTTGATTTAGATAACCTTTTTAATTCTGTAAAATCCTCCTTAAACAAAGCCTGCTTCTTTTTTCTTGACCAGCCTTTCAATTGTTTCTCGTAGGCAATTGCCTGTTTAATATCAGGACAGCTTTCATAGTATTTTAATTCTACAGGTCTTCTTTTGTAGGTAAAACATTTTCTATCGAAGCCTGTATTATGCTCCCACAGTCTTCGCTCCAGGTCATTTGTTACCCCAACATAGTAAAAGCCATCATGGCATTCAACAATGTAGACTGTGTAGTGATTCATCTTTGTTACTTAATATTTAGCATTTGTTATTCTATCATCCACCCTTCGCCAGGCTCAGGATGACAGCATTAGAACTAAACATAAGCATAAGTCCTTTATTCGACATTAGCAATTCAAAAACCATTATGAAAAGATAAAATTTATTTTATTTAGGAGGACAGAAAATAAAATAAATATCTTCATCAAAAGAAACCACGAATGAGTCTTCATATAAGCGCAAAGGAAGGAGAAATAGCAAAGATAGTTTTGATAGCCGGTGACCCATTGAGGGCAAAACATATTTCTGAGAAAATGCTGGAGAACGCAACCCTGGTTAGTACCACAAGAAATGCATTTTATTTTACCGGCACTTACAAAGGAACGCCTGTAACCGTTGGCGCCAGCGGAATGGGCTGCCCCTCCATAGGCATTTATTCTTATGAATTGTATAATGAATATAATGTTGAATGCATTATCCGTATTGGTACTGCCGGCGGTTATACAACTGATTTAAAAGTGTATGATGTGCTGAATGTTGAGAAGGCATTTAGTGAATCAACCTATGCAAATGCTGCTTTTGGTTTTAAGGAAGATAATATTATGCACCAGGGAAAGGCATATGAAATAATTAATGCAACTGCAGAAGCATTAAATATTCCTGTGATAAAAAGCTGTATTCATTCCAGTGATGTTTTTTACAGGCATGATCCTGCTGTGCCAAAGATTGCGAATGATAATAATTGTCCTGCGGTGGAGATGGAAGCGTTTGCACTTTTCTCCAATGCAAAATATTTAAATAAAATGGCGGCAACTATTGTAACCATCTCTGATATTATTCCTACACATGAAGGTATGAGCGCTGAACAAAGGGAGCGTTCGTTGGAGACGATGTATAAATTGGCGCTGGAGAGTGTGGTGGAGATTAATAAGATTGTCTGAACTGGGATTTTGGGGATGCATGGGAAGTGTGGGATAAAGAATTGAACTTTTTAAAATTATCACGAATACTAATAAATATGAACTGCATTTTATCCCATTAATCTTCTAATCCCAAAAATCCCAGTTCAGACAAAAACTCCACCGTCTTCACCATATCATCTCTTAAAACCCGATCACTATCATTAAAAGAAATTTTTTCCCTGAATGCCGCAACAATTTTTTCTATTGCCGGAGAAGATTGTAATGACCTTCTAAATTCCAGTGCCTGAATGGCTGTGAGTAATTCAATCGCTAAAACTTTTTCTACATTTTGTACAACACGCAAACATTTTGTTGCAGCATTT
>JAQBNL010000010.1 GCA_028288585.1 Chitinophagaceae bacterium | reverse complement strand
AGACTGTAAGCAGCTGAATAGAGTATCAATCCTTCCTTTGCGGTATCATTTAAAGCAAACACAGCAAGTAACATAAAGCCTGCCTGAGCAATGCTGGAATATGCCAACATTCTTTTTACACTTTGCTGAAAAACAGCGGTTAAATTACCAACCAATAACGTTGCCGCGGTTATTATTACAATTAATGTTTGCCACTGTGATTGCATTACACCAAATGAACTTTGAAACAAACGGATGAATGCTATAAAGCCTGCAACTTTTACAATGGTTGCCATAAAAGAAGTAAAAACGGTTGGGGCGCCATCGTATACATCCGGTGTCCAGAAATGAAATGGCGCTGCAGAAACTTTAAAAGACATTGACACTACCAGCAATACTAAACCAACCGCTACCATATCAGGCAAATAACCTTTGCCCAGTTGCATCATATCAATATTAAAAGAGCCCAAACTATTACCGCCATATAAAAAGGCTATCCCCATCAGCATTATGCCTGTAGAAAAAGCTCCCATTAAAAAATATTTTAAGGAAGCTTCATTGCCTTTTAGGTTGGGCTTATCACTTCCTGTAAGTATATACAATGGGATGGACATTATTTCAATCCCAAGAAACAGCATCAGCAAAGTTTTAAAGGAAGAAGCAATGGCAACACCGCATAACACAAAAAATATCAAAGCAAAATATTCTGACACGTGTTTGCCCACTTTCTCAATATCCCGCCCGTTTAATAAAAAATAAATTAATGTACAGAAGAGAACAACCGTATTAAAATGCAATCCGAAATTATCAAACCGCAGCATGTTTGCTGAATAGATATCAAAAAGCTTCCAGCCCATAAATTCCAGGATGTTGGCCGTTAAAATAATTATCAATCCGGCAATAGCCCAGTATTTTGGCGCAGAAGCTTTTTTAAGAAAAACTCCGCCAAACATCATAATCACACCCCAGACTGCAGATAATATAATTGCGCTCATATCCTAATCCGTCTTATACGGAGCTTTTAATTTTAAATTATTTAGAACTATTCTTTATTAATCATTATAACGTTTTATACTACTTAGTAAACCGGCTTAATACAGCTGTAACAGTATCTTTCGTTAAATCAAATACAGGCTTTGGATAAACGCCTAAAACAAAAATGAAGATCACAATCAGGGTTAATACAATCTTTTGTTTAACCGTAACCAGTGATACAACTTTTGTAAGGATGTTATCCTCTCCATAAAAAACTTTTTGCACCATATTTAAAGTATACACTGCCGCAAGTATGATGCTGATTCCTGCAAGAGCAGCATACCATGCATTGTATTCGTACAAGCCGGTGAACATGGCGAACTCTCCAATAAATGCATTGGTAAGCGGCAATGCAATATTTGCCAAAGCTATCACTACAAAAAATATGGCAAGCAAAGGTGTGTGAAGAGCAAGCCCTCCCAATTCTGATATTTTTCTTACCCCTGTATGCTTTTCAATTATATCAACTACCATCCACAATGCAATTATATTTATTCCATGGTTTAGCATTTGTATCATTACGCCGCTCATTCCCGTTGCATTGGTTGTAAAAATGGCTGCGCACATTAAACCGATATGAGCAATGGAGGAATATGCAACCAGTCTTTTAAGATCATTTTGTACCATAGCAATGCAGCTTGCATATATCATTCCTGCGATAGACAGGCCAATAACAATATTATCAAATTTAAAAACCGCTAAAGGCAAAACCGGCAGCACCCATCTTATTACAGCAAACACTCCCATCTTTACCATAATACCGCTTAGCACCATGGTTACAGGCGCAGGCGATTGCTCATATGTATCAGGCTGCCATGTGTGGAATGGGAATACCGGCATCTTTACTGCAAAGGCAATAAAGAATAACCAGAATAACCAGCTTTGATCTTTAGCTGAAATGATTGAATTGTAAAATGCCAGTACGGAAAATGAATGATCAGAAAATTGTGTAGGGCCGGTTTGCAGGTAAACATAAATTATTCCCACTAACATCAACAGAGAACTTACAAATGTGTAAATGAAAAATTTCCATGTGGCCTGTATCCGTTTTTCTCCGCCCCAGCGGCTGCATAAAAAATAAACAGGTATTAAAGCAAGTTCCCAGAAAAAATAAAATACCAAAGCATCAATGGCGACAAACACTCCCATTAATCCTGCCTGGCTTAATAACATCAACCCAAAAAATGCATTGGGATTTTTATAATCATTTTTATAAGTGGCTGCAAAAATCATTGGGAAAGACAATGCCGTTAAAAAAGTAAGCATATGGCCCATCCCGTCAAGCCCCACTGCGAAGTTGCTGCCAATGTACTGCAACCATACATAGCTAACATAATTGTAGGTGAAATATTTTGTGTTATCAGCATAACATAAACTGGCAACAGAAATACCTAAGGTAATAAGAGAAGTGAATAAAGCCCACGACTTTACATTTTTTTGTTCTTTGATAAAAAAAGCAACCAAACCTGTTACCAGTGGAAACCAAAGCAGCAGTTCAGGAAATGTAATATACTTACCGAGCATTAAATTTATTTTGCAAAAATTTGAATAATAAATAAAACTATTGTTCCTATCACCATCATTAAAATATAAGCGCCTACCTGCCCGTTTTGCAGCAATCTTACCTGGCGGCTTCCATAATTTATTCCCCTGCCCACACCATTCACTAATCCATCAATGCCTGACTTTTCGATTACGTTATTTAAGAACAGGGATAAAGATTTTAATGGCTTTACAATTATAGCATCGTACACTTCATCAACATACCATTTATTTTGCAACACTTTTGCAAAGCCCGTTTCTTCAGCAGTTTCTGTTTGATAATTTTTATATTTCTTCCAGGCCCAAACAGAAACTATTAAAATTAAAATTGTTGAAACGCCGGTTAGTATCCATTCAGTTTGATGCGGAATTTCATGCGTTGCTAAAATCGCATTTGAATGACTGAATATAGGGTTTAGAAATTCTGCAAGCCGGTGGCCGCCATTCATTAAATATTCCGGTACGCCTACTAATCCTCCAACTATGGAAAGGAAGGCGAGGATAATTAATGGAATTGTGATAGCTGACGGACTTTCGTGTACATGATGAAGTTGTTCTTCTGTACCGCGAAATTTTCCCATAAATGTCATCGCTAATAACCTGAACATATAAAATGCTGTAAGCAATGCGCCGCCCAAACCAATAACATACAGCACAGGATTGTTTGCAAACGCCCCTGCTAAAATTTCATCCTTGGAAAAGAAACCGGAAAAAGGAGGAATGCCTGCAATGGCAATACATCCTATAAAAAAAGTAATATAGGTGATCCGCATATGCTTGCTTAATCCGCCCATCTTCCTGATGTCCTGTTCCCCGCCCATTGCATGGATAACAGAGCCTGCACCTAAGAATAATAATGCTTTAAAAAATGCATGCGTCATCACATGAAATACAGCGCCGGTATATGCTCCAACGCCGAGCCCTAAAAACATATAACCTAATTGACTTACTGTTGAATAAGCCAATACTTTTTTAATATCGTTTTGTTTTAATGCAATGGTTGCAGCAAATATTGCTGTTGCCAAACCAACAATCGCAACAACTGTCATTGTAGTTGGTGCAAGTGTATACATAACATTGCTTCTTGCAATCATATAAATACCGGCAGTAACCATGGTTGCTGCATGTATCAATGCTGATACAGGCGTTGGACCTGCCATCGCATCCGGCAGCCATGTATATAAAGGTATCTGCGCACTTTTACCAATTGCGCCAACAAAAAGCAATAAGGTAATACCCACCATAGTGTGAGAGTTCAATCCTGAAATAGAAGTAATGATCCCGTTTTCATCATTAAAAAGATCATGGAAAGAAACAGATCCAAAAGCATTTATCATCCAGAAAATTCCGAGTAAAAATCCAAGGTCACCGATGCGGTTCATAATAAAAGCTTTCTTTGCAGCATTATTGTAGCTGGTGTTTTTAAACCAATACCCTATCAGCAAATAAGAACATAATCCTACACCTTCCCAACCTATGAACATGATAACATAGTTTGCGCCGAGCACCAGCAATAGCATAGAGAAAACAAAAAGATTGAGGTAAGAAAAATACCTTGCAAAATGCGGAGAACTTTCTTCTTTCATGTATGAAGTGGAATACACATGAATGAGAAAACCTACCCCGGTTATAATCAATAAGAATAAAGAAGAAAGCTGATCTACCTGGAAAGCAAATGACACTTTGATCTTTCCAACATTTATAAAATCAAAATAAGAAATTATCTGCGGAACAAACCCTTCGTGACGAACAGTAAGAAAAACTACAACACTCAGCAAAAAAGAAAGTAAAATAACACCACTGCCAATTATACTCACTAATGATCTGGATAAAACATTTCTTGCCAAACCATTAATTAAAAAACCAATAAGCGGCAGCAAAGGAATCAAATAAACTAAATCAAAAGTATTTCGCATTTCGTGATCCCGTTAGTTTTTTAACCTGTTTAAAAAATTTATATCTACTGAATGGGTATTCCTGTACATCATTACAATGATAGCTAAGCCCACGCTAACTTCTGCCGCCGCCACCACCATTATAAAAAAAACAAACAACTGTGCATCAGTTGCCAGCGCAGGTGCCTTCGCAGCTATCCCGCTCAGGTGCATTTTGGAGAATGCAACAAGTAAAAGATTCACTGAATTCAACATTAACTCAATGCACATAAAAACAATAATTGCATTGCGGCGTGTAAGGGCGCCAATAACGCCTATACAGAATAATGCTACCGATAAAAATATATACCACTTGATTTCCATCAATCTAATTTTACATATAAACCAATACCCATTGTATTAGAGGCAGGCTTAACTGAAAAAATATCTCTTATTTTTCTTGCAGCAATGCCATTAAAAATATCAACAGCCTTATACGCTGCGCCTTTCGTTAATAATTTTATAATTACGCCTGTTAATGCGCTGGTTAAACCTCCCACCAATGCCCCTTTATAGTTAGCCCTGCTGGCTGAATCTCCGGCGGCTTTTATTACACCGTATAAAGCTACTGCACTGCCTGCATAGGAAGTTATCTGGAAAATAGTTCTTCCTGTACGAAATGTATTGAAGAGCTTATTTACCTGCAGATTTTTTTTCAAACCAAGTATTTCGGCAACTTTTGGAATCTTGGGAATTTTGGTGTTTCCTAAAAAAAACTTTGGAGAAAAACCATGTTCTACATTCATTACTTTACCAATGAGGTCTTTGATATCAAGATTTCCAAGATCGATTTGTGCGGATGATTGTTTGCATATCCCTAAAAAGAGAATTGCGATGATTAAAATGTGTCTTTTCATATTATAGGTTTATAGGTTTGCTTTTTGCTCATCTTTTTTACCAATAACAACTGCCCCTACTATTGCGCTCAAAAACAATACACTGCTTATCTCAAACGGAATTACATAAGTAGTGAATAAAGTATTTCCAAGATTTTTTATCAGGCCAATACTGCTTCCTTTTGTTATCGGGACTTTAATATCGTAAGATTGAGCTAATGCGGAAATAATTACAACCATTAAACACATACCGGAAATAACACCTGCAAATTTTAAATAAACATTTTTGGGAGGCTCTGCATCAGCGTTAAGATTCATAAGCATCACCACAAATAAAAACAGCACCATGATTGCGCCTGCATACACAATGATATTTACAATGGCGAGAAATTGCGCGTTCATTAAAACATAATGGCCGGAGATTGCAAAGAAAACAACGATCAGGCAGAGTACACTGTAGATCGGGCTTTTACTTAATACTACACCTGCAGCAGCGGCAATTGCCAACACAGATAAAAACCAAAACAAAATTTCTGTTACTTCCATTAAGTACCGTGAGTTGTGAGTTGTGAGTTGTGAATTATTGTCATTTTTTTTCAGTCTTTTTACACCCCTTTAGGGGATGGGGTTTCAATGTTCATTGCCATGCCCTTCGGGATGTGCTGCCCTGCTGCCTCTTGCTTTTGCAAATGCTTCCGGCTCTTTAATGGGATCAGGAATTAAAAGGTCATCCTTGCCATAAATAAAACCTTTGCGCTGAAAGTTTGATGGCGCAAAAGTTTCACTTAAATAAATGGCATCTTTCGGGCATGCCTCTTCGCAAAATCCACAAAAAATACAGCGAAGCATGTTTATCTCATATTTGGCTGCATACTTTTCTTCTTTGTATAAATGTTCTTCACCGGGCTGCCTTTCTGCTGCTTCCATTGTTATTGCTTCTGCCGGACAGGCAACAGCACACAAGCCGCAGGCAGTACATTTTTCTCTTCCTTCTTCATCACGATTTAAAATTTGTAACCCTCTAAAAACAGGACTGAAAGGGCGTTTCTTCTCAGGGTAGTTTATGGTTGGTTTCTTTTTAAACATATGGCTGAAAGTAATGGCCATACCTTTTAAGATCGCAGGTAAATACATCCTCTCCCAGAACGTTAATGGCTCTCTTGATACAACTTCTACTTTATTTGTTAGTGCCTGCATATTTTTACTCCTTAGCGCTAAAGTTGCGCAAATATATTTTTATGTTTAGAAATGCCAGTGGTTTTGTTTTAATAATATCAATCCTCCTGTTATTACCATATTGAAAAGTGCCAACGGAATTAATATTTTCCATCCAAGATTCATTAACTGGTCGTAACGAAACCTTGGGATCGTCCATCTTACCCACATAAATAAGAACAGGAAGAAAACGATCTTACCAAACAAACAAAGCCCCTGCAAAATTGCTGCCCAGTTAGTCCCTATATTTTGGGCAAGATGCATATCATTTACAAACGGAATATCATATCCTCCAAAGAACAGGCTCACCATTACAGCGCTGCTTAAGAACATATTGATGTATTCGGCAAATAAATAGAAACCAAGTTTCATGGATGAATATTCTGTATGATACCCGCCAACCAATTCATTTTCTGCTTCTGCAAGATCGAATGGTGTTCGGTTGCATTCAGCAAATGCACAAATTAAAAAGATGAGGAATCCCAGAGGCTGTTTAAAAATATTCCACCAGTGATCCATTTGTCCGCCAACCATATCTTTTAAACTCAATGTTCCTGTTACCATCAGCAATGCGATCAATGATAACCCCATTGCTAATTCATAACTGATAATTTGGGAGGCAGCTCTCATTGCACCAAACAAAGAGAATTTATTATTGCTTGCCCAGCCGCCGATCATAATTCCATACACACCCATACTCACCACACCGAACACATATAAAATTCCAATGTTTACATCTGCTATCTGTAAAGAAATATCCCTGCCGAATAAATTCACTTTATTTCCCCAGGGAATTACAGCGCCAACCATCATAGCGGTAAGCATTGCCAGGCAAGGACCAAGGATAAATAAAAACTTAGATGAAAAATTAGGGATGATCTCTTCTTTAAAAAATAATTTTAATCCATCTGCCAACGGTTGTAATATACCAAACGGACCGGCACGGTTGGGTCCTCTTCTATCCTGTAATACAGCCGCCACCTTTCGCTCCATGTAAGTTGAATACATTGCAATTACCAATGAGCCGCTAACCACTGCAATTATCAGTACCAACTTTTCTATGAAAACCATCCAGTCAATTGCTAATATCATCTTCTATTTTTCTTACTAATTACTTAAAGTGTATTCGGATTTGTTGAGTCTGTTCCTTCTTCATTTGGACCAACACCGATTTTTACATCCGTTACATTATGCCCTGATGCATGCGGATCACCATTGAATGTTTCAAAAACAGATGGTCCTTCAATCTCACTCAAATGCACTTCTGTTGTGTTCACTTCACTTTCATCATGAATATCCATCAGCAAATGCGGCTTACGTCCCTGCAATACTTTCTCCAATGGATCGGGCGCTACTGAAGTTCCCACTTTACCCTGGTAATGCCCCTGTGAAATAACTGAGTGACGATCAATTTTTGTTGATCCTTCTATCACCCAATCGCTGGTATTTTTTTTATCGAACCTGCATGTGTTGCATATCCAGGCCGGTTTTCCATCAGGCAAGGTCTGCACTTCTCCCCATTGATCTTTACGTGCTGTAACACGATACACTTCATCTCCACGATTCCAGATAGTTACCTTTCCGCAACATGTATCACAATCACGATGAGCATCCATTGGTTTTAAGAACCATACACGATTTTTAAAACGGAACGTCCTGTCAGTTAAAGCTCCTACAGGGCAAACATCTATCATGTTGCCACTGAAATCATTTTCAATTGCTTTAGAGATATAGGTTGATATTTCTGAATGATCTCCCCTGTCTAAAATTCCATGAACACGATTGTTGGTAATCTGGTCTGCAACATAGGTACAGCGATAACAAAGTATGCAACGTGTCATGTGCAGTTGTATGTACGGGCCAATATCTTCTCTTTCAAAAGTTCTTCTTGCAAATTCATAGCGGGTTTGAACAGCGCCATGTTCGTAACTTAAATTCTGCAAATCACATTCTCCGGCCTGGTCACAAACAGGACAGTCAAGCGGATGATTGATGAGCAAAAATTCAACAACACCTTTTCTTGCATCCAGTACTTTTTCGCTGGTAATATTTTTTACTTCCATGCCATCCATTACCGTTGTTCTGCAACTGGCCACCAGCTTTGGCATTGGGCGTGGATCTTTTTCAGAACCTTTGCTCACCTCTACCAAACAGGTACGGCATTTACCACCGCTATCTTTTAAGTGAGTATAATAACACATTGCAGGCGGCGCTACTTCACCACCTACCATCCGTGCAGCATTTAAAATTGTTGTACCTGCAGGAACATCGATAGTAATATTATCGATAGTTACTTTCAAATTTTGTGGTGCCGTATTTTTAATTTCTTCAGCCATACTTTTAACTTACTGCTATTTCAATCGGATCAGCATAATGCGCCAATCCGTAATTTCTAGTCAAACATTCTTCAGGATGTAATACATGCCATTCAAATTCATCCCTGAAATGCCTTATCGCTGCTGCAACAGGCCATGCTGCTGCATCACCCAAAGGACATATCGTGTTGCCTTCTATTTTTCTTTGAATATCCCACAACAGATCAATGTCTTTTAATTCTCCTTTTCCATTTTCGATTTTCCTTAATATTTTTTCCATCCATCCGGTTCCTTCCCTGCAGGGTGAACATTGCCCGCAACTTTCATGATGATAGAATCTTGCCAAGGACATTGTATGACGAACGATGCATTGGTCTTCATCCAATACCTCAAAGCCGCCGCTACCCATCATTGACCCGGTTGCAAAGCCACCATCGGAAAGGCTTTCATAATTCATTAATCTCGTTTCTCCTTTGGCTGTCTTTAATAAAAGATTTGCCGGAAGAATAGGAACTGATGATCCACCGGGTATACATGCTTTTAATCTTTTACCATTAGGTATGCCACCACAATATTCATCGCTGAAAATAAATTCTTCTACAGAAATGGTCATATCAATTTCATAAACACCGGGTTTATTAATATTACCACAGGCACTCATTAATTTTGTACCGGTTGATTTACCCACTCCAATCTTTGCATACGCATCACCGCCTTCATTAATTATCGGAACAACAGCCGCTAATGTTTCAACATTATTTACAACGGTTGGGCAATCCCATAAACCTTTAATGGCAGGGAATGGAGGTTTAATCCTTGGCAAACCTCTTTTGCCTTCAAGGCTTTCGAGCAATGCAGTTTCTTCTCCGCAGATGTAAGCCCCTGCGCCACGATGTGTATAGATCTCGCAATCAAATCCACTTCCTAAAACATTTTTTCCGAGGAAACCATTTTGTTTTGCTTCTGCAATGGCCACATCTAAAATATCCGTAACCCAATCGTACTCACCTCTTATGTAGATGTAAGAAACATTGCTGCCTAACGCAAATGAAGAAACGATCATTCCTTCAATTAATAAATGCGGAAGAAATTCCATCAGGTAACGATCCTTAAAAGTGCCGGGCTCGCTTTCATCAGCATTGCAAACAAGATATCTTGCAACACCTTCGGGCTTTGCCAAAAAACTCCATTTCATCCCGGTAGGAAAACCTGCACCACCACGGCCACGTAAGCCGCTCTTCTTTACTTCTTCAACAATGTCATTAGGCGACATCTTCAATGCCTTCTCCACACTTTTGTATCCGCCTTCACGGCGATATACATCAAAGCCGCGGATGCCTTCAACGTTTGCTTTTTCTAATAATAATTTTCTTGCCATAATCCGAAGCGCTTATTGTTTTACACTTTGCCTTGCAACAAGCTGCCATTTATCTTTCTTTATCCAAACCAAAGTAATATACATATTCATGTCGAGGGGCTTGCCCTGGTAATTCATTGTAACAGCTGACTTCATAGTAACTACCGCTGTGTTATCGTATATCCTGATGTTCATATCAGAGGGAACAATATTTTTATAATCCTGTTCTTTACTTACGACCGAGCGGATCAGCTGGGCTTTTGTTTGTATCAATCCATTGGTGTGCCCATAAGTAACATCATTTGCCAGCAGGTCATCCAATGCCATGCTGTCCTTAGCGATCAAAGCATTTTTTAATGCAAGCATTTTCATCATCACTTCCATTTGCTTTGGAGAATGTTGCGCAAAAGAAAGTACAGGTGACAGAGCAACTAATAATATAAACAATAATTTCTTCATTATACCGTGATATCTAAATTTTTGCCTGTATTGTTTTCTTCTTTTTTTAATTCACAATTCAACATCCAGCCAATACCAAATTTATCTTTCAGCATTCCAAACTTTGCTCCCCAAAACTGTTTTGCCAATGGCATTGTTACCTGGCCACCTTCAGACAATTTATTAAATACTTCTTCAATTTTATTTTCATCAGGCACATCAACTGATAACTGTATGTTTCCTCCTTTAGGACTTTTGTAATCTTTAGGACCATCAGATAAATAGATCTCACTGTTACCAAACTTCAATCTTGCATGCATCAGTTTATTTTTCCAGTCCTCATCAACAGGCATTGGCGCTTCGCCATAGCGGCTCGTCATACCGATCTCACCATTGAAAACATTTTTATAGAAGTTCAGCGCTTCTTCAGCCTGCCCTTCAAAATAGAGATATGGAATAACTGTCATACTTTATTAATTATTTTTTGCTGCATTCTTCACACATTCATCAATTATTGCATCTACTTTTTCTTTGGTAAGATGTTCACGATATGTTTTTCCCATCTGCATCATTGGCGCATAACCGCAGGCACCCAAACATTCAACAGTTTTTAAAGTGAACAATCCATCCTGTGTTGTTTCACCAACTCCTATCCCAAGCTTTTGTTTTATATAATCAATAATATTATCACTGCCATTAATCATGCATGGACCTGTTTGGCAAACTTCGAAAATATATTTACCAACCGGTTTTAGATTATACATTGAATAAAATGTAGCAACCTCGTAAACTTCTATTGGCTGCAATTGCAACAAGGAAGCAACATAATCCATGGTGCTCACATCCAGCCATCCGCCAAACTCCTGCTGCGCCAAATGCAATACAGGAAGCAAAGCACTTTTTTGTTTGCCCTGCGGATAATGAGATATTAACTCGTTTACCTTATCTAATTTCTCTTTTGAAAATTGTATCATTTTTTAATGCAAAATGTAAAATGCAAAAATTTTACGTTTTTAATTTTAATTTTTTAAGCATCTAATTCACCCGCGATCAAATTCAAACTGCTCATTGTTATGATCGCATCACTCAACATACCACCTTTAGTTAATTCAGTGTATGCCTGGTAATAAATAAAACTTGGCCTGCGGAAATGCAAACGGTATGGTGTTCTTCCACCATCGCTAATTAAATAAAAACCCAGTTCACCATTGCCTCCTTCCACTGCAGAATATATTTCACCTGCAGGAATATTTGTTTCGCCCATTATTATTTTAAAATGATAAATGAGCGCTTCCATTTTTGTGTACACATCTTTTTTATCAGGCAAATAATATTCAGGAACATCGGCATGATACACATCTGCATCAGCTCCTTTAAATTCCTGCACTTTTTTATATGCCTGTTTTATCAGTTCAAGACTCTGATGCATCTCACCATTACGTACAAGATACCTATCATAACAATCACCTGTAGTTCCAACAGGAATAGTAAAATTAAAATCTTCGTAACTGCTGTACGGTGTATGAACTCTTACATCATAATCCACACCGGCTGCTCTTAAATTAGGACCAGTGAACCCATAATTCAAAGCCCTTTCAGCAGAGATAGGACCAACGCCAATTGTACGTTCCATGAAAATACGGTTACGTGTAAAAAGGTTTTCAAACTCTGCTAAAACAACCGGCCATTCTTTAATGAACTTCTCCAGTTTTTCAAAAGCAGTTGATGTAAAATTTCTTTCAAAGCCACCAATGCGGCCAATGTTTGTTGTTAACCTGCTTCCACAAACCTCTTCATAAATTTCATAGATGAGTTCACGGTATTGCATCACATACAAAAATCCTGTGTAGGCGCCCGTATCAACACCAACAATTGAATTGCAGATGAGATGATCTGAAATTCTTGCCAGCTCCATAATGATTATCCTTAAATAATCAACACGCTTTGGCGTTTGAACTTTCAACAATCTTTCGCAGGTGATATGCCATCCCATATTATTTATGGGAGATGAACAATAATTCAGCCTGTCAGTAAGCGGTGTTATCTGGTACAGCGGACGGCGCTCTGCAATCTTTTCAAACGCACGATGAATGTATCCTACGGTTTGCACAGCATCAACAATTCTTTCTCCATCCAATTCTAAAATATTCTGAAAAACGCCATGCGTAGCCGGATGCGTAGGGCCGAGGTTAAGCGTTGTTGTTTGCTTTTCCAGACTGCCTGGCGGTAATTTAATATGATGGGTTGTTTCCAATTTTCTAAAAAAATTAATTATTGTTTCAAAGCTTCTTTATCATCATCAGATAAAGTTCCAAGAGCGCTTCTTTCATTTCCCGGGCCGAATGAACCGCCCCTGCCAAACATTTCATCATCTTTATCTATCCTGCTTTGTTCTTCCAAAGGATATTCTTTCCGCTGCGGAAAATATTCCATCTCGTCCACGTTCTGTATTCTTATTAAATTAGGATGACCGATAAAATTAACACCGTAAAAATCATACGCTTCTCTTTCCATCCAGTTTGCAGCAGAGTATAGAGCGCTTGCACTGAATACATCAGGTTTGGCAACATCAGTAAATACTTTAAAACGAATGCGGATGTTATCAACAAGATTATGGAGATGATACACTACAGCCAGTTCTTCCCCTTTCCTGTCAGGATAGTGTACGGCAGCAAGATCAGTGAGAAATTGAAATCTTAATTCGGGGTCATCAAATAAAAACTGGAGGACTTTAAGATTGAGATCTTTTGCAGCAGAGAAAGTAAGCATACCATAAGGCTCTTCCCAATTGATTAACTGGTCGCCAAATTTTTCCGTTAGTCTTTGTTTAATTAATTCGTTCGTCATAAAAAGCTGCAAGCTGCAAGCTTTAAGCTACAAGAAAAACACTTGATGCCTGTGGCTTGATGCTGATTTATTGTATTCCGTAACTCTCCAATAATTGTTTATACTGATCACTGTTTCTTCTCCTGATACTTTCTTTACCTACCAGTTCCTGCACCTTCATAAATCCATCTAATACAGCTTCAGGCCGTGGCGGGCAACCCGGTACATAAACATCTACGGGGATTATCTGGTCGATACCCTGCAAAACTGAGTAGCTATCAAATATTCCGCCGCTGCAGGCACATGCACCCATCGCTAAAACCCAGCGTGGCTCTGCCATTTGCAGGTAGACCTGTTTCACTATCGGCGCCATTTTTTTTGCAATAGTACCCATAACCATTAACAGGTCGCACTGGCGTGGAGAAAAACTTACTCTTTCAGAACCAAACCTGGCAAGGTCGTAATGAGAGCCCATCAATGCCATAAACTCAATGCCGCAACAGCTTGTTGCAAAGGGCAGGGGCCATATAGAATTTTTTCTGGCTAAACCTACTACATCACTGAGCTTGGTTGCAAAAAATCCTTCTCCAGTAAAACCTTCGGGTGACTCCACTGTTCCAATCGGAGTTTCCATTGCCTTTTCACGAATATTATATTGAACCGGACGAGCCATTCTTTAGTTATTAATTATTTAATTTCTTTAATCAATTAGCAACCGGCAATTAGCAATAGTTGCTATTGTATATTGCCTGTTGGAATCAGTCTTCCCACTTTAAAGCGCCTTTCTTTATAATGTAAAAAAATCCTGCAAGAAAGAAGCCAACAAACATCAACACAGCTATAAAACCATGCCATCCCAATTGCCTGAAATTTACTGCATAGGGATAAAAGAATATCACTTCCACATCAAACAAAACAAACAGGATAGCCACCAAAAAATACTTAATAGCCATTGGCTGCCGGGCATTTCCCCTGGAGGCGATGCCGCTTTCAAAATTGGTAAGTTTATCTGACGTTTTTCTTTTAGGCCCAAATAAATGCGTAAGCGCCATCATGCCGCCGATAAATACAATGGCAAAAAGTAATTGAATGCCTATTGGAAGATAATTGGCCGTACTGTTTATATTGTTAGAAGCCTGCAAGAAAAACATAAAAGTGTTTATTTAACCGGAGCAAAATTAAGACAGCGATGGCAATTTTCAATTATTTAAAAAAGTGTTTTTAAATGATTAACTAAGTATTTGAATTATGTAGCCAAAGAAGTAATCCTTAAACAATTCTAAACAAAAACCCCGGAATAAATTCCGGGGTTTAATTATTTCTGCAACACTTTACTTATCCTTGACCTTTGCTTTTGTAGGCGTAACTTTTTCTTTGGATGTATCGGTTTTCATTTTTGTTTTATTATCATCCACTTTTACCTTAGGTTGTTTGTTTAATGCATCTCTGTTTGCCAAAGCCTGGGCATTGGTTGGGTCAACAGCCAAAATCTTATCATTATAAGTAATCGCCATTGCCTTATCTTTTTTTACATTGTAATAGTAATTTATCATGTAATTATATGCAGTAATTAATTGGGCTTTTGCCCTGGCAGTATCAGCAGATGCAGAAGCCAGCTGGATTATTTTTTCGTAATCGGGTATAGCAAGTCCCAGAGCACTTGTTGAGTCTATATTGGCTTTGTTGATTGCTCCATAATAATAGCCTATCATATCCTCAGGATATTTTTGCTTATATAAATTAAAAACCGAATCCGATGTTTTATAATTGCCAGCCCTGTAATAATTATAGCCTGCGTTATACAGATCAGTTTTAGTAACATTCTTTTTTATTGCAAAAAGCCTGGCATACCAGTTAGCCGCTTCATTATAATTTTTAGCAGCTAAATAATTATTTGCCACCGATGTTATATACTCAATTTTATTTGCTTCCAGGGTATCAAGGGTGATTGCCTTTTGGATATAGGTGGCAGCAGTTGCTTCATTGCCCGGAAATTTCAGCAATACCCGTCCATAGGTAGCATAATCGCCTGACTCCAGCTTTTCAGGTTTTTGTTTTTGAAAATACATTTCAAAAAATGTTTTAGCATTGGCGCTGTCACCTAATTTATCATAAGCAAAGGCCTTTAAACCGTATAAGCTTGGATATGGATTTTGTCCGCCCGCAGCAATGCATTCATTCGATTTAGTAATAGCCTGTTGAAATTGCCTTGAGGCATATAATATGGATGCCTGGTAATAACAGTTCTTTGAATCAGCATCTGCCACTGCAATATATTTATCCAAATATTCTCTTGATTTATTTACATCACGTGTATAATAATAATTGTATAGCCAATAATAAACGGGAGCAAACTTTGGGTCCTTTGATATGGCCTCAGTATAATATTTCATATAATAAGGCTCCTGTGAAAATCCCTGGGTTTGATAAATTCTTCCGATCATAAAGCTTGCTCTTGCATAATTAGGATCTAGTGCCAGGGCGCTTTGATAAGACAACTGGGCATTTGCCCCATCGGTTAATTTACGGTAGGCATCACCCAGGGTAGTCCACATTTCTGCAGTTCTTTTATTTTCAGGGATCGCTTTTATCTTTTCTATAGCATATGTAGCATCGCCATTTCTTGCATCCACGTTTGCACGGGCTATTGCATTAAGTACATTATAATCTTTACCCTTGGTAAGACTAATAGCAGTTTCAAACCGATTACGGGCTTCCTGTTTCTGGCCTTCCATTAAAGCAATTTGCCCCATCGCTACCAGCATCAATGGAGAATTTGGATTTGCATTTAAAGTTTTTTGATACAATGCTTTTGCAGAAACACTGTCCTCTTCGCCAAGATATGTTTGACCCAGCCAATAAGCAGCGTCAACATTATTAGGGTTTGCACTTAGCAATCTATTAAATACATCTTTAGCGCTGTTGTATCTTTCATAATACAAAAAACGTTTTCCTTCGTCTACTGTTTGGGCAAATAATATATTACCTGTAAAAAGAAGGGTGATTAACAAGCTGATGATTTTTATCTTTCGCATTTGTTGTGATTTATTTGTTTATTGTGTGTGTGTTTATTTTAATTCATTGTTGCTGACCTGATATTGAAATTCATTTTTGCAGGGCCAAGATATGCTCTCCTGAATATGAGTTGTCCTTTTTCATATTCCATAAAATTTGCAAACCCGCTACCGAGCCCGTTATAATTTTCTTTGAGGATATAATACAAACCACGTACCAAGGGGTATCGCTTCAGCATTATGTTAGCCTGGTAAGGTTTTACATATGGTTTACCCTCGCAGGTGGAACATTCCACGGCTGCAATTTTAACCTTTTTCAAAAAACTTAATTGTGATGTATCTTCTTTATTTCCGATCCAGCTTACGCCAACAAAACCAATTGCATTATCATTTGATGACACATAATTAATTACTTCGAGGCTGCTTTTTGCAGCAAACACTTTTTTGGGATCGAACGGCTTTCCTTTTAAAATAGAATCGACAGCATACCGGACGGTACTGGTAGCGCTTAATCCGTCAAACACAGCAATTTCTTTATCACCGGTAGTTCCATCTAAAATCCCCCTGATTTTTGCCATAGTAAGAACAGTATCCTTCGACTTGTTATTTACGATTAATGCAACAGCATCATTAGCTACCTTATCCCAGGTAGGCCCATAGGTTAATGAATCTTTATAAAATTTTTCCTCTGCAGGCGTTAAGCCACGGGTAACAATTATCATTCTCGTGCTGTCTTTAATAAGATCCCTGAAACATTCAGCTTCGGGTTTATATTCAGCAATAATTTTTGCCTGCGGATATAATGCTTCAAAAACCTGGATCTGTGAATCTATTACAGGCTTAAAGGATTCGTCTACACTAATATGGATGGTTCCTTTTTCCGGCGTATCTGTATCAGTTCGTTGATTAGGACCGTTACAGCTGCTAACGATATACATAATAATGCATACCAGCACCGGTTGTTTAAATATTTTTTTATACCTGCTCATCTTTCTCTTAAATAATCTTTTTTAATACCCCTGTAAACTCTCCATAATCCATACAGCATTACCAGTGCCGCAAAAATTTTACCCGGTGCACCTTCTACAAATTCATTATTAAGACCAATCTTTTTTGCTAATAAAATCATAATTCCTACACCAATATATATTAATCCCATTCCAAGGTCCATTACACTCTTCATTAAAATATATCTCTTGGTTTTCGGATCTGTATTGTCCTCAAATTCTTCCAAACTCATGTTTTATTATTTTAAATGAAGATGGGAAGATAAATAAATTCCATAATCCCGGCTGCAAATCTTTACCCAAAAAATTACCATCCAACTTACATACAGTCAATTATCTTTGTTACTAATCGAAACCAACAGCTTCTTTGCCGGGATAAAAATATGAAACCAACATTACCACAGGGCACCAGGGATTTTGCTGCGCAAACCATTCACAAACGGGAATATATTTTCGATACTATAAAAACCGTTTTTGAATTGTATGGGTTTGAACCGCTGGAAACCCCTGCAATGGAAAACCTTGAAACCCTTACAGGAAAGTATGGGGATGAAGGAGATAAATTGATCTTTAAAATTTTGAATAATGGCCTCGATAATCCGGCTAAACACCAGCAGGCTAAACACGATTTTGAAAAGATATTAGAAGGAAAGAATATAAAAACACTTACCGAAAGAGCACTGCGGTATGACCTTACCATACCGTTTGCAAGATATGTAGCAATGAATTATGGACAGCTTACTATGCCTTACAAGCGTTACCAGATGCAGCCCGTGTGGCGGGCAGACAGGCCGCAGAAAGGAAGATACCGTGAGTTTTACCAGTGCGATGCTGATGTGGTAGGAAGCTATTCCTTAATTAATGATGCTGAACTGGCAGATATTTATTTAGCGGTTTTTAAACGATTAGGCATTGGGATCGAATTAAAAATTAACAGCCGCAAAATTTTAACTGCCCTTGCAGCGCTTTGCGGCGGCCCGGATAAGATGATGAGCATAACTATAGCCATTGATAAACTGGAGAAAATCGGGCTGGAGAAGGTGAAGGAAGAACTGGAAAAAAACGGATTGGGTCCTAAACAAATAAAAACAATAGAAGATTATTTACTTATTAAGGGAAGCAATGAACAAAAGCTTGCCAGCCTTAAAACATTATTCTCAAATATTGATGAAGGAAAAAAAGGGATTGAAGAACTGGAATTTATTTTGGGTTATTCACTCACCACTCACCACTCACCATTGATCTTACGCTTGCCAGGGGTCTTAATTATTACACCGGCATTATCTACGAAGTAAAAGCCAAGAATGTAGAGATGGGAAGCATTGGCGGCGGCGGCAGGTATGATGATCTTACAGGTTTATTTGGTGTGCCTGATGTTCCCGGTGTTGGAATAAGCTTTGGGGTTGACAGGATATATGATGTAATGGAAGAGTTAAACCTCTTTCCTGAAAAAATGCAGAAAGGAGCAACCGCTTTGTTCTTTAATATGGGAGATGAAGAAAGTAAATTTGCTTACAGGCAAATGCAGCAATTAAGAAGTAAAGGAATTAGCTGTGAGCTTTATCATGAGCCTGCTAAAATGGATAAACAGTTTAAGTATGCTGCTAAAAAAAATATCCGGTATGCCGTAATTATTGGCAGTAAAGAGATGCAGGAGCAAAACTGTGTTGTAAAACATCTTGCAAAAAATGAACAGGAAACAATTACCTTGAATGAACTTGAAAATTATTTTACCAAATAATTACGGGTTACTTCTGAGCCTTTAATAATTAATAAAAAAAACTTTTATGAAATATATCAAACTGGTCGCCTTAATCGGGTTGTTTTCAATACTGATTACATCCTGCGGCAAAAAAAGCAAGCTGGGAAAATTGATACCGAAAGAAGCTGCAGTGATTGTTGATATCAATGCAAAGTCATTACTGTCCAAACTACCCTGGGATGAAATAAAACAAACATCCTGGTACAATGAGCTAATGTCTGACAGCTCATTTCCTGCAACGGGAAAAACATTTCTTGGCGACCCTGCTAAAACAGGAATTGATATGGGCTCCGATATTGTTTTTTTTGTTGTAATGCCTGGTAATAACGGGCATGCTGTTGTAGAAGGCAGTTTGAAAGACAGTAAAGCCTTTTCTGATTTTATAAAAAGCATGCACCCTGCTGCCACAATAAGCAAGGATGGTGACCTCGATATTTTTAAAACCGATGAAGCAGTAATTGGATGGAATAGTGAAAGGTTTGTTTTTGTAACAAATGCCAATCATCAAATGCATAACAGAGAGATGAATGATTCCACAAATACTGCTGTGCCGTTACCACGCCCTTCCCCGGATAGTTTACTAAGTGTTTGCAAAAACATTTTCTCATTAAAAAGTGAAAATAGTTTATACGAAAATGAAAAATTTGCAGCGCTGGAAAAGGAAGAAGGGGATATACATTTCTGGGTAAATATTAATGAGATATATAAAGGGTCAATGAAAAATTTGCCGGAGATGATGGCTATGGTAAAGCTCGATAAATTCCTGGAGGGAAATATCTCAACAGCAACCATAAATTTTGAGGATGGAAAAGTGAGCGGAACCCATAAACAATATTTTGGCAAAGAGCTTTCCGATATTTTAAAAAAAGGCGATGGAAATATCAACACTGATATGATCAAAAGAATTTCCCCGCAAAATCTTGCAGGTATTTATGCCATACATTTTACCCCGGCTAACCTGCTGGAAATAATAAAGCTTACAGGCATTGATGGATTTATCAACCTGTTCATGGCTCAGGGAGGAGTTTCGCTGGACGATGTTGTAAAAGGAATAAAAGGAGACATACTATTTGCCGTGAATGATATAACCATGAAAGATGATACTACTACCCTGAAAGTAACAGGGGATTCTTTAAACAATTATCATCAACAGCCTGGCGTAACATTTTTATTTGCCCTGGCAATTGGCGATAAAGATGCATTTAACAAACTCCTAAAACTGGGAAATGGAATGCAGAAAGAGCTTACACAAAAAAATATTTTTCAAAAAAGTGATGACAAGTACTTTGTTGTGAGTAATTCCCAGGATGCAGTAAATAAATATTTCTCAGGAGCACAATCCACTCCTGACTTCCTTTCTAAAATAAATGATCATCCTCATGGCGCCTTTGTTGATATACAAATGATCTTAAAAGGTTTGCAGGCACAATTAACAAAAGACAGTATGGGTAAAGTACTATACGACAGAAACATTGCCATGTGGAATAATGTATATGTTACAGGAGGCGATTACAAAGATGGAGGTATTGTTATGAATGCAGAATTAAATCTTATTGATAAAAACACCAATAGTTTAAAGCAGCTTAATAAATATATTGACAACATTTCAAAGGTGGTAATGGAAGAAAAGAAAAAGAACAGGGAGAAATGGGGAAGAGACAGCACCATCGTAAAAACAGATTCAGTTGCCGTAACAAAAAAGAAACCACGCAGTAAAACCAGGAAGTAATTTATGCAAATACTTCTGCAGGAGATCATACCTACCTATTTTGAAAAGGAACAATTTACCGGTTCAGAAATTTGGGGTAAGAATGTAACTTTCAGTAAAGGAGAACATGTTCACATAGTTGCACCATCGGGCAGCGGCAAAACTTCTCTTATCCATTTTATTTATGGCCTGCGAAAAGATTATGAGGGAACTATCTCTTATCAAAATGAGAACATAAAAAATTTCTCTTTAGAAAAATTTTCCACCTTCCGTCAAAAGAATGTAAGCATCATTTTCCAGGATCTTAGATTGTTCTCCGATCAAACAGTAAGAAATAACATTGAATTAAAAAGACAGCTTAACCCTTATCATCCGCCGGAAAAAATTGATGAGATGGCCCGGCGGTTAGGTATTGCCAACAAACTAAACAGGCTGGCTAAAACCTGCAGCTATGGCGAGCAGCAGCGGATAGCTATCATCCGTGCACTTATGCAGCCATTCGATTTTTTATTGCTTGACGAGCCGTTCAGCAATCTTGATGATAATAACAGGAGCAAAGCATTCGCCCTGGTTAAAGAAGAATGTGACATGAGAAAAGCATCAATGATATTTGCTGATCTTAAGCAGCTGGATTTTTTTAATGAAGAAAGAGTTTTGAAATTATAATATCTGAACCGGGATTTATGAGATGTTTGGGAATTAATGGAAAAAAAATTTTAGTGCCTTTTTGAAAGGCTTAGAATTTTATTGTATCAATCCCACTAATCCTTTAATCCTATTAATCCCGGTTCAGACAATCTTATAAATCATGGTTCAGACAATATTGCCCCTTCTCAATACAAACAAAAGCAAGATCAGTAAATGGATCAGCTATTTTGGTTTGGGCATTGGCGTAGTGCTGCTGCTAAGCGCCATGCAGATGTTCATCAACATAAATTATTTATTAAAAGAAAATAATCCCAGGAAGAATGGCTATGATTTTATCTCGATAACAAAAGTGATCACTAATGAGAACATGGGAAAGGATAATACTTTTAAAGATGATGAGATCAATGAAATAAAAAGCCTGCCTGCTATTCAGGATGCAGCGCCATTGATCTCCAACCAGTACAGGGTTAAAGCAAGCGCAGGAAATATTATTCCTTTCAGCACCGATCTTTTTTTAGAAAGCATTGACGACTCATTCATTGATACAGTGCCTCCAACCTTTAACTGGCAGCCGGGGCAAACAACTGTTCCAATTATTTTTTCTTCGGATTTTTTAGAGCTGTATAATGTATTTGCTCCCAGCCAGGAGCTGCCCCAGCTTTCCGGTAAAACCATTTCTTCTGTAAATATTGTTTTGGAGATATATGGCGCCACAGGTGTTCAAAATTTTAAGGGAAATATTGTTGCATTAAGTGACAGGATAAATTCTGTGCTTGTTCCCAAAAGTTTTATGGAGTGGAGCAACCAGACTTTTGGCGGAGTATCAAAAGTAAACCCGGCAAGAATTTACATCAAGACGAAAGATGCCAATGATCCGAAACTGATAAGTTACCTGGAACAAAAGAATTATCATCTTAATAAAGACAAAACTAAATTCGGCAGGATAAAAAAAGTGCTGCAAAATATTGTGAGCGCATTAGGTGTGTTTGGAATTTTGGTAATTGTTCTCGCACTGATGCTGTTCTCTTTTTATTTACAATTGATGATAGCAAGAAGCAAAGAGAACCTGCAACTGTTGCTCACGCTGGGTTATTCGCCCAACTGGTTAAGTAAAACTGTTGCCAAAACATGGATACCGGTATATGTTTTTGTTGTGGTAGCTGCTGTTGTTATCACAGGCCTGATGCATTATGCTTTTGTAAAAATTTCATTTGTAGAAAGAAATGAACTTTCTTATTTTTTGCATTGGAGTGTATTGGCAGTTGGTATCTTATTATTGGCACTCTCTGTATTTACCAATTACCGGCTGGTTAAAAAGAATTTATCTGAACTATGATTTTTGGGATTATAGGATTAATGGGATTAGATTTCCTTTACTCGAAAAATCTTTATTCAATAATCTTTTAATTTTATTTTCTTTTAATCACATAACCACCTCAATCATGGTTCAGACAATTGTAAAAATTATTTCCATTGAACCGGTTACCCATAATGTAAAAAGATTCAGGCTTGAGAAACCAAAAGATTATTCTTTTAACCCGGGACAGGCAACAGAAGTTTCCATCAATACGCCTGCATTAAAAGAAGAGAGAAGACCTTTCACTTTTACATGCTTACCGGAAGATGACCATCTTGAATTCACCATAAAAATTTATACAGATCATAATGGTGTTACCAATGCACTGGGAAATTTAAAACCCGGGGACGAAATAATTGTAAGAGATGTTTGGGGAGTTATAGAATATAAAGGTCCCGGAACTTTTATTGCAGGCGGTGCAGGTGTAACCCCGTTCATTGCTATATTCCGCAGGCTGCATAAGGATGGAAAAGTAAATGGCAATAAGCTTATCTTCTCCAACAGAACATCAAAAGATATTATACTTAAAGACGAGTTTTCAAAAATACTGGGAGAAAATTTCATCAATATTCTTACAGGAGAAAAGGATAGCAATTTTGAACATGGAAGAATTAATACAGAATATTTAAAAAAGAATATTAATAACTTTCAGCAACATTTTTACATCTGTGGCCCTGATCCTTTTGTTGCAGATATTACCAAAGCACTTACTGAGCTGGGAGCAGATACAGAAAGTGTGGTGTTTGAAAAATAATTGTCTGAACCGGGATTTTTGAGATTAGTGTGATGGATGGGATAGATCAAATTCTTGCGACCCGTATTTTCCCATTAATCCCAAACATCCTATCTATCCCAGTTCCGATGAAAAAATTATTGCTGCGCCCTGCCCTAATCCTACGCACATGGTAGCCAGGCCATATTTTGCCTTCCGTCTTTTCATTTCGTATAATAAAGTTGTGGAAATTCTCACACCGCTGCAACCCAGCGGATGGCCAATCGCAATAGAACCGCCATTCACATTTACTTTTTCAAGATCAAGACTGAGATCGTGTATGCATGCAATAGCCTGCGATGCAAAGGCCTCGTTCAGCTCTATAAGATCAAGATCACTAACGCTTAAACCTGCACGCTGCAAAGCTTTGAGCGTTGCAGGCACAGGTCCCATCCCCATTACAGCGGGGTCAACTCCGGCAACGGCCATACTTATAATTTTTGCAACAGGGGTAAGATTATATTTCTTTACCGCTTCTTCGCCTGCCAATAACATGGCAGCAGCCCCATCATTGATGCCTGAAGAATTTCCTGCCGTAACCGTCCCCTCTTTTATAAAAGCTGGTTTTAAGGAGGCCAGTTTTTCCATACTTGTTTTTCGCGGATGCTCATCCCTGTCGAAAATTATTTTTCCCTCTTTCGTTTGTATTTCAACAGGAACAATTTCATTTGCCCATTTACCTGCATCCAGTGCTTCAAAATATTTCTGCTGGCTTTCAAAAGCAAACTCATCCTGTGCATGACGTGATATCCCCCATTTCTTGGCAACATTTTCACCTGTTTCACCCATGGAATAGGGATAATACATCTCCGATAATTTTTTATTTGGAAAGCGCCAGCCAAGTGTGGTATCATACATTTCGGCATTACGGCTGAAAGCAGTTTCAGGCTTTGCCATAACAAAGGGCGCCCTTGTCATACTTTCCACTCCGCCAGCAATAAACAATTCTCCATCACCACACATAATGGCACGTGCTGCATCCATGATAGCCTGCAGCCCGCTGGCACACAAACGGTTTACCGTAGCGCCGGGAACAGTAACCGGTAACCCCGCAAGCAATGCCGCCATTCTTGCTACGTTCCTGTTATCCTCTCCTGCCTGGTTTGCATCGCCTGCAATTACATCTTCAATGGCATTGATATCAATCTTTGCATTTCTTATTATTAATTCCTTTATCACATGCGCCAACAGGTCATCAGGACGAACAGTGCTTAATGCACCGCCGTATTTTCCAACAGGCGTTCTTACCGCATCAATTATATAAACTGGTTTCATAAATCTTTTTAAAATGATCGGTTTCTTAACCGCGGAGAACCAGAGTGAACAGAGTTTGCGCTGAGTTTCTCTGCGTTACCCCTATATTCTTTGCCTCTCTGCGGTTATTTTTCTACTTATTCCTTTAGAACATAAATGTCGCAAAATTCTTTCACTTCACTTAACAGTACATTAAGCTTAATCATTGCTTAACAAAGTTTGTAAATCGTACCTTTGCGCAAATGGAAAAATCATCAAAAAAGAATATCAGAACCCTCTCCCTTGAAGAACTTCAGCAATATTTTGGAACCTTAGGCGAAAAGAAGTTCAGGGTTAAGCAGGTATGGGAGTGGTTGTGGCAAAAACATGCCCACAGCTTTGATGATATGACCAACCTTAGCAAAGAATTACGCCAGACTTTATCAGATACATTTTCTTTACCGGCTATTACTTTGGATGTTGCGCAATACAGCAGCGACGGCACTATTAAAACAAGATTTAAAACTCATGATAATCATTTAACAGAAGGTGTTTTAATACCTGTGGACAGCCGGCAGACTGCCTGTGTTTCTTCGCAAATAGGCTGCAGCCTCAGTTGTAAATTTTGTGCAACAGGGTATATGGAGAGAAAAAGAAATCTTGATTTTGACGAGATATATGATGAAGTGGTTCTGCTAAACCAGATGGCTGAAAAAACCTATGGCAAAAAATTAAGCAACATTGTTTTTATGGGAATGGGTGAGCCATTGCTTAATTATAAAAATGTTTTAAAAGCCATAGAAAGAATTACGGCGAATGACGGATTAGGAATGAGCGCCAGGAGAATAACTGTATCCACTGCCGGTGTTGCAAAAATGATAAAGCAGTTAGGAGATGACGGTGTAAGATTTAATCTTGCCTTATCACTGCATGCCGCTACCGATGCAAAGCGCAATGAAATAATGCCGATAAATGAAACCAATAATATTGCAGCCTTAATTGAGGCGCTGAATTATTTCCATCAAAAAACAGGTAATGATATCACCTTTGAATACATTTTATTTAAAGGGGTAAATGACTCGATGCAGGATGCAGATGATCTCATAAAAATTTATAAACAGGTGCCCGTACATCTTGTAAATATTATTGAATACAACCCCATTGATGCAGCAGATTTTACCAAGCCTGACAAGGATGCCACGCAAAAATTCATGGACTATCTTGCCAATCACCGGGTGAATGTAAGGCTACGCATAAGCCGTGGTAAAGATATAGATGCCGCCTGCGGCCAGCTGGCGAACAAAGATACAGTAGTAAACAGCACAGAGCCTGTGTCGTGAGACGGCAGACGTGAAACGTGAGCCGCAACTTTTCACATCTCACCTCTCACGTTCTTCCCCTTCTTAACAATTCTTTTATTGTAATGCTTAAACTATGTGTTTAATAAACCATCTATTATCCATTATCAATTTAAAAAATAATTTATGAAAAAAATAATTACCGGTTTATTTGCAATCGCTGCATTTACATTTAGTGCCGCTGCACAGGATCAAAGCAATTCAGATCAAAAAAAATGGAACAAAGATGAACAAGGTAACCACAGGGATCATGACGGAAGAGGGATGAGAGGAATGGAGCAACTTAATTTAACGGATGCACAAAAACAACAAATGAAATCCATCAATGAAGATTTTAAAAACAGGATGCAGTTGTTAAATCAAAATGACAATATGCTGGTTAAAGATCAAAAAGCGCAGAAAAAAGCATTAATGGATGAAAGAAATAATAAGATCTCTGCCATCCTCAGCCCGGAACAAAGAACCCAGTTTGAGCAATTGCGCAAACAAGGCGGTAAAGACGGAAATTTTGCGGGAAGAGGCGATGGTAACAGGGGACAAAGAGATGGTAACAGAATGGGCCAGCGGGGCGGTGACAGGATGGAACAAATGAAAACAACACTTGGATTAAGCGATGACCAGGTTGCCAAAATAAAGGCAGGTGGTGAAAGCTTCAGGCAAAGAGGAAAGGCCATCAGGGAAAATCAATCATTAACTGAAGATCAAAAGAAACAGCAGTTTGAAACATTACAGAAGGAGAGAGAAGCAAACCTGAAAAGCTATTTAACTGCAGCGCAGATAGCAAAGCTGGATCAGATGAAACAGAACAGGGGCGACGGGAAAAATAAAGAAAAAGGTGATGGCTGGAAAGAAAAAAGAAAAGCAGAGGACGGCAAAGAAAAGATAAAAGTTAAAACAACATAATCTTATTGTTTAGTTGTAAGGGTTAAGAGCAAGCGGATTCCGAAAGGGATTCGCTTTTTTTATTTTTAGGGCATTATCTTAGAATCAATACCCCATAAACAAAGAGCCACTCAATAGAGTGGCCCTTTTGCATTATAGTTAACCTCTAACTATTATTAATTTTAAAGCTTTACAAGCTTAACTGTTTTACGGCTATTTCCCTGGATCACTTCGGCGAAATATGTTCCTGCCCTGTAATTGCCGCCGAATGTTACCAACTGGCTATTTTGCAAACCAGTTATAGTAGCTTTTATCTGACCGAATGCATCCGTGATCTTAATAGTCATTAGCTCATTGCTTGTACTTTGAACATATAACCTGAAATCATTTACTGCGGGATTAGGAGCAACATTTACTTTTATATCAGTAACAGCTGTTGGGCCACCTGCACGTCCGCCAGTATTTGGCGGAGGAGGGCATTGGCCTAATTTATCCCCCTGCTGTATAAATGCCGGTATAGCATGACTGTCTACAGTAATATTACTACCGTTATGACAAATGTATACCATTACATTATTACCGTTGCTGCCACCCGTGTTTCTAATATCCACAACCGTAATTGTTATACTCTGCGTTGTTGTGCAACTACGGCTGTCTGTAATTCTCACAGTATAAGTATAGGATCCACCACCTGTTACTAAAGGAGGTGTTATTTTCTGCGATGCATTTGTTCCCAATGGTGTTGTTCCATCATATGAGTACCACTGGTAAGAATAGCCGGGAGTACCGGGTGTTGCACTTGCTACACTTACCATATACGTTAAAAAAGTTGGTCCATAACCATAATAAATCGTGTTTGGAGCTCCATAATTAGGAACGGCAATTTGAGGAGCAATAGGATTTGCAAGAAGCTGTTTATTTATATCTACATATGTTGTGCAGGTACTTGAATTTTGTGCCGCATCTGTTACTGTCCAGTAAATAGTATTTAATCCTACTGAGAAAGCTCCGCTTGGATTATTTGTTGTACCTGTGCTGATAGTAGCGCCAACCGAATTTTTTACTATATAACTGTATCCTAAACTGTTAGCAGCAGTACAATTATCTGTAGCAACAAGTGGATTAATAGTATATCCGTTTGCGTTATAACAAAGCATAGCGGTCGCGGAAGGACATGTTATGGTAGGATTTACATTATCTGTTACTGTTACTGTTTGGGTGGCTGTTGCTGTATGACCTGAGCCATCTGTTACTGTCCATGTTACTGTTGTTGTACCAAGAGGGAAAGCCGATGGCGCATCATTGGTTACACTTGCCACAGAACAATTGTCTGCAGTTACCGGAGTGCCCAGTGCAACACCTGTTGCTGTACATGCTGTATTC
>JAQBNL010000088.1 GCA_028288585.1 Chitinophagaceae bacterium | reverse complement strand
AGATCAATTACAACATGCGACCCTTTAAAGTCAAACCTGTTCTTAATTTCTTTTTCAACAACATTAACTGCATTGTCTAAAGTTTGCAGATCAACTTTACTTACAAGATCAAAAGAAGGCATACACTTGGTTTTAGTGAGTACAAATATAAAAAACGCAGTTCATTACTGAACTACGTTTTTAACATATAAGAAATATAATCTGAATTATCCTTTTACTCTTGATTCCTCATCTAATCCGCCACTTTTTTTGCGTGGTTGATTTTGAATGGGTTTACCGAAACGGTAAGTAAAAGTAAGAGATGCCCTTCTTCTGTCACCTGAGTTTCTAATGTGAACATCAATATCCTGGTATTTTACACTTCCGGAAAAATTTTGAGAGTTAAAAATGTCGCTAACAAAAAACCTTACGGTTCCTTTATTTTTAAGTACTTGCTTTTGAACACCTGAGGTTACCTGCCACATTGCATTAGCAACAAGCTGTCCTTCTAATCCCTTTGATCTGTAAAAGCCACTTAATTCGGCGCTCCAGCCTTTTTTAAATTTGAACTGATTATTAATATTGGTCATGAATGCTGTAGCACTCACATCCAATATGCCTGTATTTAGAACCCCGTAATATTTATTGGTAAAAACATTGGCGTATATATTAGTGCTCCATATTTTATTTACCGGAAAGTTAGCACTGACTGCTATGCCCATATTTTGTTTTGTACCAATATTTTTTGTGCTTAAAAAAGTTTTTCGCTCGGTAGTTATTTGATCAAGAGCATCTATAAAAGCATCTTCTGTTCTGCTATAATTTAAAGTTGTAGTTAAGAAATTTTTGTAAGTATGAGAGAACTCAACACTATTAGTGAACTGGGGTTTTAATAATGTATTCCCTTTCTTATAAGTAAATTCATCCAGGAAATAATAGAATGGATTAAGATCCTGGTAAGATGGACGGTCAATCCGTCGTCCAAAATTCAAATTAAAATTATTGTTTTTATTAGCCTGGTAACTTAAATATACTGTAGGAAAAAGATTTGTATAATTTAGTTTAAAAGATGAATCAACATTTATTAAGCTGCCAGGTGTGCCAAACTGATGTCCGGTAGCTATTGTGTTCTCAACCCTAAGCCCTGCCTGAACTCCCCACTTTTTATTTATTTGCCTGTTAAAATTTATATAGCCTGAATTGATATTTTCTTTGTAAATAAAATGATTTGTTTTGCCATTATCTACTACCCAACCATTCACTGTATTACTATCATATCGGGCATCATTATCTGTGTTAACATAGCTTGTTTTTAATCCTGCTTCCAGCTTAGCGCCTTTTTTTAATGGCATAGTATAATCAACTTTGGCTGAATATATTTTTACATCTGATGGAAGATTGCCTCTTAATTCAGTACTGTTTTTTCTTTTTGTAAAATCAGCATTCAAATAATTATTTGTAAAAAATTGATTTGTTGATTGTGTGTAAGTTCTATAATCTAAATCGGCAGTTATTTCTTTTTTAGTGCTATCAAAAATATGACGCAGATTAAAGTTTGTTCCAAAATTGCTATACTTGTTTTTCTCATTGTTAGTGGCATTTAAAATATAATCAACTACATTATTTTTGTCCTTTAAATAAGTAGTATTCTCTCCCGTATTTGTCCTTGAATTTATATACCCACTTAATACTATTCCAAATGTTGTTTTATCGGTAGCATAAAAATCCATCCCTGCTTTTGCATTGTGACCTTGCCCTTCACTTTTCATATAGGAGCTTTGCTCAAAGATGGTCTCAATTTCTTTAGTTGTTGAATTTATAAAATTTCTATTAAGACTAAGTTTTTCAAAACTGGAGCGATAAGAATAGTTGTAGTTTCCAAACAAATTAATTTTTCCTTTACGATAGTTTAGATTAATGCTGTTTGAAAACCTTGGAAGAACTCCCTGGCTATAATTTGTAGAATTGCTGCCGTTAAAACCAATCATTTTGTTTTTCCTTGTTCTTAAGTTAATGATACCGGAGTTACCTGAAGCATCATATTTAGCGGATGGATTTGTCATAATCTCAATCTGCTCAATTGCTGATGAGGGCATGCTTTTTAAAAGATTTGTCAATTGTGCTCCACTTAAATAAGCCGGCTTTCCATCCATCATAATGATTACCCCCTGTTTTCCTTTTAGGCTGATGTTGCCATCTTTATCAACAGAAACGCCCGGTGATTTTTCCAGAACTTCCAGAGCGGTGCTTCCTGCATTGGATATTAATGCATCAACATTTACAATTGTTTTGTCGATTTGCCTTTCAATAAAAGGCTTTTTAGTATCAACGGCTACGGTTTGAAGCGTTGTAGTTTGTGTTACTAATTGTAAAGTACCCACAGATAGATTTGCTCCCTCAATAACTGATACAGGAGAGCTATATACTTTACGATGCCCGATAGATGAAGCCATTATTAGGTAATTACCGATTTTTACATTTTCGAAAGAAAAATGCCCTTCTTTATCAGTTAATGAAAGTTTTACCAGACTGGAATCTTTTGCTTTTAGAAGAGATATAGTTGCAGCATCAATTATTTTTTGATCGCCGCCATCTATAATATTCCCTGAAATTTTTCCATTAGTTTGAGCAAAACTGCCTATTGTTAGGGTTAATAAGAAAGCAGTAAGCAAATTAGTTTTTGTATTCATTTTTTTAATTTTAATACTATGTTTTAAATATTACAGCACAAACTTAAGTACTTTGTTTTGCATAGTACATACTTATACATAAAAGGTTAAAATTCTTATATAAGAAGGAATTTATTTAGGGATAAACGGCAGACCCTGGTAAAAGTTACAGGAAAATAGAGGGCGGCTAAGAGCGTTTTCTTTTAAGAAGAAAAATAACGATGCCTGTTAAAATTAGTAACAGGGATATTATTTCAGCTTGGGTGGGATGTAATCCAAATATTGTATAAGTTGTATTTACCCGGATTTTTTCAATAAAGAATCTTTCCAATCCTGTAAAAACTAAGTAAATAGCAGATATTATGCCGGGGGCATGAATTTTCTTTCTTATTGCCCATAATATTAAAAATAAAATGCCGCCCATTGCAATTTCATATAGTGGGGTAGGAAAAACAGGTTGAGGAAGAGTACGGCAATATTTACCCTCACAACCAGGTATTAAAACTCCATCTTCATTTACGTTATGCGGATATGTATATGCAAATAACCAATTGGGCAAAAATGACGGGCCTTTAAAACTTTTGTGTGGTACTTTTTCAAGGCTATTTGCTTTCCTGTCTGTTACAATGCTTATTGATGAATCCTGATCACGAACTCTGCCTTCAAGAAAATAAGATGCATTTTCATTTAATTTCTTTTCAAAGTCAGTTGGGGATGCTTCAATAACATGTCCCGGAACATCGCTGGTATAAGCACTGTTATAGATTCCCCAATCCCCGTCCCCCGAAACCTGGCAACCAATTCTACCAATTGCATATGCTATCATCAGGGCAGGCGCTATTGAATCTGCCATGTGCCAAACGTTTATGCCTTTTTTTACAACATAAATGGCTATGGTTACCGCAGCGCAAATAAGTCCGCCATAAAACGTGAGCCCGCTTGGTGAAAAAAGATTGGCAATTGGGTTTTTTATAAAACGATCCCAGTTCTCAAAGTTGTCAAAAAGCTTAGCCCCTAAAATTCCAAATATAAGGGCAAGCACAATTATATCCCCTACTCTATCATGCGGCCAAATGCGTATAATTCTTTCTTCAGGCTTTGAAAGTTTTTGTTTATTCTTTTCACGATATTTTAAAAATATCAGCAGTGCTGACAAAATCAATCCGCCAATAATACTTCCCTGTATTGAAAAAATATATTCCTGCAGATCAATTCCCTCGTTTCGGCTTGCCAGGAAGGCGCCAAATAATTTATAACCGAATATAAAACCAATAAATCCATTTATTAAAACATCAATTAAGTTGATTGGCTTGCCAACTGTTATTGTTTCTTCTCTTGGTAATAATAATCCTTGTTTTTCTTTTCGTTTTAATTCTTTGGAAAGAATAATGGCACCGATAATAAATGCAAGTGCAACAAATATCCCGAAGGTGTAAAATATTTTAAACGCATTTATTTCAACATTAAACCAATCTTTAACTGCATAATATAAATTAGGATACATATTGTTTTTTTAGAAATAAGGCGCAATTTATCATTTATTTTATGTTTATTATTTTATTCTTAGTTATAAAAAAAATATCCCACTCTTGTACAGATGTGGGATATTAGAAGTAAGCAGGTATGATTTAATTAAATAAAAATTTATAATTGAGCTTATCCTGCTGTATCGCCATTTGAATAAACTTAACGCCAAAAGTATTTAAATGATATGCCGGAAGTTGTACTGTATTTATGCCGGGGGCGGCCTGCGCCTGTGTTTTAAAGAGAATTTTACCATCAGCATCTACAACTTTTAATAAAACAATTGTACTGCTTGTAGAATAAAAATTTACTACCGGGTTTGTCTTGCGTCCATTTTGTATAACAGACACTATATTATTTTGTACCTCATCAGCTTTGACATTTATTTTAATTATTTTGGAAATAGAATATAAGGCCGAATGTGAGTATACTTTTACCCTGTAATAAATTACATTGGTTGATGATAAGCCTGTTATATCGTCTCTATATCCATAATTGCTTTCATTTGAAGCTCTTGTTACGCCAATTTTGTATAGTGAGGTAAAATGAATTCCGTCAGTGCTTCTTTCTAAAATATAATTTTCCGTTCCATCTTCGCTGCTTGTTGCCCATTTTACGTCAACTGTATTTTTATTAATCAATATGCCCGCTATGCTGTTAAATTTAATAGGCAGAGTTGATAAAAATATTACAGTTGCCGGCGCTGAAGCAGTACATCCGTTTCTAAGCTCTGTTATGGTTAATGTATATGTTCCTGTATCAGCGGCATCACTAAATTGGGTGTTGGTTAAATAACTGTTAGGTCCTGTCCATTTCCATGTTAAACCTTGAGAACTGCCGTAAGGCGTTGAATAATTACTAGCTGCCGGATCACCACCCTTTAAAAGAGCAATAGGGTTTAAGCTGGTAGTATAATATGGTCCATTACCTTTTGCAACAGGTTTATTATTATCTGATGCTACAGTAACAGAATCAGACCTTGAGCTGCAACCTAAAAAAGTACGTGTTTTTAAAACATAGGTGCCTGTTTGATTTGCTTTAATAAAAGGAGTATCTGTTCTTGAAATAATATTGCCATCTGAAGTTGACCATTCATATACTCCCGGAGAAACCAATGTATCCGGCTTTAAGTCCACAGTTGATATATTACAAGCCAAATGTCCAGGAGGTGTTACTGTCGGTGGCGGTGTAAAGTCCACAACAAATGGAAAAGGTCCTGTAAAATCTTTCAGAGCTGCACTAAATGAGCCTGAGGATCTTGTTTTAGCAATTACCCTGGTAAAAGGCGGAGTGCAAGGGTTATTGTATGGGTTAAATGCCGGATCTGTCCCTAATGCTGTAAAATCTATTCCTATCTCTGCAAACTGCCCGGGGGCGTAATTAGCGCTGTAATAATTGTTAGCAGTATTACCTATATCTTTTGAAGTAGTTCCCCATGATGGCCCTGGAATTTGTACAGGATTTACTAATCCCCAAACAGGCAAGGGAGCTCCCGGTTGTTTGGCTGTGATCTCGGCATATCCATATCCTGGAAGTGTGCCAGCCGTAAAAGTATTTGGAACAAAATCAAAATATTTGGGAATTTTTGTATTGTAAGTTTGCAAAGGAACCCATATGTATATATTGATACTTTGAACACTTGCAGAGTTATAAGTAAAGCTTATTTGCATATCTCCCATTTCATTTACAGTTCCATCAGCATCAAACTGCCATATTGTATGACCACCCGTATTAGTTGGTCCTGAATTTTTAAATCTTCCTGTTGTACGATCATACCACATCTGCTGTTTATACAATTCAAAATCCATATAATGACTTCCATTAGTGGAAACCAGCGATGCCCCCAGCATTAGATAGAGGTGACTTGGGTTTGGCCCAGTAAGTACCGTACCATCTCTGCGTAAATGAATATAAGTGTCTACAATATCACATTTATCTAAAGGTGAACCTGCAGCTGTACTTCCCGGCCATGTGGTTGGATCCTGTCCATTTTGCGCATTACCTGAAAAATAAGTTGAATCTACCATTGCACCATCTCTTGCATAACGGGAATCCAGTAAAAGGTTACCATTTTGTACACTGAATCTTGGATACATTGCCGGTAAAGTAAAAATGTAGTCTCCCCCACTTTGCAACCTGCTCTTTGCATAAGCTGCACCGGTAGTATCAATAACCCCTAATCCTGTTCCTCCAGTCTTATGAAACCAGTCATCAGAGTTTACAGGAGATGGCATAGATGTGCCAAATGCAAATGTATCTGACTTAAGGTCTCCGTCAATTCCAAAACGTGAAGGATTTCCGCCAGGGATAATTTGAGCTGGAGAAGTGGTTACGCTCAGAATAATAATCATTAAAGCCATCAACGACCTAACGAAGTAAAATTTTTTCATTCTTCTTGTGTTTTATTTGAGGTTAAGCGGCTTTTCAAAGGATTTTGCTTAAATCAAATAGAAATAATGGACAATAAATGATAATTCTAAAAACTAATTAGGGAAAAAACTGCGTAAGTGTAGATAAATAACTATGTGTAGGGAACACAAACCTACGGCGAAGGTTTTATTAATGCAAGTATTTTTACATTTTTTTTTCAACAGTAATTTTACTGAAGAATACGCAAAATTGGAAAATAGTTAGAATAATTTTTTAAAATATTCTACTTAAAGTATTGGAGATAAAGGCTTAACAATACTCATCGAAAGCAGAAATAAGATTGTTTGCTATCATTTGGGCGGACCTTCCTTCTATGTTGTGTCTTTCTATAAAATGTACAAGTTTACCATCTTTAAATAATGCAATGGACGGGGAAGATGGGGGATAAGGCAATAAATGTTCACGGATAGATTTTACACCTTCTACATCAAAACCAGCAAAGCTTGTAGTTAGTCTGTCTGGCTTTTTTGATGTGTTAGCAACTGCCATAAGAACTCCGGGCCTTGCAGTACCGGCAGAGCATCCACAAACAGAATTTATCATAACCAAGGCAGTGCCTTGCTGTGTTAGCGTTTTATCAACGTCATTTGCATTTAATAATTCTTCAAAACCATTTTCGGTTAATTCTTCCTTCATCGGGATTACTATTTCTTCAGGATACATACGTTTACTATTTAGAGCAGCAAATTTACGCTACTTGCAGCTTATTTATCAACATTAATTGCTGTTAATAAATTGGTAATAGAATTGGAATGGTTATGGCATATGCAATTTGGTAACAAAATTGAACAGTATATAAAAACATTATGATGAAAAATAAAAATTCACTTAAATGGCTTATAACATTCTTAGCTATAACCATTGCAGCCTTTACGCAGGATAGCTTTGCACAGAGTGTAACTAAGCGTTTGCCGGATGGCACTGTAGTTTATTCTGATGGAACGGTAAGACTTCCTAATGGGCAGGTTAGATACCCTAACACCACAAATGGAAATACCTATCCTTCTAATTATCCTGATTACCAAACCCGCAGATATCCCAGAACTGCGACCCGGCAAAATGATGGAAGTATCATTTATCCTGATGGAAGAATAGTTTATGCTGATGGTACTGTAAGATATCCTGATGGACGGGTATACTCTCCTTCAAATAACACCAGGTGGATTCCCCCTGGACAGGCTAAAAAAATGTATGGTAGTAAAAGTGCAAGGGATTATGCACCGGGACATAATAAAGGCTGGAAAAATAACGGGCACGGAAAAGGTAAACATAAGCATGACGACTAAATTCGCTGAAATATAAACTTAAAAACCTCTCAACTTCGGGAGGTTTTTTTATTGTTTTCATATCCTAAAATCTTCAGCATACTTTGTGCAGTTTGTTCTTTGGCATAAACCCAGTCAATTAATTTGCCGTGTTTATCATGCTCTACAATTATATGTTTAGGAGATGGTATAAGGCAATGTTTTATACCGCCATATCCGCTTATCTGATCCTGGTAAGCGCCAGTGTGAAAAAAACCAACATACAGTGGTTCTCCGTTGGTTAACTTAGGAAGAAAAACTTCATTAATATGTTCTTCCGAATCGTAATAATCATGACTATCACATGTTATGCCTCCAAGTGTTACCCGCTGGTATTCCTCATTCCATTTATTAATAGGAAGCATTAAAAATTTTTCTCCTATACCCCATGTATCAGGTAAGGTTGTAATAAAAGAGGAATCTATCATATACCATATCTCACGGTCATTTTGATTTTTCTCTCCAATAACACTATAAATATGAGCCATACTCTCCCCTACTGTATAACTTCCAAACTCTGTAAAAATATTGGGCATGGGAACTTTACTTCGTTTGCAACCGGCCTTTATATTTCTTACAATTTCATTTATCATGAATTGATAATCGTACTCAAAACCCAATGAATGTTTTATAGGAAATCCTCCTCCAATATTTATTGAATCAAGTTCAGGACAAATTTTTCTAAGCTGGCAATACAGATTAATTATCTTATTTAATTCGCTCCAATAGTATATGTCATCTTTAATTCCTTTATTTAAAAAGATGTGAAGCATTTTTAATTGATAGCGATGCTCGTTTCCTTCTATCTCATCTACATAAAATTCCAGGATATCTCTTGCACGCATTCCTAACCTTGAAGTATAAAATGGGAAGGTTGGTTCTTCTTCTGCTGCTACTCTTATTCCTAATTTAAAGGGAACTCTTACCGATTTTTTATATGCTTTTAATTCTTCTTTATTATCCAATACAGGTATTACATTTTCAAAGCCCGTATTCAATAACCTTGCGATGCGGCTTGTATAATTTTTCTGTTTAAAGCCATTGCATATTATAAATATCTTTTTATCAATTTTTTTATTCTCGTACAATTTATTTATTATCTCAATATCGTATGCGTACGATGTTTCAAGGTGAACTTCATTTTCCAGGGCTTCTTCTACGATAAAAGAAAAATGAGAGCTTTTAGTACAATAGCAATAAAAATACTTGCCTTCGTATTTATGTTTCTTTAAAGCATTTGCAAACATTTTTTTTGCCTTGTTTATCTGCATTCCTATTTTGGGCAGATAAGTAAGCTTGAGTGGGGTGCCATACTTATCTATCAAGGCTTTTATATCAACGTTATTGTATTGGAGATAATCATCTTTAACGTGAAAGTCTTCCTGTGGAAATTTAAACGTTTGCTTCACCAGGTCGGTGTACGAATTATTCATCTATGCGATAGGTTTCTTATGAATGATTTACAAATGTAATTGAATGCAATATTTATGCAATAAAAAAACCGTCCTGATTTTGGAACGGTTTTAAATTAGTTTTTTAGAAAAAATTATTTTACTGATTCAATTAATTTTTTAAAACTTTCAGGCTCATTCATTGCAAGGTCGGCCAACACTTTTCTGTTAAGCTCAATATTTTTTCCTCCAAGTTTATGAATGAATTGACTATAGGTCATTCCTTCTGCTCTTACAGCTGCATTTATACGTGCAATCCATAATGTGCGGTATTCACGCTTTTTAAGTTTACGACCAACATAACTGTAGGTCATACCTTTTTCCATTACATTTTTGGCAACGGTATATACATTTTTACGCTTGCCATAATATCCTTTGGCAGCTTTTAATATTTTTTTTCTTCTTGCTCTGGATGCTACTGCATTTACTGAACGTGGCATATATTAATGATTTAAAATTTTAGGAGATAAATTACTTAAGACGAAGCAAACGCATAACAAAATCCCTGTTAGGGCCTTTCACTTTACCGTCTATGCGCATATTGCGTTTACGTTTGGTAGATTTTTTTGTTAAGATGTGTCTTTTGAAAGCTTTTTGAAAAGTAATCTCTCCTGTTCCGGTTACTTTAAAGCGCTTTTTTGCGCTGGAGTTGGTTTTAACCTTTGGCATTATACTATTTTTATTTTTACACCCTGCTGGCGTCCCGAACAGACGGGAACTTATGGAGCCTTGTGGGCAATATGTTTTTTAGATGTTATACACCTGCGTAAACACAAACGCTTAACGGGACGCAAAGGTAAGGGAATACAATAAATTTTCCAAGAGAAGAAGAAGGTTTACCAGTTCTCTTCTTTCTTCCTGCCGGAACTGGGAAAGAAGGTTTCGAGCCAATGCATATAACTGGATACTGGTCCTTCCATTTTATGGGCCCTGTCATCTATAGTATCATCCTGAAGCACTTCTCCAATTTGTAATGATGCGGGAAGATGAACTAAAATATTATGGCGTTGGTCAGTAAGAAAAGTTTTTACATTAGTGCCGGTGGGCTGGCCCGATAGGGCATTTCTAATAATGTGCAAAGCCTCCCAGGCTATTATTTCCATCTTATCAGCTGCATAGTCAGATGTATTGCCGGTATATGTTGCAACTTTATCAATTACCTGCTGAGTCTTGTTTCCGAAAATTGTTTTTAAAAGTTTATTCTGCAATTCGCCTTTCAGTAATTCAGCATTTCCATCTTCAGTGCGGCTGTATTTATACAATCCCAGCAAAACTACGGGAATAGCTGCTTGCGGCAAATAGTCCTGAACCGAAAGGTTTTCAGGCTTTTTTACTTCCTGTGTATTGGGATCTATTTTTTGTAATGGTTGAAATCCTAAATTCTTCTGTATGGTTTCTACAAGATTTATAGCCATAAAATATTATTGATTGGTTACTACTTTTTTCTTTTGACTTTTGGGAGCAAAAATTGCAAACATCCTTTTGCCTTCCAGCTTCGGCATACTTTCTAATGTTCCAAACTCAACTAGCCGTTCAGCAAATTTTAAAAGCAGCAACTCTCCTCTTTCTTTAAACATAATTGCCCTTCCTTTAAACTGAACATAAGCTTTTACTTTATTGCCATCTTTTAAAAAGTTTTGTGCATGCTTACTTTTAAAATCAAAATCATGGTCATCCGTGTTTGGCGTAAAGCGTATTTCTTTTACTTCAGATACTTTGCTCTTCGCCTTCATTTCTTTTTCCTTCTTCTTCTTCTCGTATAAAAATTTGTTGTAGTCAATAATTTTACAAACCGGCGGATCAGCCTGCGGAGAAATTTCTACAAGGTCTAAGCCCTGGTCCTGCGCCATTCGTTGTGCTACCTGTGTATCGTAAACACCTACTTCTACATTTTCGCCAACCAATCGTACCTGCGGTACCCGTATCATGTGGTTGGTGCGGTGTTCCTGTTGTTGTTCTTTTTTAAAACGTGGATTAAATGCGCCTCTCGGTGCTCTTGGGGGAAATGCCATTAATTGATTTTAGTTTAACAATATTGTTTAATTTATTTAGCAAGCATTACAACTTTGGTCGTCATCGTTGTGTCACTCACTTGTACCGCATACCTTTATTCGGCTATTCTCCTGCTCTTAATTTCTTCAGTGATCATAGCCACAAATTCATCAACTGATTTTGTTCCTGCATCACCTTTACCTTGTCTCCTTATTGAAATCTTTTCTTCATTCATTTCTCTCTCTCCTATTACCAGCATATAAGGAACTTTCATCAACTCAGTATCTCTTATCTTTTTTCCTATCTTCTCGGTTCTTTCATCAATCTCCACACGAATATCTGCAATTTTCAATTTATTTAAAACATTTTTTGCATACTCCAGAAACTTATCACTTATCGGGAGAATTTTTACCTGTACCGGCGCAAGCCACAAAGGGAATTTTCCGGCATAATGTTCAAGTAAAAAACCAATGAAACGTTCATGCGTTCCAAGGGGTGCCCTGTGGATGATCAATGGTGTTTCTGCTTCATTATTTTGATTAGTGAATTCCAGCTTAAAGCTGCGGCCCTGTGCAAAATCTACCTGGTTGGTAGCAAGGGTAAATTCTTTACCGATAGTACTATATATCTGCACATCTATTTTAGGGCCATAAAAAGCGCTTTCATCCTGCACTTCAATAAAAGGTATGTTGGCTTCTGTCATTACCTGCCTTACCATCGCTTCTGTTTCCAACCACAATTCCGGTTCATTTACATATTTCTGTCCTAATTTTTTGGGATCATGAAGTGATAAACGCATCACGTATTTTTCAATTCCAAAAATTTTAAAATACTTAATGTACATATCATTTACTGCACGAAACTCCTGTGCAAATTGTTCCTTAGCACAGTAAATATGGGCATCATTCATGTGCAGGCAACGAACTCTCATTAAGCCAAATAATTCCCCGCTTTGCTCATAACGGTAACAGGTTCCATACTCTGCCAGGCGCAAAGGAAGATCCTTATAACTGTGTTGTTCTGCAGCAAAAATTTTATGATGATGCGGACAGTTCATCGGTTTTAAGTAATACTTAGTTCCCTCAATTTCCATGGGCGGGTACATACTATCCTCGTAATAAGGAAGGTGACCACTTGTGAGGTATATTTTTTCTTTAGCAATGTGGGGTGTTACCACTCTTTTATACCCGGCTGCTAACTCCGTTTCTTTTGCAAGCTTTTCTAATTCTTCTATTATAACAGTGCCTTTTGGCATCCATAAAATCAATCCCTGTCCAATATCATCATCCATTGTATATATTCCAAGTTCCTTTCCTAACTTTCTATGATCCCTTTTCTTTGCTTCTTCCAATAAAAACAAATGTTCATCAAGTTCTTTTTGTGTAGGAAACGTTACGCCATAAATGCGTGTAAGCATTTTATTTTTTTCATCACCTTTCCAATATGCACCTGAAACATTGGTAAGTTTTATACCTTTAATAAAACCTGTTGAAGGAATATGAGGGCCCCTGCACAGATCAGTAAAATTCCCCTGGGTATAAAAAGTTATTTCACCATCATTTAAGTTACCAAGCAGATCAAGTTTGTATTCATCACCTTTCTCTTCAAAATATTTTACAGCATCCGGTTTTGAAATTTCTTTTCTTATGTAAGAATTATTTTGTTTGGCAAGTTCTGCCATCTTCACTTCCAGCTTTCTTAAATCCTCTTCACCAATTACATTATCTCCCATGTCAATATCATAATAAAAACCTTTTTCCAAAGGAGGGCCAACCCAAAACTTTACACCGGGAAACATTCCTTCAACAGCTTCGGCCATAAGATGCGCTGATGAATGCCAAAAGGTTGACTTTGCATTATCATCATCCCACATTAAAAATTTTATTTTCGCATCAGTATTTATCGGCCGTGTGGCATCCCACACGTCGTTATTTACATCAGCAGCTAAAACTTTACGGGCAAGTCCTTCGCTTATTTGCCTGGCAATATCAAGTGCTGAAGAGCCTTGTTCATATTGCCTTACAGCGCCGTCTGGGAAAGTTATATTTATCATTAATTGGTTTATTCTTAATCTAAAATCAAAATATCAGGAGTGCAAATTTAACGAAGTATTAGGCAAAGAAAGAATACGATTAAACGGTTGGGTTTTTATTTCCCTCTATTTTTGTATAGAGGCATCTAAATAGCATGAATAAATTTTTTACTACTTTATTATTTTTATCATTTTTCTGTTTTCCGGTTTGCGCCCAGCAAAATAAAGCCGGCAAACCTTCTAAACCATACATAAAAAAGCATCCGGTAAAATCCACCGCAAAAAAAACTGCAAATCTTCCTGCTCCATCTACTTTCAGGAATGTTGAAAAACCTTTTAGTTTCAGCGGACAATGGAAAGGCGGCTTTGTTGATAACAGTACCAGCTTTATAGGTTTTGGAGGAGAAAAAATAGATTATGTTTTGGAATTAGAAGCCCGTGGCGCAGAAGTAACAGGTTATTCTTACACATATTTTACAGAAGAAAATAAGCGGTATTATACTATTTGCAAATTAAAGGGCACCATAAACAAAACCACAAAAGAAATTGTGGTTACTGAATATGAAAGAACAAAATTTAACACCCCTCCGGAAATCAGCAATTGTTTTCAAACACACAAACTAAAGTATATAAAAGAAAGTGCTGACACAGAAACGCTGCAGGGAACATGGGTGCCTGCACCTAACCAAAATGGCAATTGCGGTTATGGAAGAACCAGTTTAGCAAGAAGCATTATCAAAAGAATTCCGGTAAGTGAACAAAAAGTTTATGTTCCCCCTGTTAAAAAAAATCAGCCCTTTAAGGATATGAACCGGGAACAGCGCCCGGTTACAAAGCAAACCAATCCTGTTGCTAAAAATCAAAATAAAAAAACAATTGCATCCAACCCCCCGGTAGTAAAAAATGATATAAAGAAAAATACGTTACCCAAAAAGGACTCCATAAGAAAAGAAATTTCTACAATTACCCCCCCTGTAAAAAAGGAGGAACCGATTATTACATCCAATTTAAAATTTGAGCAAAGAGTAAATACCGTTCTTAAAACAATTACTATCCAAAATGAAACTTTTACTGTTGATTTTTATGACAACGGGGAAATTGATGGTGATTCTATCTCTGTTTTCTTTAATGGGAAATTATTGTTGTCACATAAAAGGCTTTCTTATAAACCAATTACCCTTACCTTAACGGTTGAGCCCAACAGAGCAGTTAATGAACTTGTGATGTATGCTGAAAATCTTGGTGAAATACCACCTAATACTGCATTAATGGTGGTACATGATGGTGATGGCCGGTATGAAGCAAGAATAACATCCGACACAGAAAAAAATGGGACAATAAGATTTTCTTATAAACCTAAGCCGTAGAAGCACTGCCCTTGTTTGTGCATTTTAATCTCAACTATTTGCGGTAAACTACCACTATTGTATTGTATCTTTTATTTCACCACAGTGCAGCATAGTGCCTTTATATTCAGGATGATTTTTACCTAAGTACGGGTTAAGTATCTCTTCAGTATTGCTTATCCAGCTTGCATCTTTTCCTTCACCAAAAGCCATAGGGCAATTCTGCCAATATAATTTTTCACCTTCGTAATGAATGGTTTTTAAGAGAGGAAAAAGATTTTCAGAGATCATCCTGAAATCCTGCCTCATCTCTGTAATATCAGTTTCTTTCACAATTGCATCCGCATTGGATTTTATATCCCCTATTAATAATTGCGCAGATTGAAAAATGCCCGTAGTATCTTTTTTCAGTTCATCAATTTTAATACTGTCAATAGCTGCAATTAATTTTTTTTCCTGATCTTTTATTTTTGCAGTATCTGCATTTACAAATGCCTCCTTTAACGAAAGGTATGCAGTAATAACTGCCCCAACACTTTGATTAAATTCTGCGGAATGTTTTCCTACTTTTAAAGGCTGCTGCTTTGGTCCTCCATTATGAGATTTATCTTTAAAAAATATCCACCAGGCGCCAAATGCCAACAATACAACGAGTAGAATAGCCAATAATTTCCTCATACTGATAATGTTTTTGCAAAGGTAAACATAAAAGACAACCGCTTATAACAGTTCACAGTCATTTTCAACTAAATAGAGCTTAATTTTGCGGCCTTAAATAAATTGAATGCTTTTAGGTTTACAAAATGTTACGTTTGAATTTGGTGCCCGTGTAATTGTAGAAGATGCCACGTGGCATATACAACCCAATGAACGTATTGGTTTAATCGGATATAACGGAACGGGGAAATCAACTTTATTAAAAGTTTTTACGGGACAATACCAGCCCTCTGCAGGTACTGTTGAAAAAAGCAGGGATACAACAATTGGGTTTCTTCACCAGGATCTTTTAAGTTTTGATACTGACGATTCCATTTTACAGGTTGCGTTGGGGGCATTTGAAAATGTACTTCAGTTAGAAAAAGAAATTGAAGCAATGGGAATTGAACTTGAAAAAAGTTCTGATGAAGACCTTGCCCACAGGTATGCCGATAAACTGCATGAGCTTGAAATACTTGGCGGGTATAGCATTCATCATAAATCTGAAGAAATTTTACAGGGGCTTGGATTTGCCAATGCTGATTTGCAGCGCCCTTATAAAGAATTCAGCGGTGGATGGAGAATGCGGGTATTGCTGGCAAAGATGATATTAATGCATCCTGATGTTTTGTTACTGGATGAGCCAACAAACCATCTTGATCTTCCGTCAATTGAATGGCTTGAAAAATATTTACAACATTACCAGGGCGCAGTTGTTATCGTTTCGCATGACCGGTATTTTTTAGACAGGATGGTAACAAAAATTGTTGAGCTGTATCAACAGCAACTGCATTTTTATACAGGCAACTATACTTATTACCAGCAGGAGAAAGCGCAACGGATAGAAATACAACAAAAGGCATACGAAAACCAGCAGGATTATATTCGCCAGCAGGAAAGATTTGTTGAGCGTTTTAAAGCAAAAGCTTCCAAGGCGGCACAGGCGCAAAGTATAGTGAAGCGATTAAATAAAATTGAAAGGATTGAAAATACTGAACTTGAGCGGCCCAACATGCGTATCAATTTTGCCATTGATAAACAGCCGGGAAGAACATTATGCACTTTAAAGAATGTTACCAAAAAATTTGGGGATGTAAAAATTGTTGATCACGCAGGCGCAGAAATAAATCGTGGTGATAAGATAGGATTAATTGGTGCAAACGGAAAAGGTAAATCAACATTGCTGCGCATTGTTGCAGGTACCGAAACGTTTGAAGGTGAAAGAATATGGGGGCATAATGTTGATGATGCATTTTATGCACAGCACCAGTTGGAAGCATTGGATTTAAATAATAATGTGCTGGAAGAAATGCAGACTGCACGCAGTGGAAAAACTGATCTGGAGCTGCGTACTTTATTAGGATGTTTTTTATTTAGCGGTGATGATGTTGACAAAAAAATAAAAGTATTAAGTGGTGGTGAAAAAGCCCGGGTAGCGCTTGCAAAGACCATTGTGAGCAAGGCAAATTTTTTACTCCTGGATGAACCTACTAACCATCTGGATATTCATTCTGTTGATTTACTTATTGATGCATTGAATAAATATGAAGGCACTTATATTCTTGTAAGTCATGACAGGTACTTTGTAAACCAAACCTGTAATAAAATATGGGAGATAGAAAATTATAAAATAAAAGAATTTGTAGGCAATTTTGAAGAATGGGAAGAATGGAAACAGCGCCAGGCAAAAGCTGCCAATGAAAAAGGAAAAGCGGCGGGTGATAAGTTAACAGTAAAAAGCGCTGAGGTAAAAGTTGAAACAAAACCCGCTAACACTCCAAAAAATAGTATAGATAAAAATGCTCAAAAAGAATTGCAGAAAACACAAAAACAGTTTCAGCAACTGGAAGAAAAGATTGCCGGCTTAACCAAACAAAAGTCGGATTTGGAAAGTGCATTATCATCTCCTGAGATTTATACTGACGCCACTAAATTTTCACAAACCGAAACAGAATATAAAAATGTTGCAGAACAATTGCAAAAAGCAAATTCAGAATATGAAGTTGTATTTGAAAAGATGATGCAGTTAGAAGGAAAATTATAAAGCTGGGTTTTTAACTCGCATTAATGGTAACGGATAAGATTATGGTTAATGATTTTGTGGTGATACGCCTGTTTTTACCATACATATTATAAATAATATCAGAACCTTTTAAATAAGATAATAGCTCTGCATTGTTGCCTGGCGCAGTAAATGAAGGTGCATATGTATCAGGAAAAGTAATTGAGAAAAGTTCTAAAGGAGTATTATTGGTATTGGATTGCATAGTTACACGAACACTTTGAAAGTTTGAAACATTGTTCAGCGGGTCTGCATTAGTAATAGTAACATTGAATTGTTTAACCTTTATTGACTTAACATCGTTTGCGCCATAAACACCACCGGTTTTAGCTTTTACTATGCTGTCTAAATTAAATTTATAATAAAACTGGCCTAAGGGCAATTCAACTGGCGATACAATGGGAACCGCCGGAATGGATACCTGGAAATCAACACTTGTTTCAAAACCGCCAAATATTGCTGATGCTAATTTTTTGCAGGAGAAAAATGTAATAAGCAGGATAAAAGCGGCGGATAGGATAATGAGATTTTTTTTCATTTTTTTATTTAAGTATCGAAAATATAACAATCAACAGAAAGGGGATAATTTATCTCCACATAATTTTCAACATATAGCACTATAGTTTCCGGGCAGAGGAGTTCAGGATAATTTAATATGTATGAAAACGCTGTGTTCAACGTGAAATTGTTTAAACCTGCAGTTTAATTAGGATACCTGAATACTTCGCCATTATCTATTACTTATATTTGCAAAAAATTGGACCGGTAGCTCAGTTGGATAGAGCATCCCGATTTCTAATCGGGAGGGTCATTGGTTGAAAAAAAAAATTGGACCGGTAGCTCAGTTGGATAGAGCATCAGCCTTCTAAGCTGAGGGTCATTGGTTCGAATCCAATCCGGTTCACAAGAAAGCCTGTACCCACAGGCTTTATTTTTTTATGGCTGCATACTTATACATTTTATACAGCGAGAAACTAAACAAATTTTATGTTGGCTCTACAACGGATGTAGAAAGATGTATAAAAGAACACAACAGGGAAAAGAAATATTTACCAAAACCGGTATGCCCTGGGAATTAAAATACAAAGAAGTGTTTGCTGAATTAATTGATGCCAGGAGGCGGGAGTTATTTATAAAAAAACAAAAAAGTAGAAAATTTATTGAGAATCTTGTTAGCTCAATTGGATAGAGTATCCCGATTTCTAATCGGGAGGGTCATTGGTTCGAATCTAATCCGGTTCACAAGATTTAAAGCAGGTTTTAACAGCCCGCTTTTCTCATTTAGAAAATTAAAGATGTAAATTGGCGCCTAAAAAAACACACATGAACCTGCAAAAATTATCAATTGCGATAGCCGCAATATTTCTATTAAGCTTTATTCCGCCTGATAAAAAAAGAAAGTTTATTGATCCGGCAAATATGGATTTTACTATTAAGCCGGGTGACAATTTTTATGTATATGCAAATGGAACCTGGATCAGGAAAAACCCCGTGCCTGCATCAAAAACAAGGTGGGGAGCTTTTGGAATAATTGCCGAGGATAATACAACTCGCCTTCATCAGCTTATGAAAGAGGAAGCCAATAAAACAACACCTGATAAGTTTAAAAAAATTGGTGATTATTACGTAAGCGGGATGGATTCCCTGGCAATTGAAAGAAGAGGCTACCAGCCACTGATTCCCCACCTGGAAAGAATAAATAATGTAAAGACCGTTGATGATATTTTAAATGAAATGGTTTATGAAAGAGTGAATGGTGTTGGTGCAACCTCTCCTATTGGGATTTTTGTTGCACAGGATAGAAAGAATGCAACAAAATATATCCCGCAAATGGGGCAAGGTGGAATAACACTTCCGGACAGGGATTATTATTTAAAAAACGATCAGCGATTTGTAAACATTCGCAGCGAATTTATTGCCAACATGGTAAACATGTTTAAGCTTACAGGAAGAACTGACGCAGAGGCAACAAGAAATGCATGGGCAGTAATGCGCATTGAAACTGCATTGGCTAAAGCACAAATGCCAAGGGTTGAAATGAGAGATCCCTACAAAACGTATAATAAATATTCCTGGAAAGATCTTTCCTCAACAACACCTTCTATTGATTGGAAAAATCTTGCAGAAAAATTAATGATAAGAGGCGCTGATAGTGTTATTGTTTCTAACCCTTCATTTTTAAAATCGGTTGATCTTTTATTGGGTGCGGTTTCCACAGATGATTGGAAAGCATATATGCAATGGCATATTATTGAATCAGCTGCTCCATACCTAAGCAGTGCATTTGTTGAGCAGAATTTTAAATTCAATAAAGTGCTAACAGGGCAAAAGCAAATGTCGCCCCGCTGGCAGCGTGTTAGCGGCATTATAGATAATTCAATGGGCGATCTGCTGGGAGAAATGTATGTAACCAAATATTTTACACCGGAAGCAAAAAAGCGCATGCTTGATCTTGTTAATAACCTGCAGCAAACATTTGCAGACCGTATTAAGCAGCTCGACTGGATGAGCGATGCCACTAAACAAAAAGCGCTTGAAAAATTAAATGCCTTCACAAAAAAAATTGGCTATACAGATAAATGGAGAGATTACACATCAGTTGCCATAGCTAAAGATGATTACCTCGGTAACAGGCAGCGTCTTGGCAAGTGGGCTTACGATGAAAATGTTAATCGCCTGGGCAAGCCAATTGATAAAACACTCTGGGGTTTTACACCACCAACAGTAAATGCATCTTATAATTCATCTAATAACGAGATAACATTCCCTGCAGGAATTCTTCAATTTCCATTCTTTGATTTTGAGGCTGATGATGCGGTTAATTATGGAGGCATTGGAGTTGTTATCGGTCATGAAATGACGCATGGCTTCGATGACCAGGGACGCCTTTCTGATCCGCAGGGAAACCTTACTGACTGGTGGACAAAAGAAGATGCCGATAAATTTAAAACAAGGTCTAATGCTGTTGCCGATCTATACAGTGGCTTTACGGTTCAGGATTCGTTACATCTTAATGGCAGGTTAACATTAGGAGAAAATCTTGCAGACCTTGGAGGCATTAATATTGCTTACGAAGCTTTTACAAAAACACAGCAATTTAAAGAAGGGAAAAAGATAGATGGCTTTACGCCGGCACAGCGCTTCTTTCTTGGCTTTGCACAGGTATGGAGAGAAAATATTTTACCTGAAGAAGCGGCTCAAAGAGTTCTAACTGATCCTCATTCTCCGGGATCTTATCGGGTGAATGGTCCGCTGCCAAATATTGATGCATGGTATAATGCATTTGATGTAAAGCCGGGAGAAAAATTATATAAATCACCTGACCAACGAATAAAAATCTGGTAACTGATTAATGGATGTACAAATATTAAAAGCTCCTGTTTTGGGAGCTTTTGTATTTTTATAAAAAGGTAAGCATGAATGTAAAAATGGAAGAAAGCTGGAAAGAAGTGCTTAAAGATGAGTTTTCAAAAGATTATTTTCTGCAAATAGCAATGTTTATTAAAACAGAAAAAGCTGCAGGCAAAATAATATATCCACCCGGCTCATTAATGTTTAATGCCTTTGATAAAACGCCGTTTGATAAAGTAAAGGTTGTGTTACTGGGGCAGGATCCATATCACAACCCGGGGCAGGCCCAGGGTTTAAGTTTTTCAGTGCCGGATGGAATTACAAAGCCTCCATCGCTGATAAATATTTTTAAAGAATTACAAAGTGATCTTGGTATTACGCCATCCGTTAATGGCAACCTGGAAAAATGGGCAACTCAGGGAGTGCTTTTATTAAATGCATCATTAACGGTAAGGAAAAATGAACCCGGCAGCCATAGTAAAATAGGATGGATAGAATTTACGGATGCTGTAATTAAAAAAATATCAGAAGAAAAAAAAGGCGTTGTGTTTTTATTATGGGGCAGGTTTGCACAGGATAAACAGGCATTGATAGATGAAACCAAACATCATGTTTTAAAAGCGGCACACCCCTCTCCTTTCAGCGCTGATAAAGGTTTTTTTGGCTGTAAGCATTTTTCAAAAACAAATGAATTTTTAATGCAGGAAGGCCTGGCGCCAATTGACTGGAAGCTGAATAAATAAAATGAAAATTATTAAAGAAATTTTAGGGAGAATATTTGCATTGTGGGCTATGATAATTTTTATTATTACTATGCTGCCTGTGGTACTTTTAATGTGGATGATAGGTGTGATAAAAGAACCAAAACGAACAGCTGTATTCCGGAATATTTCAAAAGCATGGATGCAAATTTTTTTCCTGCTTGCCGGATGCCGGTTAAAAATAAAGGGCAAAGAAAATTTTGAGAAAGGAAAAACTTATATCGTTATCAGCAACCATAATTCTTTAATGGATGTACCCATAACAACTCCTTTTATCCCCGGTGCAAATAAAACAATTGCTAAAATAGAAATGTCACGGGTGCCTTTATTTGGACTCATATATAAAAGGGGTTCCGTTCTTGTTGATAGAAACGATAAAGACAGCAGGCGTAATAGTTTTAATAAAATGAAAGAAGTGCTCAGTCTTGGTATTCACATGTGTATCTATCCTGAAGGCACCCGCAACAAAACTGGCATGCCAATGAAAGAGTTTCATAACGGGGCTTTTAAATTAGCAGCAGAAACAGACACCCCCATTTTACCGGCAATAATGTTTAATACAAAAAAAGCGCTGCCTCCCGGTAAAACATTTTTCTTTTGGCCAACTAAATTTGAAATACATTTTTTGCCGGCAGTGAAAGTATTGCCAACTGATAATTATGAAGAGATAAAACAGCAACTGCATAAATTAATGAGCAGTTATTATGTTGCAAATTCTTAATAAAAAAACCCTGCATTCGCAGGGTTTTTTTATTAAGAATTAATCACTCAGTTTGATCAGCTTCATTTGCTTTTGTTCTTTTCCCTGTATGACCCTGATATAATAAGCACCGGGCCTGTACATGTCTCCAAAAGTTATCGGTTTATCCGAAATTAAAGTTCTGGATTCAATTACCCTTCCCATTACATTTAATACATACAATACAATTATGTCTTTACTGTTGCTGCTCTTTGCTGTAAACGTGAAGCTCTTTCTTGCAGGATTGGGGAATGCCTGAATTTGCAGTCCTTTGTCAAAAACTTTCAGTTGTTCACTTTCAACTTTCAGTTGTTGGCCTTCAATATTTAATTCACTTTTACTTTGAATAGATCTGGTTATGGCAGCATTGCTACTGATCACGATGGAACTGTTTTGTCCTACCGGGGTAACAGGATTAGCAGCATCACTTGCACCAGGCTGATTATCGTAATACACTTGTCCTGTATTTTTATTATAGATTTTCATTCTCACCTTATCTACATTAGTTCCATCCAGTTGACCGTCAATAACTGTCATGATAAAATTTATTCCACTCTGTCCGCCGGTGATCTTACCCGTTCCTTTGAATTGTGCTTTAGCCTTATTAATACTTAGGTAATCAAAGGTTACAGCATTGAATTCAAAATCACCAACTTTAAATTCAAATTGTGTTTCTCCTTTTGGAAGCGTAGCGTTTTTATAATAGTTCATTGCAAATCCATAGCTCACTTCTCCGATGGCTCTTGAATTATTGGGTAATGCACCAGCAGGTGAATTAAACCATCCACCTCCATAAGTGTGACCACCATCCGGATCATAAACAACAACAATTGCCTCAAGGTTCTCGCTCGTATTGCTGTAACTGGTTATTCCATTCTGATCAGTAACGTTCATCTGTATCTTATATACGCCGGCAGTAGTAAATTTATACGATCCGGTTACTGTACCACTATTCATTCCTAAAGGTTCGGTTACTGTTCCATTTATTAAAGTTTTATCATCGATAAGCCATTTTGCTGTATGCTTTTTACCTGCTACATCCCAAAACTCCCCTGCTAAATTCACGGTTGAACCAATTCTTACGGTAGCACCGCTTGCCGGCGTTGTAATGTTGTGTGCCACTATCACATCTGTTGTTGATGTTGAAGAATTATTTGATGCATCTGTGCATGTAACTGTAACTGTATATATTCGTTTAATACCTTTTTTGGGGATTTCGGCTCTCAGGTTTACAGTATTGGCACTTGTGATCTGCCAATCGGGACCAATATTATCTCCTGCAAATTCACCTGCCTTTATAACAACACCGGTTATGCTGCACGAGTACACGTTACAATTATCTGTTGCTGCTGTAGCTACTGATACATTCTTCATTTTACGGTCGGTTGGCCATATTGCTGATGGCGTTGGTACTACAGAAGAGATAACAGGAGGAAGATTGTCAACAACAGTAACAGTAGAGGTACATGTAGAAGAATTATCATGGTTATCCGTTACAGTTAGCGTAACTGTGTTATTTCCTTTATTGGTACAATTAAATGTTGTTATATCAAGACTAAGGCTTTTAATTCCACAAGCATCTGTTGAACCATCATTAATTTGGTCTGTAGTAATACTTCCATTCCCGGTTGCATCAAGGTAAACGGTTACATTTTTACATTTTGCAACAGGTGGCACATTATCTTCTACTGTAATTGTTGCATTACAGGTAGATGAATTGCCATGAACATCATTAACTGTAAGCGTAACGGTATTGGACGACGGATCACTGCAGTTGAAAGATGTTTTACTTAAACTCATGGATTGTATACCACAACCATCAGTAGAGCCATTGTCAACCTGTGCCGCAGTGAGCGTGCCATTTCCTGTTTCATCAAGTTGTACGGTAACATTTTTACATCGTGCAACAGGCGGATCCTGGTCTGTAACAGTTATATCAAAAGAGCATGTTTGGGTAGTTATATCTGTGTAAGAATAGGTGATGTGTGTTGTTCCTAATTGAAATTGTTGACCAGCTACACCACCTTCACCTGTTGTTGTAGTACCATTATATACAACTGTATTTTGCACATTAGCCCACAATGTTGATGAAGACATTACTGCATTGATACCGTTTATGGTTGCATAACACTTACCTGCATCTACATTATAAGGATTTTGTGGTGTGGGGCATGTCATTCGCACATCGCTGCCGTCATAGGCAACTATTGTTCCGTAAGAAAAATCAGGAGCAACATATCCGGATACATATAATCTCCGGTTTACATAGATTGCATCGTCTGCAGCGGTACCAAAATTCAGATCAGTTATTACAGTTCCATTGGTTCCAAACGCAGGATCTAAGGTGCCCCCAGTCCCGAAGCGACAAGCTTTAAAGACCGAGTGACCACTAATGGTGCCGCTTCCAACTGCGATAACTTTGTTGTCCGGCTGTATAACTAATTTTTTTATTGAAATTCCGGATGACTGAAAAGTTACATCGGCGGTCCCATTTGCATTGAGACGTTTAATGGTGGCGCCAACTAAAAAAATGATTTTGGAATTTCCATCTGTGATCAACGAACGCACCACAGCAGTAGCGTTTACGTTGCCGAAAGCTGTTACATGCGAACCATCTTCCAGGTATTTGGTAATATAGTTTCCCAAGGCAGTACCGTAATAACCTTGTTCTACTATAATAACGTTGTTGCCGGCATCCGTGGTAACCTGCTCCCCGGAATAATTATAGCTTGAATTCTCAACTACCACTCTAAAGCCAACATGGTTAAAACTCTCATCAAGGCTTCCATCTGGTAGCAACCTCGCAATGTATGTTAGGGTTTTATCGGCGCCTGAATTTCCTTTTACCCAGCCTGTAACAACAATTCTGTTTTGCCCGTCAACAGCAATACTATTAAGGTGAAGAGAAAAATACCCGAAGACAGCGAGTTCTGCTATAATCGTACCGCCGGTTCCATCCGAATTGAATATCCAAACGTTATTTAGAGGCGTAAACTGACCATTATATCCATAAGTTTCAATGGCAACAATCCTTCCGTCACTTAGTCTTGCAAATCCCGTGAAATACTGATGAACCAGATCACTGGATATGAATCTTCTTTTGCCATTGCTTCCATAAGTTTCATCAAAGGTGCCATCAGCATTACATCTCCTAAAAATGCTAAAAGTAGCAGACTCCGTGAAACCGTTACCTTGAGTATGGCTTGCCGTTTCGTGATCTGTCAGCAAAAATTGTCCATTTGCGAGTGGCAATATGTTTTCAAACCTTGACAAACTTTCAGTAGTAACAGCAATCCCGAATTGTCCAAATGAAGGAATCAAAGCTCCAGGCTGTGCAATTAACTTACATGGAATACAAATTAAACAGATGAGTAAAATTTTTACAAGTCTCATAAAAAGTGTTTTAAGTATGATAATATTTAAAAATGTTGCAAGATTTTTTTTACTTTGATATCATCCAATAACCACCACTCTCTTTGCCGCACAAACTGCCACACTTGTTTTGTACTATAATCTACATTGATGGTTGAAAAGGAAATATTGCTTTGCTGTTCTCTTCTTTTAAATTTTACTGATGCTGTAAATCTATCCTGCTGCCCTTTCTTGCCTGGGGCAACGGCAATAATGCTTACTTCTTCAAGCTCATCATGCATTAATGGCTGATTTGTATTTGCTCCAGCAGTTTCGATTTGTTCTTTCATTTTTTTAAATGCTGTTTCTGTAATACACTTTTTTACAACTTCGGCATCGTTTCGGTGAAAAGCTTTTTTGAGAAGAATCGCAACAGTTCTTACCTGTTCTACCATACTTCCGTGATCCCAAACTTTATCTTTCTGCACAAGATGACTGAGCTTTGCGCCTGCTATGGATATCCTTAAACTTTTCAACCATACATTCATTTTGCCGGATTTTCTTTGAGCCGCATTCCAATATCATGATCAGAATAAAAAGGTTAAGCAGTTATTTTTTTTGCAGAGTAGTTCTGAGGATTAGTGAAATTATTTATTAGCATATATCCAATAAAAGCAAAATGCACTAACGGCGGCTCTTTTTTCATTAATGGTAACCTGACTAAAAATTATTTTAATTTTTTAAAGGCTGAACGGCGGGATAAGTTTCATTAAAGGCCTAGTGCGAACTTTTTACGGCATGCAAAACTAGAAGGCCGGGTGCAACAGTTTTTTTTTATAAACAAGAGGTTAACTTTATAAATAGCAACCATCCACGCTAATGCACGTTCGTATCATATTGATATTAATTCAACTGGCCATACAGGGATATAGTTTTGGACAATTGTATGAAGAAAAAGATTTTAAACATTTCACCAATACTGATGGCCTTAGTGGGCAGCACATAACGGGACTAACGCAGGATGCTTACGGTAACATCTGGATCAGCACACTTCGTGGATTAAATCGTTTTGATGGCAGCACATTTAAGCAGTTTCTGCATACAAGCGGAAAGAACTCAATACCTGATAACGCTGTTTTTTCAATGAAGCTTTTGCCTAAAAATGAATTGGCGATCGCTACAGATGACGGGGCACAGATCATCAATACCTTAACCCTTAAAACAAAGGATCTGGATATTCCCTCGCCGGATGCACTGCGGTACTGGAGCAATGCATGCAAGTATGTGTCTGTGGACAGGGGAGGCAACTATGGTGTATCAACAAAAACAGGATTTTATATTTTTTCATCATCAGGAAGCCTAAAAAAAAGATATGACCGATATACAGAAAAAGATATCGGGATCTCATGGATGATGTTTGGAAGCACTATTTTCCAGTTACCTGATGGAAATTTAATGCAGAAGACCAGCGAAGGTTTGCTGGTACATGACAGGGTAAAAAATATTATTGCTGATGTTGCAAACTATTACCCGGCCATTAAAAAAATAACTCCACAACTAAACAGTCAGCAATTGTTTTTATTTGTTTCCGCTTATGATATACTGTTGTTTAATATGGAGAAAAACAGCTTTGATATGATCGATATCAGGAATGGAAATATCAGATCATTTCCTGCATGCTTTACATTACAAAATGAAATAGGGTGGCAAAGTAACCCGGTGTTGTTAGGAAAAAATACATGGGCTGTTAATTGCAGAAACAAGGGATTTTTTCTTTTACATATTGACACCCTTACAAAAACAATTTCCTGTTCTCCGGAAAAATATTTCAGTGACCGTGCATGTAACATTCTATTTTCCGACAATCAAAACAGGTTGTGGGTCGGAACGAATAGTGGTTTATATATGCAAAATCGCCCTTCACAGATAATTCAGACATCTTCAATAGAAACATCAGATAAAGACCTGTTTTCCATTAGCAGCCTGTATGTTTTAAAAAATAAAATATTTGCAGGAACAGATAAACACGGAGTTTTTATAATTGATAAGAAAACAGATAAAATTATAAAGAACATACGTTTTTTTTCCGGCACTAACCTGACAGGAGTTGTTTCGCTTCTTTTAGTACACCCCGATACTTTGTGGGTAGCCGCTTATCCGGGATTATGCTGGATCAACACAAAAAATTTTACATCCGGAATTGTGATGGCATACAATTTACTGGAGAAACCATTTAAGCCTGCAGTATTATTCAGAGATAAAAAGAAAAATATCTGGATCGCCGGTAATCAACTTAATAAAATTATTTTTTACAACGAGGTACGTAAACAGTTTGAAATACTTAATAGTACAAATAATAACTTGTTAAAGGTGAATAGCATAAACAGCTTCGCGGAAGATAACCGGGGAAGGATATGGGTGGGTGGTGATGCAATAGCCAGGTTCGATCCTGAGCTGCAAAAATTTGATACTTTAATAGAACACTTATCGACGCAAAAATCCCGCAAGAAGGGATATACAGTAATGAATGATTCTCATGGTGACATTTGGACGACAGTGAATGAAGATGGGATGGCAAGGTTAACAGGAAAAATTACTCATATAAGGTCTGATTTTTTTTTATTCGACCAGTCATTGGCTGTTTCGCCTACATTACTTCAGGATAAAATTTTTATTGGAACATTTAATGGTATTAGCTGTTTAAACATAACTGATTTTAAAACCGTGCTTTTTACAAAAGATGATGGATTGCCAGATCGGAAACTCACCACTACTCACTTTGTTTATGACAGTTCGGAAAACAGTATATGGTTTGCATGTGAAAATAAAATTGCTAAAATTAATTTGTCTTCCACACCATATTCTAAGCCACCTGTTTTAAGATTTTCTGAATTACAAATTATAAACGACACCATTATTCATTACCCTTCAACTTCTGTTTCATTAAAGTATGATCAAAATAATATAAACATTGCTTTTAACGCAGTTAATTTCAATGATGCCGAAAATATGCGGTTTGCTTATCGATTTAAAAACAGGAAAGATTCAACATGGATTGAAACGGGCACCCAACAAAATATCCTGTTAACAAACATTGCCCCGGGAAATTACATCCTGGAAGCAAAAGTTTATTCATTTGATAATAAATGGAATCCTCAAACAAAAGAACTGGAGATCATCGTTTCGCCGCCCTTTTGGAGAACAACATGGTTTTATACAGTTATAGCTATTTTACTGGTCACTTTTATTTACATCCTGCACCGATACAGGATAAACCAGATCCGGCAAAAGAATGATCTTGACCGTGCCCTGGCACAAACTGAAATGAAAGCTTTGCATTCTCAAATGAACCCGCATTTTATTTTTAATTGCCTTAACAGCATAAGGGAAATGATATTAAATAATGATAACAGGCAGGCTTCTCACTACCTCAGCAAATTTGCACAGCTTATAAGAACAACGTTAGAAAATTCAACCAGGCATTTTATCAATTTAAAAAACACAATAGATTATCTTAAACGTTACCTGGAAATGGAACAGATCAGAAAAGATAATTTCACTTATTCAATTGAAGTGAGTGAAGAACTGGAGCCTGATGAAATTTTTCTTCCGCCAATGCTTATACAACCCTTTATAGAAAACGCAATATGGCATGGTGTTGCTGCACAAAAACAAATGCAGATAACTATCAGCTTCTTTAAAAAAAATGATGAACTTATTTGCATTGTTGAAGATGATGGAATTGGTATTGAAACTTCAGTAAAGAAAAAAGAAAATGATATCAATCGCTCTTCTTTGGGAATTCAAAATATTAGGCAAAGAATACAATTACTAAATGAAAAATATAATTTTAATAGTAAGGTAACTATTGAAGATAAGTCAACTTTGTATTCTCAAAAAGATACCGGCACAAGGGTTACAATTTATTTACCTGTAAAAAATACATACATATGAGCCCGTTACGTGTTATTTTGGTAGATGATGAACCCCGTGGTTTGAACACGATGGAAAAGTTGTTGCAATTGAATTGCCAGGATGTAACAACTATTGCTGCATGCAGTAATGCAGACACGGCAGCAGAGAAAATAAATTTATTGAAGCCCGATCTTATTTTCCTGGATATTTCTATGCCGGCGAAAACAGGGTTTGATATGTTGAAAGAAATTGACGATATCCAATTCGAGGTGATTTTTGTTACAGCCCATAATCAATTTATGATAGAAGCATTTCATTTTAGTGCAATTGATTATTTGCTAAAGCCTGTTGATGATGATCTGTTGGTGGAGGCTGTAAAAAGAGCAAGAAAAAGAATAACAGAAAAAGCCGGACGCAAGCACATTGAAACTTTTTTGCACAACGTTACACGGCAGCCATTACAGAATATGAAATTGTGTATTCCTTCTCTTAAGGGATTCCAGGTGGTAGAGATCAATGATATTTTATATGCAGAAGCTGCAGGCAACTATACCAACTTTTTTTTCCGCAATCAAAATATGATATGCACATCAAAACCTATTCACGAATATGAAGAATTGCTTGAGGATTCAGGATTGGTAAGAATACACAAATCATACCTCATAAATCTTTTACATATTAAAGAGTACCGGAAAGGTGAAGGTGGATCAGTTATTCTTTCCAACGGTACAGAAATAGAAGTTGCGAGAAGAAAGAAAGATCAGTTCCTTTTTAAAATGAAGAATTTTTATAAGTACTAGTTCAAGTCAGCCTACATCAAAAATCAATCATAAAAAGATCTTGTACGGTTTATTCGCAAATCTCGTAGTAATCCCGATTTAGGGCTTATGGTAATGCTGTAAAACCTGGTTAAGCCCACAGGGGATAGATTAATAGCCATTTGCCAGCAATGCATTTCTCGTGAAATTGAAACGGCAATCATTCCCAGGCTGTGCTGTGTAATATTATAAAAACTGTTTATTCCCATTTGCCACTTAGGAGTAAGGTTTAAAGTGCCGCTAAAAGTAACATCCTGGTTAAACTGATTTTCAAAGCCGCTGTAATCAGATTTAAAAACCTTATCGAACCGGAGTGCATACGAAAAATTAACTGACCATGGAATATTAAAGTCAGCATATTCACCGGGGTTATTTCTTATATACGCCAACTCATTTTGATATTCATCACTTGAATATCCGGCCGGATAATCATTTGTCCTGGCCTGCGGCTGATTGGATGCCTTTTTTGTTTTATCCCCTCCTCTAAACTGGGTTGATAAAGAAACATTTCCATTCACCAGCCTGCCAAATGATAAAGGTTTTCTTTTCCAGAGTAAAGTTTTTAACCGTCTGCCGGAGGCGTCAACATCGTAGGGGTCTATGTTTGCCCCTGCAGTTATATTAAGTTTACTATTAAATAATGAGCTGTGGGCATTTACGGTAAAATTGCTAAGCGCAAATGAATCTGCTACCAGGTTATAATTTCCATTTATACTCAATCCATCAATCAGCATAATTTTTTTTATGGCATTTTCCCCGGTATCTTTTTTATTACGCACTTTCATCTGCAGGTTATTATCAATTCCAAAACTTAAACCACCAAATTTTCCGGAGCCATAAGGACCAAAAACATTTCCTTCAAACACGGAGAACTGTCCTTTATTTTTAAAAGTATCTATCTGTGTGATATAATAATTTTTGCCGTTAAGATCAGGATTGTAATTGAAGCTTAACGATGGCGTCATCTCGTGGCGTATAGCCTGTATTTTAGCATCTTTATTTTTAGAAGTGAACATGCCGAATATCCTGGTTGATACTCCCATACCAAAGCTCATTTGCCTTGCCGTATATAATCCTCTTGTCATAGTTGTATCTACTTTATTTTTTGTTGAATCCCATCTTCTGATAAATTTTCTTTGATACCAGGTTTCATCATAACTGATGGATGGAGCAAACTGAAAAGCGCCAACTGGCGGTAATGAAAGTGATATCGGAATTGAATGGTGTGCCCCCCATTGGAAAGTATCGAGTATATGCCGGAAAATATTTGAAGTGGTATCATAAAAAGAGAACAGGCTTTTTGCGTTTCCGTTATAACCAATTCCCAGGTTTTCGTACCACTTTGGTGTACCAACGGCTTCTCTTTTTCTAAAAGGATATAATGTGCTTAAATTAAAAGCAACATCAGGCAGGTTAACATTAATAAGTTTTTGATTGGTGTTTTGATTATGGTTTGCAGATATGGTTAAATTATAAGGCTTGTCTTTCCATCCTTCACCAAGGCCTTCCAGTGTGCCATTTTTTGAATAAGTAATAGAAGAGCTAAGCTGGTTGCTGAAATTTTTATAAGGATTATTGGGAACATACCTGTTATAACTGCTGCTGCCGGCATTTACATTCGCACTAAAACTTACACCAGGCCTGGCTTTGCTATCTACGTTATGGCTCCATTGAACATTGTAACTCCTGTTTTTTGAATAATCAGGATCGCCTTTAAAGTTTTGTTTAAACTCCTGAACGTTGAGTGAAAGATTGCCGTTGTAGCGATATTTTTTTGTGTACTTCGGATTAATATTCAATGTCCACCCGCCATACGAATAAAGATTTCCTCTTACAATTACATCCCAATAATCACTCAGCACTTTATAATAACCCAGTCCTTCCAATCCAAGACCTAATTGTTGATTGCTGGAAAAGGAGGGCATTAAAAAACCTGAATGCCTGCCCTGGCTTAACGGGTAAATTCCAAATGGCAAATATATCGGTATAGGCACCCCTTCAAACTCAGGATGAACGGGGCCTGTAATGGCAAGTTTTTTACTTATGAACTTTATCCTGTTGCTAACAAAAGCAAAATGGGGCGTATCAAGATCGCAGGTGGTAATTCTTGCACGCTTTGCATAAAAAACATCGGCATTAATTTTTTTAATTGTTTCGCCATACACATACATTTCGCCCTGCTGGGTATAAGTGCTTTTTGTAATTCCTTTCCCGCTTTTCATATTGAACCGTATGGAATCACTTTGCGATTTAAAATCAGCCTGGGTAAATGTGGGCAATGCAATTACTTTACCACTACTGTCTCTTTTTATTGATGCTATAATATTGCCGGTAGCCTGGTCAAATTCAATAATAGGCGCCGTTAAATTATTATCCTTGTATTGTGTAGCAGTTTTCTTCCCATACAAAGTAATTTTTTTTGAAGGCACATCTAATATCATTGAATCATCAGCATTGTATTCTACTACGGCATCTAACGAATCTTTAGAAATTTTAAAATCAATGGTATCTTTTCTTTCAATTAAAATAGTTGTATCATTTCTTATAATTTTATTTCCTGTGGGAACTGTATCAGTATTTGCAGGAGCTGTATCAGGAAGCGTAAATTTTTTGCGGGGCTTTGTTGTATCCTGTACAGCAGTTAAATTATTGTGAAATGAGCCCGGCAGATGAAGTTTATCCTTACTTTGAACAGTAAATATGATAAATGCAAGCGCTACAAACGATACTAATTTATATTTTGAGCTAACTTTGCTTGCGTTGTTCATAGCAGTAAAACAAAAATAGTTATAATACGATTAATATAATGTGAAGATTGAACATTAACTAACTAATGCTTTAAAAAAATATTAATATCCAATGATGAAAATAAAAGAGTCCTGTATTACTTCATTAGCTGCTTTTGTATTGTTATTTTTCTGTTTAAATACTTCGGCTCAGGTTCCAAAAAAAATCAGGACAATTATTGTAGATCCAGGTCATGGCGGAACAGATGCCGGGGCTCATGGGGAATATGAAGGAACATTAGGTTCACTCGAAAAAAATATAACCCTGGCTATATCACTTAAGCTAGTTGCCGAATTAAAAAAAGAATTACCAGGAGTAAAAATAATACCCACCAGAACCACAGATGTTTTTGATGATGTAAATAAGAAAGCACAGTTTGCAAATGATAATCATGGGGATCTTTTTGTATGTATTCATGCAGATGCTGTTGCTCTGAAAACCGGCTCAAGGATTATTGGCTATAAAACAGAAACGTATACCACAACCCGGTACGTTGGCAAAGGAAAAAAGAAGAAAAAAATTGTAACACCTCATCAACGGGAAGTTCCTGTCAGGCAATATTTCAAAATCCCTACACAGCGTAAAGGCACAAGCACTTTAATATTTGCTGCCAACAAAACAAATGATAAGATAAAGGCCATGCAGAATAGTGATAATCTTTTTACGACTGACAATGATGACAGCACTTTAAATATCAATTATGACAGCCCGGAGTGGAAGGCAAATGCACTGCTCTACACACAAAATTATTTTAAAAAAAGCTATAAATTAGGTTCTCTTATACAGGATGAAATAACCAATATGGGCAGGGAAAATCTTGGTGTATGGCAAAGAGAGAAAGGGATAAGAGTTTTATCGGCAACGCAGATGCCTGCTGTTTTAATAGAAACAGGGTTTATTGCAAACTATGAAGATGAACGTTATCTGAACAGCGAAAAAGGGCAACAGGAAATAGCGGAGGCTATTGCAAAGGCAATAAAAAAATATAAAGACCAGGTAGAGAATCCCAAGATTTTAGGACAACCTGAAAATACTACTTCCAATAATTATTGATCACTTTTTAGATTCATTCAAAACGTAAATTAATCGTAACTTCTGCCAATCAAACTTTTACTATTTTCGTATATAGTATAGTAGGTGTTGATTCAATCCGAAAGTGGGGAATCAACCAAAAAAAAATTTATGAAAATTAATAATGAAACAAAAATAGGAGCTCGTGCTGTTGTAGGTATTCTATTGCTGATATTAGGCTTCAATTTTCTTAAAGGGAAAAGCTTTTTTAAAAAAGAGAAATTTGTTTACGCTGTTTTTGAAGATATACAAGGGCTTGGTAAATCAAATCCTGTTGTAATTAACGGGCTCCAGATAGGGCATATTGCTGATCTTGATGGCGGCAAGCTGCTAAAAAGAATTGTGGTAACAGTAGAGCTTACAAAGGATGTTTTAATTCCGAGTAATTCACTGGCAGTAATTAATCCCAGTTTATTAGGCAGTGTTTCTTTAGAAATAAAATTAGGCAATGCAGGTACTTATTTAAAAACAGGCGATACTTTATTAACCACGCTTAGCGGCGGGGCTTTTGATGAAGCATTAAAAATGATAAATCCTGTTTTGTACGAAGTTAGAAATGCAGTTAAGTCACTCGATTCTGTTTTACACATTGTAACAGGTGTATTTGATCCCACTACAAAAAATAATATTAAAGGTGTTATAGAAAATTTAAATACAGTTACAGCATCCTTTACAGTTTCGGCAGCTTCTTTGCAAACCCTTTTAAATCCTCAAACAGGAGCATTGTCAAATTCACTGAATAACGTAAATGCATTTACTGCAAATCTTAATGGCAATAATAGCAAGCTTAATAATATTTTGGGCAATGCGGAAAAAGCAAGCAACAACCTGGCTAATATTAACCTGCAGAAAACATTAAATACATTAGATAGCGCAGCCAATCAATTAAAGTCAGGCATAGCTAAAATAAACAGCAATAGCGGCTCCCTGGGCTTATTACTAAATGATACCAAACTGTACGATAATCTTTCGGCAACCAGCAATAAAATAAATATTTTGTTAGACGATATCCGGGTACACCCTAAAAGATATCTTACAATATCTGTATTTAGTAAAAAGGATAAAGGAAATTATATTACTGCACCCCTGATAGATGATACCCTAAAACTTCCTGAAAAAACAAAATGAGGAAGGTTCTCCAATTTTTTTATTTATTAGTCTTAGTTTTTAAGGCTGGCCTTTCTTTTGCACAGGTTTCTCCTGTAGTGCCTTCAGATACGCTAAGAACAATTGAGATCATTCGTGGCAATACATTGCGTGAAAAAAAAATTGATTCTCTTACCAAGATAGAAACCATAGCAGGTAATGTAATTATTCACGAAGGCACAACCAAATTCACCTGCGACAGCGCTATTATTAATAGAAGATTAAATACAATGGAGGCTTTTGGCAATGTGCATATAAACCAGGGCGACAGTGTCTTTACATCATCCCAGTACATAAAATATTTAGGCAATGAAAGAATTGCTTATTTAAAAAGAAACGTAACATTAACCGATAAAAAGTCAACACTCACCACACCGGAACTGGAATATAATTTAACCACCGGCATAGGCAAATACAATAACGGCGGTAAAGTAGTAAGTGGTAAAACAGTACTTACCAGTACACAGGGAATTTATTATGAAGACACAAAGGATATTTATTTTATAAATAAGGTTGATGTTGTGGATCCAAAAAGCAGGATAAAAGCAGACTCACTTTTATATAATACGCTAACACAAAAGTTAATTTTTATCGGGCCTACTTCTATAAAAAATAAAGACGGAAATATATTTACTACCCAGGGCACATACGATTTAAAAAACGGAGACGCTTTTTTTGGTAACCGCCCATTAATAAAAGATAGCAGCGGCAGGGTTTATACTGCCAATAATATTGCGTTTGATGATAAGTCCGGGCAAACCCAGTTTGAAGGCCAGGCAATAATTAAGGATTCTGCAAATAAATTTATAATTACCGGCAACCAGGTTTTTTACAGTAAAAAAAATAACTCTTTTCTGGCTACAAAAAAACCTGTATTAATAATCTGGCAGGATAAAGACACAACATATGTTTCAGGCGATACATTGTTCTCAGGGTACACAAAAAATATTAATGATGGAATCTATATCAGCGATTCATCAGGTATAAGTAAAGAGGTAGATTCAACCAGGAGAATTATAGCAAAAAAAAATTCTTCCGGAGTGCAACTCAAACAAACCAAAATTATTAATGCTGATAAGGCTGATACTTCAATAAGATATTTTCTCGCCTATCATAATGTAAAAATTTTTAATGATTCTTTGCAGGCCGTAAGTGACAGCTTGTTTTATTCAGGAGCTGATTCTACATTCAGGCTGTTTTATGATCCTGTTATCTGGAGCGGTAAAAGCCAGGTTACAGGAGATACTATTTTTTTATACACCAAAAATAAAAAAGCAGAACGGGTATATGTTTTTGAAAACGGTATAATGATCAATAAAATAAATTCTGAATTTTATAACCAGGTTGCCGGCAAAACAATTAATGGGTATTTTAAAAAGGGTGTTATTGATTATGTAAGAGTTAAGGGCTCACCTGCCGAAAGTATTTATTTTGTCCAGGATCAGGACAGCGCTTTCAGTGGCATGAACCATGCTGACGGTTCTGTAATAGATATGTATTTTATAAAGCAGCAACTGGACAAGGTTAAATTTTTAAATGATGTACATGGTAAATTATATCCTATGCGCCGGATACCACAGGATCAGAAGTACCTTAAGAAATTTGTTTGGTTAGATAAAAGGAGGCCTAAAAATAAACTGGAACTTTTTGAATAATTAGTCTTGTAGAAGTAAATTATTATTTATGGATAATATACCGGGCCATTCAATCGATGCTTTTCTTGTACATAAAATTTTAAAACCAAGAGACCCGTTTACCCATAAAGGAAATTATGGACATGCCTGCCTGTTGGCCGGTAGTTATGGAATGATGGGTGCTGCTGTGCTGGCTGCTAAAGCGTGTGCAAGAAGTGGTGTGGGGAAACTAACATGCTTTATTCCAAAGATTGGTTACGATATTATGCAGGCTTCAATACCCGAGGCAATGGTTAAAGTATGTGGTAAAAAAACTATTAAGGAAATTGATGAGGTATCAAAATTTGATGTTTTAGGAATCGGCCCCGGCATAGGTATTTATAAATCACATAGCAGGCTTTTGCAAAATATTTTTTCGGAATATAGAAAGCCAATGGTAGTGGATGCAGATGCTTTAAATATTCTTTCTGAAAATAAAAAATTGCTCAACAGCATACCAGCAGAAAGTATTCTTACTCCTCACCCGAAAGAGTTTGAAAGATTATTTGGGAAAACCAAAACAAATGCTGAACGGACAGAACTCGCTTTGAAAATGGCGCATCAATATAAAATTTACATTGTTTTAAAAAGTCATCATACTTTAATTGCAGCACCTGATAAGCAGGCATATTTTAATTCCACAGGTAATGCGGGTATGGCAACAGGCGGCAGCGGTGATGTATTAACTGGTATACTTACGGGGTTATTAGCCCAGGGCTATTCTTCATTAGAAACATGTTTATTGGGTGTTTATCTTCATGGCCTGGCAGGCGATATTGCCGCCGGCAAACTTTCGCAGCATGCATTAATCGCCGGTGATATAATTGATAATTTAGGAAATGCATTTAAACAGGTGAATAAAGAATGAGTATGGTAAGCAGATATTTTAAAAGTGCCGGCCTTAGCTGGCAGTTATCCTGGCAACAAAAAACTTTTCGTTACAAATTATTTGTAGGCATTTTTATACTAATGATCATTTTGATCAGCTTCCCTTTCTTTTTTCAATATATCGAGAAAAGAAAAGGTTTATTATTGGATGATGCACTCTTAAATTGGGTTGCTGCTTATGATGTTTATATATTGATATTTAGTTTAGTGTGGAGCTGCGCCCTTTTTATGTTGATAGCTGCAGTAAAAGATCCCGGCATTTTTCTTACATTTCTTATTGCGTATATACTGTTATCTATTGTAAGGATGCTTAGTATTTTTTTATTCCCGCTGGAACCTCCGGCAGGCATAATAAATCTTACAGACCCATTAAGTAATTATTTTTATGGAGTATCTTTTATAACTAAGGACCTTTTCTTTTCAGGGCATGTTTCTACTCTTTTTCTAATGTACTTATGCCACCATAATAAATTCATGAAATATTATACGCTTATTTCCTGCTTGTGTGTTAGCATATTGGTTTTAATACAACATATTCATTACTCTATAGATGTTTTATTTGCTTTTCCTTTTACATATCTATGTTATAGCCTTGCAAAATATATAGCACTTAAACGAAACAGGTCATGATTTTTTTATTTAGGATTATTTTTTGAGAACCTGATTTTTTTTTGCTTAATTTTATCATTACCAAAAAAGTTATTGCATTGACTACTAAAACTCTTAAAGGAAATTTTCCATTTCCTGATTTTTATTTAAATGATAAGCTATCAGCCGAACAGATTCAGTTCTTTAATGAATATGGATTTATACGGTTTAGAAATTTTGTATCCAGATCAACTATTGCCTTGTTTATAAAAGAAGCTGTGGACGTTGAGAAAAAATGGCTCAGCGAGGGAATTGAAAAGGTAAATGGTGTACCGCTTAAGTTTGGCGAAAATGAGAATGGCGAAAAAATGATCAGCAGGTTTGCATTCTTATCCCAGCATAGCGATTTGTTGCATCAATTTTTGCAGGAACCAAGGTTAGCGGCGCTTACCAAATTATTATATCCATACGAAGGACGTATTGCAGAAGATGAAAAAGACGGGCTTGTATTAAATCATTATCTGCAAACGCCTAACAGCGGGTTTACAAAAATGGGTTGGCATACCGATAGTCCCCGTGATCTTTTTTATGGACATAAAATTATGCCCATGTTAAATGTGGGATTACACCTTGATGATTGTCCTTATGAAAATGGAGGGTTACGCGTTTTACCCGGCACACATAAGCAGGGAGTGTTCAAATTGCTTTTTGGTAAAAAATATTTTATTGATAATACAGCCGATCCAAATGAAGTGGGGTTTGATATTGAAGCAGGAGATCTTACTGTTCATCATGGCAGCATATGGCACCGTGTACAACAATCACATAAATATGGAGCAGAAAGCAGGCGGCGTGTAATGTATATACCTTTGGTTACGGGCAAATACAAACCAAAACACGCTGACAGTAAAACACCGTTTTATCATCACATCCTGCGAAAAAAATTCCTGAGTAAGTTTTCTTAATCTTTCAATATGTCATATGCCTTGATAACGGGTGCCAGTAAAGGTATTGGCAAAGCAATAGCTTTTGAATTAGCTAAACATAATTATAATATTTTACTTACAGCAAGGTCTGCTGAACTTTTAGCACAGGCTGCTGAAGAAATAAAAAAGCAATACCCGGTTACAGTAAATTTTCTTCCACTTGACCTTTCTGAATTAAATGCCGCCCAAAAATTATTTAACTGGTGTGTTGAAAATAATTTTCCCGTTTCTGTTTTAGCCAACAATGCAGGGTATGGACTTAGTGGATCTTTTGAAAAATATTCTGTAGAGGAGACTACCAATCTTTTACAATTAAATATTATAGCTCCTACACAACTTTGCAGGCTTTTTATTCCTTTATTAAAACAGCAACAACAATCTTATATTTTAAATACCTGCAGTTCTTCTGCCTACCAGGCAGTACCATTACTTACTGTATATGCAGCATCGAAAGCTTATGTACTTAAATTTACAAGAGCTTTAAAACATGAACTGGCAGATACAAATATTTCAGTTACCTGCTTATCTCCCGGGCCTACAGATACTGATTGGGCTAACCGGGCCCAGGTTAGTGATAAAATATTAAAGATGGCTGCAAAATTAAATATGACACCACAACAAGTGGCGGTTATCGGCGTAAAAGCTATGTTTAAAAAACGTACAGAAGTAGTTACCGGCTTTATCAATAAGCTTGGCGTATTTATGGCATGGCTTCTCCCTGATAGCCTTGTAGAAAAAAGTGCAGGTAAATTGTATAAGTAATAAAGTTATACGTATAAAAATATTTTGTTTGTAGTATAGATCTTTTTACCTTTGATATTTAAAATAAGGGTATGGATAATAAGATAACTTTAAGCTTTGATGAAAGTATTATTACCAAAGCAAAAAAATATGCGGCAAACAATAATATCAGCCTTTCCCGCCTGATAGAATTTTTATTAAAAAAGGTTACTTCAAACAATTATAATTCTTTAGAAGATTTTCCTATTTCAGATTGGGTAAACCAGGTTGCAGAAGGCGGAGCTGTATATCTAACAAAAGCAAGAAGAACCAGAAAATCAACAAAAGCTGAATATTTTAATTCTAAAAAATGAGACTTTTTCTTGATGCAAATATTTTGGTATCTGTTTTAAATAAAGAATATCCCCTGTTCACTTTCAGTTCCCGTATATTAAGTCTTACAGATAAAAGCAATTTTACTTTATTTACTTCGCCGGTTTGTTTAGCTATTGCATTTTACTTTGCAGAAAAAAAATATAAAAGTGCATCCGCAAAAAAAAGAATACAAATTTTGTGTGAGCATTTAAATATTGCTGCAATTAATAAGAGCACTGTATTGCAATCGCTTAATAATCCTGCTGTAAATGATTTTGAAGATGGCCTTGAATATTATTCGGCTGTTGAGAATAAATGCGACTGTATTATTACAGAAGATAGAAATGATTTTTATTTTTCAAACATCGAAGTTATAAACAGCGAGGATTTTTTTGAAAAATATATGGCTTCCCCTTCTAAAAAGTAAACGGAAAGAATACACTGTAATCAAAATCAATTCGCCTTTTTAGCTGTATTTACCCTATTTTTGCCACCCAAAAAATTACCATATGAATAGCTTGATTTATGTAATCCCGGCAATGGGTGTTGTAGGTTTATTGTACACTTTTATAAAGTACTCGTGGGTTGCAAAACAGGATGCCGGAACGCCACGTATGCAGGAGATAAGCACATACATTGCTGAAGGTGCCATGGCATTTTTAAAAGCCGAATGGAAGATACTTTCTTATTTTGTTGTAATCGGCGCTTTGCTGCTGGCTGTTATGGGATATTCAAATGCAAACAGCCATTGGAGTATTGCCGTTTCATTTGTGGTTGGCGCATTTTTTAGCGCTTTGGCAGGATACATTGGTATGAGAGCCGCTACCAAAGCCAACGTTCGTACTGCGCAGGCGGCACGTACAAGTTTATCAAAAGCATTAAATGTTTCTTTCACCGGCGGAAGTGTAATGGGGCTTGGTGTAGCAGGTTTAGCTGTGTTAGGTTTGGGTGGATTATTTATTATTCTAAAAGCAATTTTTGCACCGCATTCCCTTGCCGATTCTGTGGAGATGGAACGCACTATTGAAATACTAACAGGTTTTAGTTTAGGTGCAGAAAGTATTGCATTGTTTGCAAGAGTGGGCGGTGGTATATATACAAAAGCTGCCGATGTTGGCGCTGATCTTGTTGGAAAAGTAGAAGCAGGCATTCCTGAAGATGATCCACGTAACCCGGCAACTATTGCAGATAACGTTGGTGATAATGTAGGTGATGTAGCAGGTATGGGAGCTGATCTTTTTGGAAGTTATGTAGCTACTGTTTTAGCAACAATGGTTTTAGGTAGAGAAACAATATCCGTTGACAGGTTTGGCGGTATGGCTCCTATCCTGTTGCCAATGCTGATTGCTGCAATGGGAATTCTATTTTCTATTATAGGAACTTTGTTTGTAAAAATTTCTGAAAATTCTCCTCTTAATACTACTGCTGTTCAAAAAGCTTTGAACATGGGTAACTGGGGTTCTATCGTTTTAACTGCCATTGCATCTTATTTTCTTGTTATGTGGTTATTACCTGATACTATGGTATTAAGAAATTTCCATTTTACAAAGAATGGTGTATTTGGCGCAATAGCAGTAGGTCTTACAGTGGGTACATTAATGAGTCTTATTACGGAATATTTTACTGCTATGGGTAAGCGTCCTGTAATGAGTATTGTCCGTCAATCTTCAACAGGTCATGCTACAAATATTATTGGTGGATTAGCAATAGGTATGGAGAGCACATTGTTTCCCATATTGGTTTTAGCTGCCGGTATTTATGGTTCTTATGCATGTGCCGGATTATATGGTGTTGGTATTGCTGCTGCAGGTATGATGGCTACAACAGCGATGCAACTGGCTATCGATGCCTTTGGACCGATTGCCGATAATGCCGGTGGTATTGCAGAGATGAGTGAATTGCCAAAAGATGTTCGTGAAAAAACTGATATACTGGATGCAGTAGGAAATACAACAGCTGCCACAGGAAAAGGTTTTGCAATTGCATCTGCTGCATTAACTGCACTGGCTTTATTTGCTGCCTTTGTTGGTATTGCCGGAATTGATGGCATTGATATTTATCGTGCAGATGTGTTAGCCGGATTATTTGTGGGAGCTATGATACCGTTTATATTTTCATCATTAGCAATTCGTGCTGTGGGTGAAGCTGCCATGGCAATGGTAGAAGAAGTACGCAGGCAGTTCAGAACAATTCCCGGGATTATGGAAGGCACAGGGAAACCTGAATATGATAAATGTGTTGCTATCTCCACCAATGCTTCTTTAAAAAAGATGATGTTGCCCGGCGCTATTGCATTGGGTTCGCCATTAATTATTGGTTTTATTTTTGGCCCTGAAGTGCTGGGTGGTTTTTTAGCCGGGGCAACCGTGAGTGGTGTTTTAATGGGAATGTTCCAGAATAATGCAGGCGGTGCATGGGATAATGCAAAAAAATCTTTTGAGAAAGGCGCTGTCATAAATGGTGAAACGTATTACAAAGGCTCAGAGCCGCACAAGGCTTCCGTTACAGGCGATACCGTTGGTGATCCATTTAAAGATACTTCAGGACCATCTATGAACATTCTTATTAAATTGATGAGTATTGTTTCATTGGTTATTGCCCCTACCCTTGCTAAAATTCATCATGATAAAATTATAAACAACAGGCAGCATAGAATGGAAAATTTAATGCTGATGAATGGAGACAGTACAAGATTGAGTAATAGAAATAACAGGCAAACAACCCCTGTTGAAAATACCGCTAATAGTAAATCTGCTGATGAGACTGATATTAAAAATCTTCTTGGCGGGTTAAAAAAAGATGGACTTATTTCAGGAGATTATACCGTTGAGATAAGGGGTGGCTGGTTATTTATAAATGGAGTTGAGCAATCTGAGGAAGTAACCAATAAGTACCAAAAATTATTGGAAGGAAAAGGTGATATGATTATTAAGGAACATCAGGTGAAATAAATTTTTAAATATAGACTTACTTTAAACCCCAGTTACTTAGCTGGGGTTTTTTATGAACGGTACAAAAAAATATCTTTTAAAATTTATTTTGTGGTTACGATCAAAATCGTAATTTAGCTGTACGAACAAAATCGTAATCAATGACAATAAAAAAATTAAAGCCAACGGAAAGCGAACTGGAAATTCTCCAGATACTCTGGGATAAAGAAAATGCCACCGTACGTGAAGTACATGAAGAGCTTTCAAAAAATAAAGATTCAGGTTATACAACCACGCTTAAATTATTGCAAATAATGTTTGAGAAAGGTTTGGTAACAAGAGATGACAGTAACAAAACGCATATCTACCAGCCGGCTGTTACCAGGCAAAAAACCCAAAAGCAATTTTTAGATAAGATGATAAATACATTATTTGCAGGCTCATCTACCCAATTGGTTTTGCAGGCGCTTGGTAATCAAAAAGCATCAAAAGATGAATTGGATGAGATTCAAAAATATCTTGACAACCTTAAAAAATAATAAGGATGAACCTAACTGCTTTACAACACTCACCTTTTTTACAATCGCTGGGATGGGCGATAGCAAACAGTTTATGGCAGGCAGCAGCGTTATGGATAGCGTATCATCTTATTAATGGAGTATACAGGAACGCTTCTGCAAAATTTAAAAATAACCTTAGCACCATTTTAATTTCATCGGCATTTGTTTGGTTTTGTATCACGTTATTTAATAAATATTTTGCCATACAAAATCTACCCGGCAATTATGAAGTTCAATTTTACCAGGCAGGCAGCAATGCAGCCACCACCTATAACTGGAATGATCTTTTAAATGAGATTGCATGGGTGCTGCCTTATCTGTCCGTTGCTTATTTATCGCTTTTAATTTTTCTCTCAATAAGATTAATTAATATTTATCGCTTTACCCGCTTTATAAAATTTAATGGATTGCAAAAGCCTGGCGTTGAATGGAAGCTATTCACAGAAAAGGTGGCAAGGCATATGGGTATTACAAAAAAGATAAGGCTTTGGGTATCTCATCATATTGATGTGCCCGCCACTATCGGCTTTATAAAACCTGTTATCTTAATTCCTTTGGCTTCTGTTAACCAGTTATCAGCAGAACAGCTGGAAGCAATTATCCTTCACGAATTATCGCATATTAAAAGAAATGATTACCTCATTAATCTTTTTATCTCCATTATCGAAACCATATTATTCTTTAACCCGTTTGTAGTGTTACTTGCCAGGATTATTAAAAGGGAAAGGGAAAATTGCTGCGATGATTTTGTGATACAGTATCAATATGACCGTCATACTTATGCATCAGCACTTTTGTCACTGGAGCAATTCAGAAATATAAATTTACGATTAGCCATAGGCGCTACAATGGGTAAAAAGCAATTGTTGTTTCGTATAAAAAGAATAATGGAGATAAACAACAATACAAATTTTAATTACGGGCAAAAATTGGCGGCTTTATTTTTAATTACGGGTATTATCTGTTCTGTTGCATGGTTATCTCCGCAAAACAATAGCAGTAAAAAGCAGCAGGTAAATAAAAGCTATGAAAAAGTTTTACCTGTAAAAATAAAGGGAAGCGAAAAAGCAGATGCTTTAATTTTCGGGCAGGGGGATAATAAAGTAAAAAGCCTTCCTGCAAAATCACAATTAAAAAAAGCATTAACTGAAGTCCAACAATTAAAAGAGCTAAAAGATTTAAATTTAAAAGAGATAGCTGCGGGAGAGTATAAACTGGTGAACCGCCTGTTGCAGGAAAGCAAAAAAGAAATAGTCAGGAAAAGTTTCCCAAAATTTAATTCAAACAAATTTTTATTTCCAGGAGGTTCAATTAATACTCCCTCATTATTTTTTGATAACGGCGCTACAATACTCACATTTAATTCTCCTGTAACCAATGTGGAGTTTGCCCGTAAAAAGGGAAATGTTATCGATTTACAGAAATTACAGGCAGAATTTGATAAAGCCCAATTTTCATTTTCGTTTGATGAGGAAGAAATGCAAAACGCAATGAAAAACGCATTCAATTCCCGGCAATTAAAAACATCTTTACTGCATCTTAATCAAAATTTAAAAGCTGCTGATATTGAAAAGCTGATCAATATTTACAATCAAAATTTTGGTGAAAAAATCTTACAACGTGTTCAGGTAAATCGTCTTCCCAAAGCATCAGCAGGTGCTAATGGCAGATCAATTTATATTATTGATTCAGCAGGGGCAGACGAAATTAAAATAGTAGCCGGTCGTGCAAAACAAATTCAGGAAAGAGTTGATAAAATAACCACAACTAATGAATACAAAAGCGCACCTGCTCTTAAAACAGTATCCAATGCGTATGCTTATGGGTACAGTATAACTACAACTGATGAAAAAGAACCTGATAAAGTTTCAGAAAAGCATTGGCAAAGGTTAAACATACCCAACGGGAAAGGAACTTATATGCAGCTAACGCCAGGAGCTATTTATCGCACTATTCCCAATGGAAATAATAATCCTGTTAAAACAAAACCACCTAAACAAGCAATTCCCGGTAAGGACATTCGTGTGGAATATAAAAATGGTGTAGTTGTTATTAATGGTGTAAGGGTTGAATTGCCAGACAGTAGCGGGATGCTTGCACAATTTACTTTCAAAGGGAAAAAAATACTTTCACGGGCAAAAGATCTTATGGAACTCCATATAAATGATTGAGATCATTTGGCGTAACTACCAAACATTCCTGGGGCATGTATCACCATATTTATTATTGATGAGAAAGCCCAAAATAATTTCATGCGTATTTTTAGTGTAATTTTTTAACCGTGATGTTGTAGAAGCATCGTATGAATACCCGATATTAAAAGTATTAGAAACATTTATGCCTGCCATCGCAGCAAAGCCTCCCAGTTGGTCGCTTATCCTGTAACTGCCGCCAACCCAAAGTTTATCCAGGTATTGCAATTTTACATTAGCATGAACCTGTATTGGAAAGGGTCTTATAAATTGCAGCATTACAGAAGGCAATGCAGCAATATCATCATTTATAAAAAAACGATAACCACCAGTAGCAATAAATTGCGGTTCAAAATAAGTTGCATAAGTATTATTCGATGCAAATTTTGCTTTATTAGGAATAATATTCAACACCGAAATTCCTGCAAAATAATCTGCCGAATAAAGCCATAGCCCTGCGCCAACTTCAGGTTTTAATTGTTTTAATTCTCCGTTGTTATAACCTATTGCCGGATCATTGGGATCAAGCGTTCCCCATTCAATTTTTGATCTGTCAAGACTTACATTAGATATGCCCCCAAGGAAACCTGCAGACAAAGTTGTTTTTGCAGATAATCCTTTATGATATGCATAGGTTGCATAGGCAGAGAACCTGCTGAGATAACCTGTTTTATCATTCATAATTATTATCCCTACTCCATGATGCGGTTCAGGCGCTGTATATTCTTCCCAGTAAGATTTTCCCCGTGGATTTTCTCCGGGAACCTCAAACGATGTTGCTGTGGTGCGGTAATCTTTTTTACCAATGGGTGCATGCGCTGAGAAATATACAGTTACGGGTGACCCGTTTATTCCTGTCCATTGATTGCGATAACTTAATTTAACATCAGTGTAATTTTCTATGCCGCTTAATCCAGGATTTAAAATATAATTATTGAGGATATATTGAGTATAATATGGCTTCTGCTGGGCAAAGGTTTTTATTGTTCCCAGTAACAGTATTATAATAAAAATCCGCTTCATTATTTTTTTAGAAAATTATTTTATTAGTGTTACATAACCCGTAACAGGCTTACGGCCATTACCCGGTTCAATTACGTAATAATAAGTTCCGAATGGCAACGTTTTTCCATTCATAGTTCCATTCCATGGGGCAGAGTATCCTTTGCTTTCAAAAACCGGTTGGCCATAGCGGTTAAATACCTGCACACGAACATTGGGATAATCACTGAGATGATCTATTATCCATGTATCATTTATACCATCATTGTTAGGTGTAAATGTGTTAGGGATGTTAGGAAACTTAAGCACTTTTACCGAAACCTGGTCACTGAAAATACATCCCCCGGTACCCGTTACATATAAAGTGTAGGTAATATCCTGCACTGCAGAAGCTACAGGATTGAGGATGGTATTATTATTTAAATATTGATTGGGTGTCCATAAATATTGTAAAGCATTACCTATAATAGTTGGTTCTAGAGTAATAGTTGCGGCTTCCAAAACACTTCTATCCGGACCTGCGTTCACATTTACAATAGGATAAATAGTTACGGTTTGCTCTTTATAATCAATACAGCCGGTATTAGAAGTAAATGTATAACGTATAGTATGGGTGCCAACACCGGCAACTGAAGGATCAAATATGTTTGAGCCATTTATTATACCAGGCCCGCTAAATACACCGGTACCAGGTACACCGCCTGTCTCACTTACCTGGGTAATAGCAAAGGGAGTAATATTAAAACAGGTATCTGATATAGGAACAAATTGAACTAATGGCGATGCATTTACAGTTATCGTTTTTGTTATTTCATCAACGCAGCTTATACCGGAATATGAACGAAATTTAACCTGGTAAGTTTTACTTAACGGGGTTTGAAAATTTAGGTATAGATGACTATATGTTTCATTAGGAGCTGGAGTATTGTCTACATCAAATGCAGACGGATTATTTGCAACGTCCCAATAGATTTCAACTTTTGTTATATTGCCAAAATCTACAGTAGATGTATTTTGTACCTGCACATCCGTATTACTGCATAATCCTGTATTATTTACAACATTAAAGTTTGCTTTTGGTACTGCTCCATTTACAGTAAATCCCTTAGTGATTGAAGCAACACATCCATTGTTAGAAGTAATGGTTAGTGTTATATTATATACGCCAACTGAATTGTATTTATGTTTTGCATTCTGTAATGCAGAAGTATTTAATGCACCTGAAGAAGGATCACCAAAGTTCCATGCCCAGTTTGTGATAGTACCGGATGCAACCTTGCTTGTATCAGTAAATTGTGCGAATGCATCCGCTAAACAAACATCGGGTGAAATAAAACCAGGTTGAGGCAGGGCGTTTGCAAAAATTTGTCTTGATATAACAGGACTTTTACAACCTTTATCACTTTCTACAGATAGGGTTACCGAATAATTTCCAGATGCAATATAGGCATGGTTAAAAGGATTATCATTTGGTGCAGTAAATAAAGTACCGTCACCTAAATTCCAACTCCAGGCTATAAGAGTTCCGGAATTTGCAGCAGATGCATTTGTAAATGTTACATCTTTAGTTTCACAGGTAGGTGTTGAAATTGCAAAGGCTGCGGTTGGTAAGGAATTTATAATTACCTGTTTTTTTGCAGTATCAGAATAACATCCTTTATCGGTTTTAATATAATGCGACACTGTGTATGATCCTGCTGAGGTGTATATATGTATAGGGTTTTGTAGTGTTGAAGACTGTCCGTCTCCAAAATCCCAATACCAATTAGTTATAGTACTACCCTGCCCGTTTGATTGGTCAGTAAAGAATGTTGTATCATTTAAACAGTTTTCAGCAATTGCATTAAAAGCTGCTTTTGGTTGTGCATATACTGTTGATAGAATTTTGGTTGTATCATATACACATCCATCTTTAGAAGTTACCTGTAAGTTAACAGTAAATGGACCTGTATTGCTATAATTATGTGTGGGGTTTTGTTGTGTAGAATTATTTAAGCTGCCGGATGAAGCATCGCCAAAATTCCATAAGTATGTAAATTGGGATTGGCTGCCATCTGTAATTGTACTTGAATCAAAAAATTGTGCAAACCCGCTTGGCAAGCATATACCAGGCAAATTAAAGTTAACAACAGGGTTAGGATGGACAGTTACAGGCATAGTAAATACTACGCTTTGGCACCCTGTATTATTCTCAACTTTAAGGGTAACATTAAAAATTCCTGTAGATGAATATGTATGTGTAGGGTTACTACTGGCAGTTAAATTTAAAGTAGTACCATCTCCAAAATCCCAATACCATTTAATCAGGTTACCGGGTAGCGGGGCAAACGATGAATCAAAGAAAGTTATAGATTTTCCTTTGCACATTGGTAATGAAATACCAAATTTTGCTACAGGTTGTGGGGCAATAGTAATTTGTTTTGAGGAAGTATCACTTAAACATCCAATATTAGTTACAATATTAAATTTTACTGTATAGATACCCGGCGATAAATATCTATGTTTTGGATTTCTAACATTACCTGTGCTTCCATCACCAAAGTCCCAATACCATTTATATGAATAGGTACCCGTTACATAATTTGTGTTATCATTAAATTGAACTGAATCCGTTGCACAACTATTATTGGTCCAGGTAAAATTTGTAACAGGAGGATTAATGATAAACAATGTATCATCTCTTGTTTGTTGATTTCCACAACCATCAGAACCTGAAGTTCCGGCGGTAATGCTTACCGGGTAATTACCTGGTACACTATAATTATAGGGGGTAGGTAATACGTATCGCCATATCTGTTTTCCATTAACCATATAAGTAGTATCATGCACAGGAGCGGAAACAGTAATGTTTGGAGAAAATCCATGAAAATCCCAATATAATGATGTGGGCTGAAAGGGATATGTTATAGAGAAATAAAAAGTAGTGCCAGCACAGGTTGTATTTTGATTGGTAATATTTAATGGATTTATCAGGGTTACAAAATTGAGCAGATCCCTCACATTTGTACCTGCATTATACCCGTATGATTCAACACTTCCATAGCCATATGCTATACATAAAAAGCCGCTGTCAGAAGTTATCCTGTGAGAAGGATTTGTATTTGTTGAACTTGTTACATCTTCCTGTATATATGAATAATTAGTGCCGTTAATTGGTACAGGGAATACTGACGGCGTACTGCCATCTATTTTTAATGAAGTGAATGTGTTGGTTTTGAAAATGATATTTAAATAATGCGTTGTAATATTTGTGTTGGGTGGTGTAAGATCTCTCCTTGCAGACATTACTGTTATATCATTTAGTGTTTGCTCAATCGAATTAAGAATAACCATCTCCGGGTCACTGGTATTGCTTCCATCACAGGCCATCGTAATTAAATACTGAAATACACAAATTGGCTTATTTGATGTAATTATTCTTGGTGTATTATTTCCCTGTGTATTTATTTCATAAAATCTTCCATTTATTAAAGTAGCCGGGTCAAGCGTTACACCATTTACCAATACAGGTTCAGCAGGATCCTGAACAATAATTCTGAAGATATCATACGCTCTGCCAATAAAAGGTGCTGTATAATATGTTTTTCCCCATGATGAATAAGGAAACATTTGCTGGTATAAATTATCTCCTGAAGTGGAACTGTTACATCCTAAAGCCGTCCATGTAGAACCCGAAAAAACTCCAATTCTTTGACACACACCTGTTGATGTGCCTATCGACCTGATATGTGTGCCGGTAAGATCCTCGTCGCTTTGATATTGATAAACATCACCTTTTGATAAAGTAACCTGGAATGGAACATTGGCTGCATGCATCCCATTAGCATCTGCATTGGTAGGTGTAATTTCTATTGTGCTGTTATCTTCTGTTGCCACCACATCAAATTCACAACGCCTGCCGGCCCCGGCGCCTACTGATTTATAGGTAGCCGTATAATATTCTTTGCCTAAAACATTTGTAGGTAAAACCAAGGTTGAGCCTGATCTTGCTGAATTTAAAATATGAGCATAAACAACCACTGAATTATTGGAAATAATATGTATGCCTTTTTTAGAACCTATTCCTTCCACCTGGCCATTATAAGCGCTAATGTTACTGGGAGATGTTGCCGAAGTTAATTGAACGGTAGTTACCTGGTTAGCTGTAACTGTGAATGAAGTAATTGTACCATTTACCTCTACTGTTCCTGATGCATTTACATCTGAAGTAATATATAAAGCCATCCTGGAAGTAGTGCCATCAACATGGCCTGAATAAACTATCCAAAAATCTTTACCCTTATTGGAGAAATCCTGTGCGGATGATGTAAAAGATACAGCTACGGATAAAAACAGGAGTAAAATAAATTTCATGCAGGTAAATGTAAAAATAGGGAGATGCAATATACCTAAAAGCCGTCTGAAATAAGATGATATAATAACCATATACGCTGCTTTTTTAAAATGGTTATGACAGGATATGATTAATTTAAAAAAAGCCGCATAGAAATGCGGCATTTGTTAAGAACCTTAAAATTCTGGTTCTGTAACCCCCAAAGAAAACGAGTTTATCAGTACTGAATATGTTTCCAGTTGAATGATTAGTTAGTTTATAGTTTAGCTAGAAGCTTAGCTTCTGTTATTTGTTCATTTCCGTTAGTATCAATATGTACAAGCCGGTAGTAAGAATGCTTTGCGGTTGCTGGTGCATATTTATCAAAACAACCATAACAATCGCAATTCTTTTGTTTTGGGTCAGGCCCTAGTACTAATGCTACTGTTTTAAAGTTAATTCCATCAGTACTTTTTTGAATAGCAAAATAATTAGTTGCTGTAGCTCCATCAGTTTTCCAGTCTATTATTACTTTTTGTTCCTTTGCACTTACAGTAAAATCAATAACATTTACATTACGATTTTGGCCAATCACGCTGGCGGAACCTATTAAAACAATCGTGGAGATGAGAAGAAGTTGGAGTAAATTTTTATTCATTTTTATCTATTTAATATTTTCAATTGGGTTATTTATATAAGTTAAGGGTCAACCGTTTACACGATTTATATTATTTGCATGGCACTAATAATACATTTCTTTTTTGAAGGTAACCTGGAAATATGTGTAAGAGGAGAAGAGATATTATAGAAGTAGTAAAAATACAAGTCATTCTTTGTGGTTTTGGTTATTAATTTTTTTATGCTTTTGCTACAGGTAAGTGTAACTCGGGCAGGTTTTCACAAAATATCTGGACTTGTTGGATAAATAAAAGATGTCGAGGTAATGATTCATCAATTATTTCCACAAACATAGAGTGGTTTCCGCAGAAATGCAATACCGTAATTTTACTGACAAATAAGTACTATCGCATTTTAGTTCAATTTACAAGCGTTCTTGATTTTCATTCATAAAGCTTGTTGTTTCCTTAAAAAAAATTTAAGGATAATAAAAAAAATATAGAAAAGATTGAGTTGGAAATTTCCTTGCCCAAGAATTTTAAAAAATATTGTGCCTTGTTACAGTAATATTCAATATAAATACACAAAAAAGATTAAGTAAATGCAGGTAAGCCAAAATTTAAAATAAACTCAACTTCCACGTGTGCCGCCTGTTTTAACGGGCTTTTTTGAAAACCCGGCACCTTTAACCGGCTTGCCTATAAATTTAGAAGCCTGGAAATTATTCTTTTGATTTTTGTTTCCACCTTTACCTTTTTGATTATTCTGATTGGTTAATGACATAGTGATAATTTTTATAGTACAAATATAAGGCTCATTAATATCAAATTAAGTGAAGACTGACTACAGGTTCTGAACTATTTTCATTCCCTTAAATCCATTTTTACACCAACTGCTCAATTTCTTTATTATAATCATGCTGTAAATCTTCATGCAATGATTCTACAACTGCTCTTATTTTTTTTAATTGATTATTGTAAAGGTTTGTAAGCGCCGTGCTTTTATTTATTCTTATACCCGATTTTTTTATTTTATTACAGAAGTAAATAAGCAATTCCACTTCTGCTTCTTTTGATGTTGTATACTTAATATACTTATTGGTAATTTTTAAAATTTTGCGAAGACTCTTTTTTGCAAAATATAAATTAGACTGATTTATTTCCAGGAACTGATCATCAATTTCCTTTTTTATGTTTTCAATGTAAGAAGGCAGATCATGTGCTTCAAAAAGCAGGTAGCTAAGTAATTCTTTATTTTCTTTTTTGTATTTTATAACCCTTAAACATAAATCCAATAATTCTTTGGGAGAAGCATTAGCCAGTTCTTGTTTTATCTCGCTTATAGATGCACTTTTCAAAATATTCTTTTTACTTATGATTATGACAAAGCAAACTCAATTGCCATGTACAATTTGAGATATCAGCTTTAAAAAATAAAGTTACTTATGTATCACCAAAAACAATTTATGCCATTCATACTTAATCACTGCCACTGCTATTAATTTTATAAGCACAATAACCAATTAGCTTACATTTGACTACCTAAAATAATTGCTAAAATAAATTGAATGAATAATAAACCCGGCTCTTCTATTCTGCAGGTAAATGGTCTTAATGTTTCTTATGGTACTTTTCATGCTGTGCGTAATGTTTCTTTTGAGGTAAAAGCCGGGGAAATATTTGGCTTACTTGGACCAAACGGTGCAGGTAAAACCAGTACTTTAAGCGCTGTAGAAGGTTTATTAAAACCGCAATCCGGAACAATTACTGTTGCAGGGTTTGATACAGCAAAAAAGCCATTACATGCAAAAGCAAATATGGGTGTGCAATTGCAGGCAACAAGTTTTCAGCCTGAGCTTACGCTTGCTGAAATAATTAAATTGTATGCAGGCATATATTGTGTTGAACTTACAAGAGAAAAATTGCAAAATATTCTGCAGGATATTAAACTGGAAGGTTCTTCATCAAAAAAATTTAAAGAACTTTCAGGAGGTCAGCAGCAACGTGTTTCCCTTGTTATTGCAACTATTCATGATCCTGTACTGGTACTGATGGATGAGCCAACCACTGGATTAGATCCGCAGGCACGCCGCCAGCTTTGGGAACGCATAGAGGCAATGCGTGAAAAAGGGCATGGTATATTATTAACCACTCATTCAATGGAAGAAGCAGAAGCCGTTTGTGATCGTATTGCGATCATGGATCACGGCAATGTAATTGCAATTGACACGCCACAGGTATTAATAGATACACATCGTAATGATCAAAATGTAATCAGTGTATCAAGAAAAGGAAAAATAACTTTGGAAGATGTATTCATTGGCCTTACAGGACGTACTGTACGAACATAAACTTCACCCTACCCTCTCCATGAGTGGAGAGGAAAAAAAAATAAAAATGCAAACCGTTATACCCAAAACCTCGGCAGCCTTAACATCATTACTCCGGGCAGATTTTACAACCCAGTGGCGTAACCGCCGGTCAGTAGTGCTTTTACTCTTAGTGCCTGTTATTATTCTTATCTCATGGAAGGGATTAATTGCAAAGATGGGAGGCGCATTTGCTTTATCTACATGCATCACCATTGGTTTAACAGCTATCGGATTAATGGGATATAGTAATGCTATTGCCCGTGACCGCGATAAAGGAGTGTTTCAACGCTTAAGAGTAACACCCGTTCCTACATGGTCTATCATGGTGAGCCGGTTAATAGTGCAATTGGTTTTAATATTACTGGTTACTACGTTTGTATTTATTGTTGGCAGTGAGTATGATGAGGTTACTCTTTCTCCTGCAGGTTATACTCTTACGTTTGTAACTGCATTTGTTGGCGGCGCTTTGTACCTCGGCCTGGGGCAGATGATAGTTGGCTTAGTAAAAAATGCAGAGACAGTAAACTCCACTACACGTCTTGTTTATTTTGTATTTATCATGGTTGGTATGTTTGGCGATCTTGGTGTACTTGGTGAAGAATTAAAAAAAATTATACACTGGTCTCCTTATGGAACTGTAAAAGCTATACTGGCAGGTAGTATGCAACCATCTAACTGGAGCAGTCAAACATCTCTTGCATTATTAGCAACCATTGCCTATGCCGTTGCCTTCTCTTATTTAGGAATTAAAAAATTTCGCTGGAACACACAGTAAAGAAATATTCCTGATGAAATATTTTGTTCAAAGGTTATCAAGCTAACGCTCCACAAATCCTTATAATTTTTTATCAGCGGGTCATTAATAAAAGTAGGTAGCGCTAATCCTTTGGCACAATATTTATTGCCCTATTAGTAAAATTTTTAAAATGAATAAATTTCTTAGAGCACTGATAGCAGGCTATGGTGCAAAAAAATTAGGCGGTGGATGTTTAAGCACTATCCTCATCTTTTTACTTATTTATTGGGCATTGGGTAATTGTAATTCTTCTAATAAGTCAGCACCACGCCCGGCTTCTTTAATAAAGGAACAGAAAGTTGCAACTAATTTTCAAACTGATAAAATCCGGCCGGTGTCTGCATCTTTATACAGGTAAAAGTTCGCAGCTAACATATCGTTGTTTTTTAAACATTAGAAGCAGGGTATCCTTTTTAATATTTTGGTATATTTAATTACTAATATTGCCAAAATGAGATACCTGTTAATTACCTCTTCTGTTATTATTTTTTTGATGGGATATACCAGGATAAAAACGACTCCTGATCCAATTGATAAAGCAGCATACTCCAAAGTAATTTTAAAAAAACGGGCCACAACAATAAGTTGCACGCCAGACTGGACCACTTATCATCTTACCAAACTTGAGATACAGCAAATGATTCCTTTGCCGGGAACTGGTTCCCATACCTGGAAAATTTCCACAAAGAATGACAGCGCACAATTTTATTTTAACCAGGGCATAAACCTGTATTATGGTTTTCATATTATTGAGGCATTACCTTCTTTTAAAAAAGCACAGACTTTTGATCCCGGATGCGCCATGTTATATTGGGCAGAAGCGCTGGGGTATGGCCCCAACATTAATGATTTTGGATACGCTGCTTCTCCGGATGCATTAGCTGCAATAAAAAAAGCAAAAGAGCTTAACAATAATTCTTCTCCAAAAGAAAAAGAATTGATCGAAGTAATGGAGGTTAGATATTCAAATGACTCCACTCAAAAAAGAGAATATCTTAACCAGCAATATGCTGGTAAAATGAAAGAGCTTTACGCCAAATATCCTGCAGATGCTGAAATAGGATCATTATACGCGGATGCTCTTATGATACAACATCCGTGGGATTTGTGGCAGCATAACGGAGATCCAAAACCCTGGACTCCGCAAATTGAAAAAGTATTGGAAACTGTATTGAAGCATTCTCCTGATCATCCCGGTGCAAATCATTATTATATTCATACAATGGAGGCATCACCCTATGCAGCAAAAGCAATTGCAAGTGCAAACCGTTTGGGGAAATTAGCACCGGGACTTTCTCACATGGTTCATATGCCATCACACATTTATATAAGAACAGGGCAATATGAAAAAGGCGTAGAAGTAAATAAATCGGCAGTAAAAAATTATTTTAAGTACCTGCAGTTATACCCTGATGTTGCTAATAATGCGCCGCTTTATGAAATTCATAACAGGCATATGCAGGCTGCATGTTCTATGAATAAAAATGATTATTTACCTGCATTAAAAGATGCTGTTGAATGCCGTAACGGCTTTGATACTTCTTTTCTTTCTATGGATGCACCTTTGGGTGATTTTATACAGTATGTTTATATGGCGCCTGAGTTAACAATGGTAACGTTTGAAAAATGGGAAGACATACTTAAGCAGCCTGATGTGCAAACACGATTGCATTATGCTGCATTGATACAACAGTTTGCAAAAGGAATGGCATATGCAAACACAAATGAAATAAAAAAAGCAAGAGGCTCAGTAACTAAACTGGAATCTTTATTATATGAAAAAGATCTGTCAGTTGTTTTTGCTCCATTCAATGCTCCAATAACCTGTGCAAAAATTGCTAAATATATTTTGATGGGTACTATTGCTGAAAAAGAAAATAAGATGCAATCCGCAATTGATTATTTTAACATGGCTGTGGCCACAGAAGATTCACTGGTGTATAATGAGCCAAGAGATTGGCTTGTGCCTGCGAGGCATTATTTAGGAAATGCATTATTGAATGCAAAAAGATATAAAGAAGCCGAAAATGTTTTTCGTGAAGATCTGAAAGTGCAGCCCAATAATTATGTTTCTACAAAAGGCCTGCAGGCAGCGCTGATAAAACTGAAAAGCACTTCAAAATTAAGTAAGACAGCATTTAAATAGATTTATGGGCAAAGGAAGATTGGAAGCATTTAGTGATGGCGTGTTTGCCATCATTATTACTATTATGGTTTTGGAAATGAAAGTACCTCATGGAGATTTGCTTTCTTCGTTACAGCCATTGCTTCCCATATTTATCAGTTATATTTTAAGCTTTATTAATATTGGTATTTATTGGAACAATCATCACCACATGATGCATGCCGTGCATCATATAAATGGCGCTGTACTTTGGACAAATATTCACCTGCTGTTCTGGCTTTCGCTTTTTCCTTTTGTAACCGGTTGGATGGGAGAAAATCATTTTAGTACATGGCCCGTTGCATTATATGGAGTAGTATCATTCTTTGCTGCTGTAGCATATTATCTTCTTGCACGTTCGTTGGTGGGAATACACGAGAAAGATTCAACACTTGCCATTGCTATAGGAAAAGATTGGAAAGGAAAAATATCTTTGGTTATTTATGCAGCAGGCATCGGTCTTAGCTTTATTAGCTCCTGGCTGGGTGTAGCCATGTATGTGCTTGTTGCTGCAATGTGGTTTATCCCTGATAAAAGAATAGAGAATAAATTATAACAGAAATAATTTTAAGCGATACTTATTATTTCTCTTTTTACTCCCGGCACCTCCAACACAAGGTCTTCTCCATAAACTTTTGCCGGCGTTTGATAACCAGTGGCAACATTTCCTTTTAAAACTTTTTGTACAATAAGTAATGTGCTGTGCAGGGTTAATGTATATCCTTCTGGGCCGCTCAATCGTGCCGATACTGTTTTGCCTGCAGCATTAGTAACCTGTCCCCATACAAGTCCCTTCGCTTTATTTCGCATCTCGTCTGATGGGCCGGCAGCCCTGTTATTTATTTTCTTTTTAATAAAGTTGCGGATAAATGATGTTCGCAAAAGCCAGTTAAATAATGGCTGTAATTTTAATAGGCGATATGTTTTCGGTGATACACCTGCGTATGTTTCAATATCCGGGATACCGGTTGTGAAATAAGCTGTTGAAATATCACCCCATGGGATGCTCATGACAAATAATTTTTTTACTCCAAAGTCAACCCACATTCCTTTTTTACCAAGTGGTATGCGAACAATTTTTCCATTCTTTCTTATCGCTCCGTCTTCGCCCAACCTGTTTGCCATGGTGGTTGCAGTGCCATGAGATAATCCACCCCCGGTCATCGCAAAAGCCAATTGTAATTTTATAGCATCAGGTAAAAGTTTTTTCAGTAATAATGCAATGCAATCTGTTGGCACAACATCAAAACCAACACCCGGCATTATCATTATGTCTGCCCGCTTTGCAGCATCGTTATATTGTTTCAGCATCTCAAACACTGCAATGTCCCCGTTAATATCAAGATAATGTGTGCCTGTTTCCAGGCAGGCTTCTACCATTTGTTTTGCAGTGAATTGAAAGGGGCCTGCTGCATGCACTACAACTTTCACATCTTTTAAAGCCGCAACTAAAGTTGGTGTATCATTCAGCTCAATAACTTTGTATGGCAGGTTAAGTTTTGCTGCAAGCGCAGACAATGCTTCTTTCCTTCTGCCCGCAAGTACGGGTTGTAAATTATATTCATTTGCGTATCGTGCTATTAATTCACCTGTATATCCATTGGCTCCGTAAAGCAAAAAAGAATTCTGCATAAGGAAAAATACGAAAGAACAATGATTTCTCTATTGTTGAATTTTAAATCCGTTGGCATCTGCAAATTTTTGTTGAGACTGTTTTATATCAGCAATAGCAGTTTCTTTATAGGCCAGGTTATCTTTGATTTTGCTTAATGCTATTTGCCGTTCTTCAGGCGTTTTAGCATTGCCATACTCTTTGTATCCAGCATAAATACTTTTTAGAAATTTAAAATATTGAATGCCTGCTCTTTTAAAGTTCTCGCCTTCTTTTGCATCAGGCGCCGGCTTTTCTTCTATTTCTTTTAGTTTGATGTCAAATAATTTTTCCATTCTTGCGCCAATTGCTGCAAGACTATCATATTGCCCTGCAGCATTATAGGTAGATACATCAGCTTCTGCTTTTTGCATATCAGGGCCAAGGCTTTGTTCTTTTTTTACAAAATCTTCGCTGTAATTAAATGCAGTTTTTGATTTACATGCAGCAAGGCTGAGAACCAGGGCTGCTATTAATAAATTTTTAATCATAAGTAGTTTGATTTGGAAAATGTTTGGCAATCTAAAAAAGAATTTATTAAGATTGATTATTATTAATGCCAGGTTTTAGCAAAGCAATAAATAATGGCACAATACCTGCAAACATAACTATCCCCCTGATAATACTATAGGTCATCCAGTTATTGCTGCGGCGCAGCCACTCCGATGGAGGCAAAGATGATGTTGCAGATTTGCTAAAGCTGATAAGCACAGGAATAAAATATATACTTGAAACAATTAGCACAACAGCATATAAAACAAAGCTTATTAATATTTTTTTTCGTCTTGGTTTGTTTTTCCAGTTTGATATGATTGTTACAATAAGTAATACTATTAATACGGGGTGTATGGCCATCCAAAACTTTTCATCATGCAATGCGTATTTGCCATTTACCAATGCTGAAGAATCAGGAAGGTTTGATAAAAAAGGCGGGAAGTAAACTATGTGAGAATAAACCACACCGCCAAGAAGCACTCCCCAAATAATGATTGCAATTATTAAAATAACTGTTGAGAATTTCATAAGCAAATATTTTCAATCCTAATGTAAGATTTTAAATTAGAATGTAAAAATTCTTAAATCACTTTTTTAATACCGAATCATTTGCAGAAGAGCTTGTTGGTAACACATAATTACCAAACATCATTTGAGATATTCTTTTATCATTGCTATACACATCATCTCTAAAATTAAGCTGGCCGGTTTCATCAACCCATGCTGTAAAGTAGGTAATAGTAACAGGCATACCAGGATTTAATTTTACATATTGTTCTCTACCGCTGTTCATAGCCGTATGAATTTTTTCAGGTGTCCATGTACTATTATTCCGCAAAAGATAGTTCGCCATTTTTTCAGCATCTGCCAGCCTTATGCATCCATGGCTTACGGCTCTTACATCTCTTTTGAAAATCTCCTTTGCATAAGTATCATGAAAATAAATATCATACCTATTGGGGAATAAAAATTTTACTTTCCCCAATGCATTATCCTGTCCCGGCAACTGGCGGATAGCCGGGAGCGTATCATTTTTACCAATAATTTCCATGTGCTTTGATGTAAGATAATTGGGGTCAGCTTTCATCTTCGGCAATATCTCATTTCTTACAATGCTTGCAGGAATATTCCAATATGGGCTAAAAACAATTTGATCCAGATTACCATTGAACATTGTTGTATGTGTTCCTTCCTTACCCACTACTACCGGCATTTCAAAAACCTTTGTATTGTTCTCAAAAGCATACAACATAAAGCCAGGAATATTTACAGTAATATAATTTGCATCCTGTATAGGAGTCATCCATTGCATGCGGTTAAGATTAATGATTATTTGCTGTATACGTTTATCTACAGGTATATTCAGCGATCTTATCAATGTGTCCGTAATAATACCTGTAGCTTTTATCCCATTGTGCCGCTGATAATTTTTTATGACTGCTACAAGAGAATCATTAAAGATATTACTGCTGTCATTTCCATTCATATCACCTGTTAACTGTAATCTTCTTTTTATTAAAGCAACAGTTGGTGAAGCAGTTCCTTTCTTAATTTGTTTTACAGTAAATATTATCATACGCCATCCGCCTTGTTTTGCAATAGAATTATATAGCTGAAGTTTTTGTTTTAAAAGAAAATATGAAGAAGAGGTTCTACTGCCTGTTGAAGAATCAGTATACTGTGCTAACATAGTGTCTGCTAGTAAAACTGTATTCTCTTTTTTTACAGGAATTGCTTTTTCAGGTGAAAGATTGGCAAACAAAGTTTTATTGCGATGGTTTTTATAAAACTGTAAATATGCAGCGGTTAAAGAAAGTTCCGTATTTACAATTGAAGTATCAAACCGGCTGATGATAAGCGTATCCATGTTAAGCAATGTGTCCATTTTATTGCGCAGAATTTTATTTGTTTTATTACTGAACCTGTCCTGCAAATTCCAAAAGCCTTTTGCCTGCTCAGTAAATCCAAGTGAAGTAAACCATGCGAACTGCAGGTTACGGTAATTATAAAAACTGCGGAAGCTTTTGGCTTCGTCTTCAGGTAATTTGTTTGATTGAATGTATTGCTCTATTGCCGTACTGTCGAGGAACAGGTCGCTGTAGGAATTGGCCGGGGTGATACCTGCATTTCTTGTAAGATAAATTGTGTCGGCTCGTACGATCACCTTTTCACTGTCTGTTGCAGAATTTACCGTATTACTTTTTTGTTGGCCGCTATTGCATGCACTAAATAAAATGATTGCTGTAAAATAGATGTACCTCATGCTGGATAGGTAACAAAAGATATGCCTTATAAAATGTAACAAATAAAAATAAATAAGATAGCCCTAACAGATTATGTAGGCAGTTTCACAAACCCTTTATGTATCTGGTTATACCATATCCTTTTGTGCAGCATTTTTCTTGTATGCCTGGTAATCTTTTTTTGTGAAGATTTAAAAGGAACAGAAATGAAAGGAATTCTTACTTCAAAAAAACCAATACAAAGCACGGTAAGTGCTGTAAAAGTTATTAAAATAATTATGGTAAGCATGAGGGGGTTATTGCTGGTTTATAAATCTCAAAAATTAAACCAACTTCTACCGCTTATATAATTACGCATATATACCTGGCCGGAGAATTAAAAAAAATTAATATCTTTCGTTTAATTCACTCAAAAACTCAATGAAAAAAGTATGAAAAAGTTCTATGTATTATTATTTCTGATGGCCCCGCTGGTTCTGCAATTTTGTTCATCATCAAAAAATGCTGCTAAAATCAAAGACTCTAAAATTACTTATACTGCCAATGTACAGTCTTTAATGGTAGCGAATTGTTCGCCCTGCCACTTTCCTCCAAAGGGAAATAAAAAAGCATATGATACTTACGCTGCTGTAAAAGGTGATATCGACGCCATATTAAACCGTGTTAACAGGAATCCCGAGGACAAAGGATTTATGCCTTTCAGGCATCCTAAATTATCTGACTCAACAATTAATGTTTTGGTTCAGTGGAAAAATAAAGGTTTTGTAGAAAATTAATTTTGAGCCGGGATATTAATGTGGCAACCTGGGTTTCAGGTAACTGTATACCCAGGTGCCTGCCAGGGCACTTAGTAAAGTAATAATTGCAATAGTAAGTCCGCTGCCTATTTGTACATAAACAGGCCCGGGACAAGCACCGGTAAGCCCCCAGCCTATTCCAAACAATAAAGAACCATACACGTAACCCCAGTTAAATTTCTTTTTTAATATCTGTATAGGTTCGCCATCTATCGTTTTTATTTTATATTTTTTTAAAAGAAACACACTTAGTGCAGCAGTTGGTATTGCTGTCATAAATATCCCGAACATTTGAAATCCCTGGAAGCGGAACATTTCCTGCATCCGGAACCAGGATACTGCATCAGCTTTCAAAAGGGTAATGCCAAATAAAGTCCCTATTAAAAGAAATAAAAAATTTCTCATTATTTAAGTAATAAGGGTAAAATAAAATTAGCAGTAAGTATTCCGCTTGCAAAAAATAATACAACTGCAACAAAAGACGGCCATTGCAATGTGGATAGCCCGGCAATTCCGTGCCCGCTGGTACAGCCGCCAGCATAGCGGGTGCCAAAGCCAACTAAAAAACCGCCACCAACTACTATCAGTAAATTTTGCCATGTAAGTAAATGTATCCAGCTAAAAATTTCAGTGGGTAGAATATTTCCTTCATAAGAAATGCCCATTAATTTCAAATCATTTAGAGTAGCATCTGATATAGGCGGTATGGTTACCGGTTTTAGCAATACACCACCAATAAAACCACCCAGTAAAAGGCCGCCGGCAAAAAATATATTCCATATCTGGTCTTTCCATTTGTATTTTAAAAAAGGAATGTTGGCAGGAAAACACATAGCACATACCTGGCGAAGAGTGCCGGAGATTCCGAGCATTTTATTACCCGCCAATAAAAGCAGTGGAACTGATAAACCAATTATTGGCCCGGCAATATACCATGGCCATGGCTGGCGAAGTACATTAAAAATTTCCATGTACGATATTTAAAATGGATAGCAATTATCTGCCGCGATAGCCCCCACCCCCACCCCTGTTAGGCGGCTTTGGTGAACTGCGTTCTTCAGCTTGCGTAACTACCAGGGGTTTTTTACCAAGCGAAATATCTTTTAAATTCTCAATGGCTTCTTTAGCTTCTGAATCGTTTTGCATTTCTACAAATCCAAATCCTTTACTTTTACCTGTCTCCCTGTCTATGGCAACCCGGGCAGAAGTTACAGTTCCAAATTTTTCAAAAATTTCTTCCAGTTCTGCATCATCCAGATCGTATGGTAAGCCGGCTACAAAAAGTTTCATCTAATAATTTTTTGTAAAAGTACAGAAGTTATGCGGGAGAAGAGAATATTAAACAATATAGTGGATGTTCTAAAAAATTATCAAATGGCTGGTGCCGGGATAATAGCAAACAGGCGGAAAACAGATATTGTGGCAGTATTTTTGAATACATTGTTTTGTAAATTTTTATTATTAAAAATATATAACATGAAACTATCAAACGCAGCATTATTACTACTCACAGGCATAGCAATAGGTGCAGTTGCAGGAGTATTACTTGCACCTGAAGAGGGTAGCAAAACCAGTAAAAAATTGCTAAAGAAAGCTAAGAAGTATAAAAAAATATTAGATGAGAAGGTTTCTGACTACAAAGAAAAGGCAACTGATTTAAAAGATAATATTGAAGGAGCAGCCAAGGACGTAAAAAAACGATTTACATAACGTTAAGTTGAAGAAGTTTTGAAACAGGTTTTGAATCACTTTATTTTTTCAAATGGGTACCTGCCTTTAATATGCTGGTTTAAATATATTCCTTTAGCGCCTGATGTTTTTAAAGCATGATATATTTCTTCAGGTACATTTTTATAATCGTAAATCATACCCGATACAAAAGTTATTCTTAATGTAGCGGTGGCAGCATCATAACTCATTGTGGAAATAACAGATGATGGCATACACTTTTTCTAAATGATTTATCCAAATATTTTCATCCATATAATGGGAAAATAATTCATGATTGACCAGCCAACCAGTGAAACCATTATGGCTGCAGTTACCATTCGCAGCCAGAATAAACGAAGTCGTACACGTTTAAAAATATCAAAAGAAAACCAAAAATTATATAGAGATGATAAAATCGTTTGCCAGATAAAAACATTCATCGAAATAATATTTACTTTAAAAATCACGCCCAGCACTATGTCGCTTACAGTAAGCATCATAAAATAGGTGCCGCCGCCATACAAACAAAGTGTAAGTATCTCAATAAAATTAAATTTATTTCTTCCCAGTATTATATAAATAATAAAAGCAGAAACCAATAGAATAATAAGCATAAACGGGGAAAAATGTGTACGCAGAAAAATGTTTGATTCCTCCTTAAAATTTAGCGCTGTAGTGCTCCGGGTAAGATAATAGTGATAATGAAAACGGGCAATAATAAAATTATGAAGCAGAATATATGTACCGGTAAGTATAAGGAGATAGCTTACAGGCCTTTGATACTCTTTCCGCTTGCCTTTTAAAAAATTAATGGAAGCGGTTCCTGGTTTTACTAAAAAATGCCAAATGGTATGAAAAAATCCTTTTTCATAGTGCGTTAATGAATGTATAGTTTCACTTATTAAACCTGCTACTGATAGTCTCTCTACTCCTGCTTTCTGTCCACATTTGGGGCAAAAATTACCATTGAAATTATTTCCGCAGTTGAGGCAGGTTTTCTCATTTGGTGAGTGATGGCGGGACATTATTTTTTAGATAAAAATAATAAAGTAGTGATAAATGATTAAATGAAATATGAGCCATTATCAGGCTGATTCAATTAAGCTAATTGGCTGCTCAAATATTCAAATATCGATTTTTAAACCTGCCAAATCAAGCCCCGATCGTTTTATTGATCTAATATTATAAAAATAACTTAGGGAGAATAATAAGTTAGGTACCCTTACCCATTAATTGTATTATCATTTATGTTATCCTGGCTCAATAAATATTTGTTTGATACGTGGAAAGTTTTCCTGTATGTTTTTAATAATCCTTTTAATGGCTTCTGTAATTTCTTCGGTAGCCAGGTCTTTTTTGAAAACAGCGATCAACTGGAGCACTACTTCTTCAGGCGCCAGGTAGATAGAAAAATGGCGCTTTACTTTTTCAATCGCAGGATCGGCTTGTGCAAGTGCGATAATTTTTCGTAAAGTTTTTTTATTCATTGATTCGCCCATCAGGAGGCTCTTGCTTTCCCTAACCAGTAATAAAGAGATTATAATTAAAAAAACTCCAATGGCTATTGAAGCAATGCCATCATAATAGGGATTATGAAATAAATGACCAAGATATACGCCAAGAAAGGCTATCAGCAACCCAATCAGGTCGCCAACATCACCCAGCAATACAATAAAAAGCGCCGGATCTTTGCTTTGTTTTATAGCTTCGAAAAAGCCAAGTTCGCCACGCTGCTTATTAAATTTTTTTAACGTTACCGTGGCAGTAATTATGGTAAATACAAATGATACCCCTAATACAATGTAATTCCAGGTTTGATCTTCAGCAACAGTTGGCTGTTTAATCCGCCGGATACCTTCATAAAATGAAATACAGCCTCCCAGGCTAAACAGTAAAAGCGATACAATGAACGACCAGAAATATAATTCCCTGCCATAGCCAAACGGCCTTTTTGCATCGGGCTTTTTTTTACTTCTTTTTATTCCCAGCAGCAATAACAGCTGGTTTACTGAATCAATAACGGAGTGAATCCCTTCAGAGAGCATAGCAGAACTTCCGGTAATAGATGCCGCAATGAACTTTGTAATTGCAATTCCTATATCAGCCGCCAGCGCAACATAAATAAATAACTTTGACCCCATTTAAAGTAAATTTATTTAGAATACTCAATTCCTGTACCACGAGATATTTTTAAATTATTTTTATTTATGGCAGCAGATAAATTACAGTTGCAGGATTTTATTTTCCCGGGTTGTCGGAAATCAATTTAAAGTAAGTTGCTTTAAAGCGGTCATTGACAATCTCTCCCTGCACTTCAGCTTTCCTTATTGAATTGCAAAAACCATCTTTTGCATGGGCATCGCCATGCGAATCAATGCCAGTTCCATCAACAAAATAAGATTCTCCATTTATGCGGATAGCTAAATCACAACCGGTGCCGGGCTTTTTAAACTGGCACTGGCCACAGGCTGCTTCTACCATTTGGATTTTTTTAGTTGAATCCGGTGCAAGCTGTCTTCCATCTTTATTCTGCCCAATTGTTGTTGATACAAAAAAGCTGCAGCAAATGAAGGTGAGAAATACTTTCATAATAGTTAATTGGAATTAAATGATTGTATCCATTACAAACAGGAAGTTTTTATTTCATATTTCTATTTTCAATGTCATTTATCTTATCTAATCTTTTTTGGTGGCGTGGGGCATGCGTAAATTCTGCTTTAAGAAAAGTAAATACAATTTCTCTTGCTAATTCAATTCCAATAACACGCTCACCAATACATAATACATTTACATTATCATGCTCTACACATTGATGGGCAGAATATGTATCATGACAAACACCTGCCCGTATACGTTTAAATTTATTTGCAGCAACGCTTACTCCTACCCCGCTTCCGCAAATGATAATGCCTCTTTCTCCTTCATTATTTAGAATAGCATTGGCTACATCAGCAGCATGATCAGGATAATCATCAGGCTCTGTATTGCGGGCGCCAAGGTCAATTACTTCATAACCCTGTTGCTGAATATCTTTCAACAATAAAGTTTTGTAATCAAATCCTGCATGGTCAGAAGCAATAATAACTTTCATCACTTTATTTAATTTATGTTCATCTTCTGCATCAGGTCCATATTCTTCGATCAGTATTTTGCTGATTTATCTTTAGGTAATGCATTCTTGATAAATTCACGTAAATCTTCTGTGGCAGTTACCAGGTCTGGCTTTCGCAGGTACATCATGTGTCCGCTCCTGTATCCTTTCCATGTCATACGGTTATTCATTCTGCCACTTGGATCTATGTGCCACATACTGTATTTAGCATCAAAAAAATCACAAATGGAGCCATCATAATAACCCGACTGGATCATCAGGTGCAGGTATGGATTTTCTGCCATTGCCGAGCGCAGGTTGGCGCCTGTATTATCCCCGTTATTATCCCATGGATGTACCGGTCCGAACATATTATATTTCAGGTCTGTTTTATAATTCAGGTCCTGCCGTAAATAAGCATTTATAGCCGGAGTAAATGAATGCAGCCACGAGGTGAGTTCTGCATTATAATCAGGACTGTCTCCTGCGTCCTGCTCATCTATTCCAAGATACCGGGAATCAAGCCTGCCCAGCGTATAACCTTTATCACGCAATAATTCTTTCCAGAAGAATGAAGTGGAAACAACAAGATTATGATCCAGGATTGATTTTGCAGACATTCCTGAATACCTTGACATTTTTGCTGCAATATCTTTTCTCTTTGCATCATCCAGCATACTTCCTTTTGCAAGCGCCGGAATTAATTCATTAATTGTAAATGATTCTACTTCCGGAAGCATATCCGTAAGATCTTTTTGCTGCAGATCGGCTGGAAGCATTTTATGATACCATGCCGTGGCGGCAAAATACGGAAGCCTGTTGGCTACTTCTACCGGGCCTCCCCTGTCAATTCCCAAATATGTAGGTGATACAAGGATAACACCATTAAGGTACATCCATTGCGTGTTCTGAAGTTCCAATGCCAGCCCTGAAACTCTTGTAGTACCATAGCTTTCCCCGATTAAAAACTTTGGGCTTGTCCACCTGTTGTAATGTCCTACAAAAGTATTCAGCCAGTCGGCTAAATATTTTATATCCGCATTCACTCCAAAAAATTTAGAACGCGGAACTTCTTTATTGCTTATTCTTGAAAAACCGGTATTCACAGGATCTACAAAAACTATATCCGCAATATCAAGAAGAGAATTCGGGTTATCTTTTGTACCATAAGGCTGAACAGGAAATCCTTCATCATCTATATTTAAAACCTTTGGGCCTGTATATGCAATGTGCATCCATACTGATGCAGAACCCGGGCCACCATTAAAGGAAATTATTAAGGGGCGTGCATTACGATTGCTCACATCGGTTCTTTCATAATAAGTATAAAATATAGAAGCCATCGCTTTCCCATCTTCATCTACAAGGGGCTCTGTGCCTGCCACTGCTTTGTATTGGATACGCTGGCCTTTAATTATCATTTCGTGCCGTGTTACTGATGAATCTGCTTTTGCAGTAGGTGTTGTTGAAGGTTTTTTAACAGGCGGTTTGGCCGCATCATCAGTATCCTGTGCATTGGTAAAAATGGCAGACAGAATAAATAAAAAAAATAGAAATACTGGTTTCATAATCTTTTTTTAGATAAATATTAAAACATGATTTTGATCCTACAAAATAGAATTTGTTTTTGAGAATTAATTAAATCTTCTCCGGCTGCACAAATTAATTTTGTTGATAGGCCCTGCAAAACACAAAGTACTTTTACCCTTTATCCTGTAAATACTCTGTTATTAATAAAGAGCAGTTGTTCTCTATTAAGATACCTGTATACTAATACCTTTGTATAATAAGCCGGAACAGCCGGTTTAGCTTTAAAATCCGTATCCAAAAAATTATGCTCATTATTATTTCAGCAGTAATCATCCTGGTTATTTCTTTATTTATTGCCAAAAGAATATTTACAAAACAATTACAGGTTAAATATGAAGAATCTCTTTTGAAAGGAAACAGAAAAAAGGCCGACAAATTAGGCAGGATCTATTACCTGTCATTAGATGAAGAGAACAGGAAAGCCAAAGGAGTTGTAGATATAGAAGCAAAAATTTCAGACGATTTCAGATCTTTCAACAGCCACCGTTTTTCCTTCCTGCTGTAAGTAACTGCGAATTGCAGTAAAGGTTTTGTTTAATTTATAAGGGGCTTTCCCATTCCTGTAAAATTTAGTTGTGGAAGAAGATTCGGTAAGATATAGTGCCGTCTATATTATGTAATTTTATTTAAAAATAAAATCATGCAACACAAAAAAGACCTGGAAGATCTCAATAAAAAATCTTTGGAAAAGTTTGATGAGTATTTAAAAACAAAAACCAACCTGGACAAGGAACATCATGAAAAATTAAATGAAGCAAAAAATAAATGGCAAAGCTCCTATACTGATTTTATGAATTTTCTTATGTACCTGGAAACACTTGAAATATAATTCAGCTTACCGGCTGCTTTCTGTGTATTTTTTAAAATTGTCAAGGATATTTTGCCAGCCTCCTCTTTGCATTTCAACAGGATTTGTGTTCTCTGCTTCAAAGGCCTCCACAACATGAGTGGTAGCACCATTACCTGAGAAAGTAATTTTTACTTTTCTGCCATCTCCAATGGTATACTCTATATATTCATTATCTCTTACAGCATCATACACACCTCCAAAGTCAAAACCAAAGCTGCCATCTTTGGCTTCCATTCTTGAAACAAAACTGCCGCCAACACGCAGGTCATTTTCTGCACGTGGCGTATGCCAGTCATCAGAAGCGTTATTCCATTTAATGATGTGCCCGGGCTTTGTCCAGTATTCCCAAACTTTTTCTACAGGTGCATTAATGGTATTCTCTATTGTAATAACTGTTTTGTTTTGCGTTTCCATTTGTTTACAATTTATTGTTATGATAATTGTTTTACAATGCAAACATCTAAAAAATTTCCGGAATGTATACTGTGCAAAAACGGCAATTTAAGGGGTGAATGCGCCAATGCTAAACTTTATCAAGATGTTGTTTGGCTTTAATTATTTTACTTACGCGGTAAACCATAAGAATGTTTATTAAAATTATTACTACAATCACATAGCCCAGCGTATCATAATGCTGTAAAGGACTTGTCTTGGTTTTTTGTACAACTATCATCCCTCCCACGCCGGCTGCTATGCCGCCGGCTATTTGTTGTAAAGAAGAATTGATACTCATGAATGCGCCACGATCCTGCATTTGGGGCAAAGCAGATGTAAGCGCCATGGCAGGTACCATCCTGCTCATTATTCCTATCATCATCAAAATATTCATAATAATAACTATGGCAAAATGTACAGGAGTAAGATTAGTGTATACTATTACAACTACCATCATCCAGATAGCTGACACAGTAAATATTTTAAACTTGTCAAATTTATCGCTCAGTTTACCAACCACCGGCATTATGATTAATGAGGCCACACCGCCAACCATAAAAAGAATCGGAAGCTGGTGATATGAAATATTCAAATTGTTTACGGCGAAGGCACTCCCCCATGGCATCATCATAAAACCACCCAGGGAAAGTAAAGCTGTAGACAAAAAACCCACACGGTAATTACGCAATTTAAGGGTATGCCACAAATGAGTAAATGCATTCTTATCACTTTTTAATGCAAGATGTTTTGTTACCGGCCTCATCTTTAGCATTACTGCTATCCAGATAATAGTTGCCAGCCCTACTATCATGATAAATGGTGATTGCCAGTCCCATTTATTTGCAATGTACAGGCTGATGGGAATACCTAACACCTGGCTTGCGCCAAATCCCATTTGTATAAAACCCATTGCCCTGCCACGTTGCTGCAATGGAAAAAGGTCGGCAACTATTGCCAGCGAAATGGAACCTATTACACCGCCGAACAGGCCCGTGAGTATGCGTGCTGCCAGCAGCATAGGATAGGTAGTTGCCAGGCTGCAAAATAATGTGCCTGCAATAAAGCCAATATAAAAAAAGAGTAAAAGCTTTTTACGATCGAACCGGTCAGCAAAGCCTGCCGTTAATAAACCCGAAATGCCGGCGCTAAATGCATAGCCTGATACAGCAAAGCCAAATTGTTTTGTGGTGAGCGACATTGATTTCATAAGCATATCACCCAGCGGGGACATTACCATAAAATCCAGGACTACTGTAAACTGGGTAAGTGCCAGCAGGATAATTGCCAGGGCCTGGTATGAAGTGAATTTTTTTTCTGCGGCTGTATCATCTTTTATTAATGTCTCTTCTTTACCCGGCATAAACTTACTGTAGATTTTATTTCAAAATTAGTTAATTCAATACTACTATTTCTTCCTGTTGCCCAGCCATAATAATGCATCGATGATTAATTTATTTTGAAACTTGCTGCTAAATGATGATGACAGTTGTTTGTTGGTTTTGTTTTCATAATCCATATCGTTATGACCCATGTTAACATAAACCATTTTATATTTTGTATTTGTCCATACTACAGGATAGTAACCACTGTGCCATATTTCATGCAGCTTAGGCCCGGTGCCCAGTGGAAAAGATGATAAATCAATGGAAGCCAGTATTTTAATATTACTGTTAAGCCGCAGATCATTTTTCCAGCTGTACCATTCATTAGGCGCACTGCTGAAGGTTGCCGGTAAATGTTTTGTTGCAGGATGTTTATGGTTTTCAACCCGCAGTATGGCGGAGGTTGGCCTCCATGTATTGCCTTTATATTCTCCTGATGCTACAAACTGGTTATGATACCAATCCCAGTTTTGCGGATAGGTTGAAGGTGTAAGTGCAAATGCAGCAAAGTGGAAGCCCATCCATCCGCCGCCGTTTTCCATATATTGTTTAAATGCCTCTCTCTGTTCCGCAGCATCAGGGCGGGTATCCAGGAAAATCACTACCTGGTAATGTGAAAGAAAAGTGGCATTAAGGTTATCCCAGTTGTTGGTAGAATCGTATGTAAAATGATGTTTGGCAGCCATTGTATAAAACCATTTGTTGGCCTCATGCACAAAGCTGATATGTGCAGCATCCTGCTTAGCTGTATAAAAAGCAATTACATTAAAGTTGTGCCGGTTTTTTTGTGCAGAAACTTTGTAAGCACAACACAATAAGAATAATAAAAGTACTAAGTGTATAGTAAGCCTTGCTGCGGGTTTATAGTTTATCATAAGTAGATTAATTGTTGATTAAATATTAGCGGCAGCGCTTTGATAAAAAGGTTTGCGTGGATTTTTTTTCATCCTCTCATCTATCTGTTCGGCAAGCCATTGAAAATATTCTCCAAGAAAGGGATCAGGCTGTTTCTCACGTATGTAGAGAAACATTGGTTTGTATTTTTGCCAGGAAGTGCTGACGAATGAGCCAAGCGTTTTATCTACAAGATCAATATCTATAAATTTATCAGCTACCAGCATACCAAGCGATTCCATTTGCTGTGCAAACTGGATAAAAAAAACCTGCCGGTCGTCAGGAAGTGTGTCCATTTCTTCACGGGTTTGCGGCATATCGTGAGAGTTAATAAAATGTATGAGTTCTGCAAATTCATGGGTTTGAAAATTGCGCAATGTTTCGAGGGTGAGCCTTTCCTTCCGGTCACGTTTGGCTGCCTTTACCTGTTCAATACCAAATACCAGCGCCACTATTAATGACAGCGTGAGCGCAAGGTTGGCAAGGATGGCAATTGTTTCGCTCATAGTTTTTTGAAACATGATTATTGCATAAAGATAAAGATGATGGAGGAACTTTGTACCAGGCTGGTGAACTGTTGCGAAAACATACATAGGATATTTAAAATATTAAAGACGGCCAGTGTTTTAATCGTTATTTTAGGTAAATGATTAAACTACTTTGTTCCATACTTTTAGTCACTTTCAACACAACTACTTTTGGGCAGGGTAAGATTCTGCTGCAGGATGATTTTAAAAACAATAAGAAAGGATGGAAGTTGCAACATGATTCCGATTTTTTTGTTGATATAAAAAGAGGAGTCCTTCATCTTGAAAAATTGCAAAAAAATTTTGCCAGGCGTGGATGCCTTTGGTATAATAAAATAATCCCGGGGCTAAATACACTTAATGATTTTTCAATTACGATTTACGCAAAGTTTTTGAGCGGCGGAGATATTTCTGATATGATTGATCTTCAATGGGGTAATCGGGGTACAACTGTCAATAGAAAACTTACTTCTAATTTGTACCAGCTTAATTTTTTTATGCGTGGTGAAATAAGGCTCGATTATTTTAATTATAACTGGAATTATTCTGTAAAAAAATCTATTAATAAATTATTGGAAGCCAATGATTTTAACCCTAATCAGGTTAACAAGTATGAATTGATACAAAAAGATGAATTTGTTATTTTCAGCGTCAACGGCAAGGAGGTTTTAAAGCAATTATGTAATCCTATTGCAGGTAACAGTATTGGTTTTCAACAATGTTTAAAATCGGCCTGGGAAATTGATAAGATAGTTATACGACAACTCACAAATAAAAAGTCAATAAGCACAGATACTTCACGACTTATTACGTCTGTAGATAAAAATAATATTAATTATCCTTCTGATAAAGAATTAAAAGCCTATCCCAATCCGTTTAATAATAATTTATACGTAAATATTTACCTCGACAAAGAAGAAACCGTACAGTTTAATTTGAGCGATATAAATGGTATGGTATTGCAGCAGCACACTAAAAAATTACAGAAAGGCATACAAATTATCATGCTATATGCGGATGTTATTCCCGGCAGTTATGTATTAAAGGTGCAAATAGGTAATGTAAAAGCATTAACTGCTATAGTCATAAAGCAATAGGTAATTTTTTGTTGAATTTATAACACCGAAATGGCTGACTACGCACAGCAGTCCTTTTATTATAAGATACTATGGTTGGCCGGGAGAATTACTCCCGGTCAAAAGCTTGGCTATAGTAAAACAAACTTTGGTGCCCTTTCCTGTTTCACTGTTAATATTTAATTCGCCATTTATTGAGGTGGCGAGTGTACGCATATTGGTTAATCCGGATGTTTTCTTTTGCTTTCCCATTTCAAAACCTGCGCCGTTATCAATAACTGAAAGGCATATTTCATTACCAATATCTTCCATTATTACATCTACATAAGTTGCCTTTGCATGCGTCATAATATTCTTTAATGATTCCTGGCAGATCCTGAAAATATCTAATTTTATTTCGTAGGTAAGATCTGCTTCATTATACATGCCTGTAAATGCGCAGGGAATATTATTTACTGCAGTAAAATCTTTGCATAGCCATTGTAATGTTTCGGTAAGGCCCAGGCTTTCCAGCATATTAGGACTGATGGTGAAAGAAAGTTTCCTGATCTTATCAATAAGCGATTGAGCAACAGAAGCTGCATCCTCGATCCTGCGTTTTGTAGAGTCGGTAAGTTGCGGCGATTTACTTTTTATAATATCAATATCCATTTTAATTACAGCGGCTAACTGGGCCAGCTCTTCATGTAATTCAAAAGCAAAGTTTTTCCTGTCTTTTTCTATATTGTTTTTAAAGTGTGTAGCCAGTCCTTTAAATTTTTTATATTTTTCTTCTGTTTCTTTTTCAATTTGTTTTTTTTGCGTGATATCTTTTGCAATGGCAAATACAACTTCCTTATCGGGAATATAAACAGATGTCCAGTGCAGCCAAATTGTTTTGCCGGATTTTGAGACATACCGGTTCTCAAAATCCACAAGTGCGGTGCCATCAAGTAGTTTTGTTCTTTCCCGGGCTGTGTGGTCCCTGTCTTCAGGATGCATAAAGGAGGAAATAGGACTGGCAAATAACTCTGCTTCCGTATATCCTAATTTTTCCAGTACAGCGTGGTTTACTTTTCTAAAAAAACCATCCCTGCCTGCAATACATACCAGGTCAGGCGTCATTTCAAAAAAGCTGAACATATCAAATTCTGAATTTTTCATCGATGGTATTAAGGTTAACGCAGTGTTTTTGAGAATGCAAATTAATATATAAGCCCTGCTGAGAGGTTGCAGGTAGCAATTTTATTGTTATTTTATGATATAAGATTTTGGCAGAATATGTTTAGTAAAACATTTACTGCTTTTGAATAGACATAATACTTTTTTCAAAGTTTATAAAATCCTTATCAAGTTGTGATTTGATCTTTTGCTTTAGCATGGGTTCCTTAATAAAACTGTATTGAATACTATTGTAAACAAACTGTTTTATATCAGTGTATTTTATTTGCTTATATCTTTTTGCCAGCAACACATATTGCTCAATTAAGCTGGATCGTAACACCCCTGCATCATCTGTACTGATTACGATAGGTACTTTAAAGTTTTTGTAGAGCATGATGGGGTGCCTGTCTTCCTTAACCTTCAAAATAAATTCATTGCTGTATAAATTTATTTCTACAGGAATGTTTTTTCTGCTCATATAATTTAACAGCGCATAGGGCTCTTTTTCATACGCTACGTCTACCCCATGCCCTATCCTGTTTGCCTTTGCATCATACACGGCGCTGGTGATATGCCAGGTAAGTTCTTCCGGCTTTACAAGGCCCAGTGTTAATTCTCCTGCATGCATAGAATATTTTACTGTTGGAAATTTTGTATGGCAGTAATTAAACATCTGCATATGCAGCCAATAATCGTTCATGGAAATATCATCATGTTCAGGGGCTACAATATTTACGCCCACTATCAACGGGCTGCTGTTGGCGGCTTCAAATGCAACGATGATATTCTTAAACAGTTGTACAGGTTCCATAAACCTGAGTACATAAGTTTGGTACCGCATGGTAAATGCTGAATCATCTATGGCAAGGGAGCTGTGTAGTTTTTCTAAAAAATTTTTAGCATAGTCAACAGCACATTCATCTACATTTTTCTTTTGAATGATCTTATATAAACTATCCAGTAATTTTTGTACGGCAACCTGCTGGCGTACCTGCTGGTAATCTCTTAATGTTTTGTTTAAAGAGAAAAGTTCTTTAATGTCCTTATCACATTTTATGGTCTCAAACATTGTTTCTATGTAGGATACCTTTTCAGCCTTCGCTCTTTTTTTAATTTCCAGCAAACCCTTATCAATGTTATAATTACTTGCCAGGCCAAAGTGACCGAATGATTCAAAGAACTGGCGATGGGAAGGATAATCACTTTCGTTATAATCTTTGGCAGACCATTGCCGCAACAGCCGCTGTTTGTAGTCAGGTAGTAATCCTTCTTTTTTTAACGAAGAAAAATTGGTCCAGTTATTATCATCTGCTGGCTTCTCTTTGCGTATCTCCAGGGTTGACCTGTTGATAAAAAGATCATACTCTATTGCATTATCAAAGAAACTTTCTGCATACACTGATCCGCTGTAGTGATGATGCAGGTCTCCTCCCTTAGGCATTTGAGAAAAAAATGCTGTTAGTTCTGCTGCATTATTCCTGATGCGTTCAAAGTAATTGCTCACCGTTTGCGCTTGGAGAGTAATGGTAAAAAGAAGAAATAAAATGGTAAGTATTCTTTTCATAAAGGGCATTCAAAGTAATGTATAATTGTTCGTTATTGTGATGTTCTCTTTTTTTCAAATCTAAAACATTAAATATATTATGAGATGGAATAAAATATTACTTTACAATTTTCTAAGATTCTATCCTGCAGTACATGGCGATCCCCTCAGCAATATTTTATCTCTCGGGAATGTAGTGTTTGTAATGAAAGAAGGAAAGGTTTATAAAAATTGATTAGCCGGTTGCACAGCAGCACTTATTATTTTAAGATACTAAGAGCCTATTAATTTACTGCATTTAATAAAAGCTCAATGCACCGCTCGGGCATTTTTTTACCTGGTCAATTATTTGTTCTGTTGCAGCGCCATCTATTTTTATCCAGGGCCTTTCTTTAGGATTGAAAACATTGGGAAGACCGTGAAAACATATAGCAGAATGGATGCAAAGTTTTGGCTGCCATACCACGGTAACTTCTCCATTAAAATATTTTTTTACACTGTCCATACGAAAAATCAGAATGATATTATTAAAAGTTACCGGCACAAGCCATGCCTGCGCCGGTAATAATTATTTATTTTGCAGGCCTGTTAACTTCTACTATCAATACTTTTGTAGTTGCTGTACCTACATTTTTTACACCATGTATACCGGCAGGCATTACTACTGCCATTCCCTTTGCCATTTCCATTGATTGCTTCTTCCCGTCTTTGTCGGTAAACTCTGAGTTGCCGCCTTCAATAATATAAATTGCATTATCAGGATGAGCATGTAATGCAGAAGAAGCACCGGGCTTATAAGTTGCCGTCAATACCCTGATGTTCATCGTATCCTTTGTCATTTTATATAATGCAGGAGCAACTTTAGTTGCATCCATTGCAGCATCCGTTGTGCCTGCCGTGTTGGGCCGGTTTATTTCAAACAAATAAGCATTGGCTGTTGTGTTCCCGATATTTTTTACACTGTGCGAACTGCCGGGTTGTATCATGGTCATACCGGGTTTTAATTCATGCACCTGTTTGCTTCCATCAGGTGCTGTAAATTCCATTGTAGCGCCATCCACAACATACAGCACATTATCAGGATGAGAATGCATTGCAGAAGAATCGCCGGGCTTATAAGTGATCTTTAAAATGCGGATGCCCATGGTATCTTTTACAACACTGTAAAGATTGGGCGCAACAGTTACAGCATCCGTGCTTTGATTGTTAGCAGTGCTGTCAATAGCGGTGCTGTTGGTAGAATCGGTTGTTGAATCCGTCGTTGTTTTATCACCCTGGTTGCAGGCAATAAACATAACAGGTAATACAAACAGAATTAGTTTTGATTTGACATACTTTTTCATAACAGTTGTTTAATGATGATTTGAAAAAGGCCAGGAAGGAGTTTGCGAAGGGAGGAATCAGGCATAAATGTAAAAGAAATTTTTTATGAGAAAAAATAATGGAGAGGATTGTGTATACCTGAGCCATTTACTTTTTTTGAATAATCATCTTTATACATTAACACTAATGAAAAAGACTAACTACAAAAGGAACTGCAAAACGCAGATAACAGAAGAATACGATAAATCCTATCACAATAACATATGCAGATATTAACAGACTTTTCCAAGCAGATGATTTTTTGTAAGGTGCTTTCTTAATTATATCAAAACCAGCCCACAACTGGAACATCGCCGATAATAACAGGATTACCTGATTGTTTTGCATAAAAGCATATGTGCCGGTAATTATGCCAATGATGTCTGCAAGAATACCAATAATAAAACCAGTAACCTGCAGGTAGATCGAGATAATTATTATTTCAGCATAATTGACTTAAGCCTTTTTAAAACGAGCTGATAACTCACTAATGGAGAGATAACGATCAATGGAAGAATAATTATTGCAAGGTAATGCTCATAGTAAGGAAATACTTTAGTAAAGGGTTCATACAACACTGCATCCGGTGAAAGATCATTTCCATTTACATAGCCGGCTTGTTTTTTAAGAAAATTGTCTACCAAAAGAAAAATGGCCACCCATATAAAGTACAGCCCAAATGGTTTGTGATAATTTACTCTTTTACCGGTTAGGTATCCGTTAATAACTCTGCCGGGGTGTATAAAGAGTTGTATGGAAGTATAAAGAAACCCACGCTCTATATGAGTAAATGAATGTACAATCTCATGGATCAATGATGTGAAGGTGAAACGGGATGTGCTTGCTTTCTGTCCGCATTTGCTGCAGTAAACACCCGTAACAGGGGCATTGCAATTTTTGCAGATAGCATGGCTCATTTTACTCTTTTAAAATCCAGGTCCTGGAAATCAAAACTAAAATCTGTAAGCGGCGAGATTGCCTGCATTTTCATCCCGGAAGGTTTGCCTGTATTATCAAGGTCGAACATTACAAAGGCATCTGCATCCATACTCCTGTCAGTCCACTTTACAATAAATGTATTGCCTTTGTAGGGGAACATTTCACCATTTAATAAAAAAGATCTTTTTGACTGGAACCATAGCTTACCATTTTTTTCAGACACTGCCACATCGCCAAACCACTTATCAGCATATGTCCCGGTGAATAAAGTTACATCTGCCTTAGAAGTATTTTTTTGCTGTGCATCAATATCTTTCCATATTTTATCAGTGATTGCTTTTGCAGTGGCTTCGTTTACCACAACCCTGTCGTGATACGACTCTACCCAATTACGCCCCTGTATATTCAAATAACTGTCTTTTATAGTATTGGTGATTGCTGAAAATGCAGCGCCTGATTGCTGGTTGGTAAAAACAATTATACCAAGCTTCATCTCCGGTATAAGTGTTACCTGGGTTACAATGCCTGCAAGTCCGCCGGTATGCGTGGCCTGCTTATAACCTTTTACATCACTTAAGAACCATCCTAATCCATAGCTTGAAAAGTGAGTGTTGTAGGGCGTTTCACCTCTTACCGGGATGATGGTTTGTGGCGTCCACATTTCCTCATGCACATCGTTGGTAAATAATTTATTGCTTAGCCCTTCGCCATATTTACCATGGTTCATCTGCATAATGATCCATTTGCACATATCGGTAAGGTTGCTGTAAATACCCCCGGCAGCATTGGCGGTTTCGTTCCAGTCTCTGCGGATAACTTTCACAACACCATCTACCGGTGCATGCGGATCAATGACATTCGATTTATTTTTCAGCAGCCTGAATGAAGGTGCAGTGCTTGTCATTTTTAAAGGGTCTAAAATTCTTTTCTGTATAAAATCTTCCCAACTCATGCCTGCAACTCTGGAGAGCACTTCGCCTGCTACCATGTATAAATTATTATCGTAATCATATTTTGTTCTGA